>CAZHNZ010000117.1:0-12780 GCA_964534355.1 uncultured Parabacteroides sp.
AGATTAGGTTAGGAGGTCTTTGGTCCGTGAGGATAGAAGACCTTATTTTTTTGCCTTTTTTTGTCATTGCGGGTGATGTGCGCACCGCGTGAGGGATAGTAGCGGATAGCCCACAGCCGGCTGCAAAGGTTTGATAATGAGCAGGAAAGTGAACCGGCGAGGACTATGAGCGGATAGCCCGGCCCCCTAAGGGGCACGCCCAAAAAATTTTTGTTTTTTAGGAAAGAAAGGGTAATTGAGATAAGTAGTTGCAACATCTCGGGTAGCCAATGCGGCTCAATAGGTCTATTTTTGCGGAACTAAGTGACAAAAATGAGAACAATGAAAACAAGACACACCACACAATTACGCACATTGTGCAAAAAACAGTTGCTGACAGTTCTGCTTTTTCTATTTGCTATGGGCATTGAGGCCGGAGGGAATGTGAGTGAGATGGCTTCGCCTTTGTCGGTGATAAAACTGATCGGCGATAAGTTGATCCGTGAAACACCATTCTGTTATGGAATGAGTTTGGCGCCGGTGAGTAAAACCTTCTCGGGCATGCAGGTGGTTGACTTTGGTCGTACATTCCCTGCACATCAGCCGGCGGTAGCATACGCCTATACGCAACTGACGACAGCCCAAGAGATGGATATGACGATAGAAACAGAACACAACGACGGATGCCGCATATTTTTGAATGGCAAAGAGGTGTACAGCCAAACCGGCGACCGCGACATCCGGCTGGAATACGATGAGCGCAGTGTGGTGATGAGATACTCGTTTCGCGTTCATCTGAACAAAGGAAAAAATGATTTGCTGATAAAATCGGAAACCCGCGGCAAAGAGTGGCGGGTACACTTGCAGCCACCAAGCACCAAAGGATCTGTAACGGTGGCGATGAATTATCCGGCCATAGGGATAAATAATGTGTCAAATCTGGACACGACAGTTGCCCGCCTCTCGAACTGGCTGGTGATTGGCCCATTCAGAAATGATGAAGCAGCCGGCCAAAGAACGGGGCTGAAAGAGAGCTATATGCCCGAAAAAGAGATGATTTTTGGAAAAATGTACAGCGGACTGTATGAACAGGTAACCTGGACAATCCCCAAGGTAGAGGTGCTGGGAACACTGATAAATCCATTGGTCTGGGGCACCAACTACACCTGGAACTACCACAATGGCGGTGTGGCCTGGGCGATGCAGCAACTGACCGAAGTGTCGGGCGAAAAGAAATACGATGACTATGCGACGCGCTTTTGTGATTTTCATCTGAACGGACTTCCTTTTGTGGAATATCAGGTAAAAGAGCTCAATGCCCTGAACTCGGCCAACAGCCACATCGTGGATGCCAAATTGCTTGATTTCACAACGGCGCCTACCCTGCCATTTGTCTATAAATTAATCAAAAACAACGACTTTGCCAACCGCCCGCAGTACGAACGATTTGTGGAAAAGACCATGCATTATGCCGCCAAAGAGCAGATACGACTGCCCGGCTCGACAGTGTTTACACGCACCACGCCGGAAGAATTTACCACCTGGGTAGATGATATGTTTATGGGAATTCCATTCCTGATGCAAGCTTCGAGATATGCCAAAACGGATGCCGAAAAGAGTGCATTCAGAGACGATGCCGCCGCACAGGTGCTCGATTTCCAAAAACAGGTATGGGATGCCGATGCTCAACTATACATGCATGCCCGCTACTCGAAAAAAACGGTGAAGATGCCCCATTGGTCGCGTGCCAACGGCTGGGCTATCTGGGCCACAAGTGAGGTGCTGCTCGGTCTGCCGCAGTCGCACCCCAAATACAAAGCGATACTGGCTCAATACCGCCGGCATGTAGAGTCGCTCGTCCGGTATCAGAATGCAAACGGATTTTGGCGCAACGTGATAGACCGCAGCGACTCGAAAGAGGAAACCTCGGGCACCGCCATTTTCACCATGGCCATCGCCCGCGGTGTGACCAATGGTTGGCTGGATGCCCGCAAATACCGACCTGTGGCCGAAAAAGGATGGGAGGCTATCAAAACACAGATAGAACCCGACGGAACAGTCAACAACATCTGCATGGGAACCATGTGTTCGGAAGATGTGATCTACTACCTGAACCGCCCTTTTCTGAAAGATGATACACACGGACTGTTTGCTGTATTGTTTGCCGGAATAGAGGTAGAACGAATGATGAAAAGCGGAAAAACACGCTAATAACAGGAATGCAATTCAGTAAATTTATACTTTATCATTTTCTGTTTTGCCGGGTTAATCCTGTTTCAATCCGAAAAAGCACTATATTTGCACGTCTGTATTCGATTTTGAATGCAATGGATAATTTGCCTTAAAAATACTGCTTTTTCCGATGAATAATATTTTCCGGATATTTCTGTCACTGCTTCTTTCGTTAAATCTAATCACCCTTTATGCACAGTCGCTGCAATCCGGCAACGGCGTTCGCGTGGTGGGTCCCGATATCATATTCGAACATATATACAGTTTCAACGGCTTGCCCGACGACCGCATTCGCTCGCTTTATCAGGATAGCCGCGGATTTCTTTGGATTGGTACCATGAACGGAATCAGTCGCTACGACGGCTATTCATTCACCAACTTCTTCAAAAACAACACGGCCAACAGCGTTTCGGGAAACTGGGCCTACGCCATCACCGAAGACAGGGATGGTTCCATCTGGATCGGTACCAAAGAGGGACTCAGCAAATACGACGTACGAAAAGATGTTTTTACCAATTTCCTGCACAAGAAGGGCGATCCATCGTCCATTGCGGGCAACAGCATCAGCTCGCTGCTGTTCGACCACACCGGAAAGCTTTGGATTGGCACCTCTTCAGGACTCTCTGTGTACAATCCAACAAATCAGAAATTCACCAACTTCAACAATTATCCTTTTAAACAACCCATTAGCAAAATAATAGCGTCATACAACCACTACATCTGGATAGCCACAAGCAGCTGCGTCATTCATTTTCAGGTTACTACCGGACAATACCGCGTTTATCCGTTTGCCGTTCGCCCCAATGCCTACGGCGATCGGGTCTGGTCGATGCTCGAAGACAACCGCAATCTCTACCTGACTACCGGTGGCGATGGATTGATTCGTTTCGACTACGATGCGAAATCAAACGATTACAAACCCTTCGTTTTCAACAACTCGTTCGACAATTCCCCCGCAGGACTCGACAACACCGAGGTGTTCGATATTGCCAAATCCAACTCGGGCGATATGTGGTTGGCGACCAACCGCGGTTTGGCAAAAATAGAGAGCCGGGGCAATGCCCGCCGCCTGCTCTTCTTTCGCAACAACATGCTCAACAGCCGCACCATCAGCGACAATCAGGCATACAAAGTCTTTATCGACCGCGCCGATGTGCTTTGGTGTGGCACCGAATATGGTCTCAACAAACTCGATTTGCACCTCTTGCCCTTCCACAGCTATACCTTTGGCGATAAGGAGGCAAAGGCGCAGGTGCGCTGCATCGCATCTGTTGGCAACGACGATTTGTGGATTGGCACCATCAAATCGGGCTTCTACAACTTCAACTTACGAACCAATCTTTGCCGCAACTTTTGGTTCGATCCCGTGGGTTCACCGCTCAATAGCAACCGCTCTGTGATGGCCAATGGAGACCAAATACACTTCGGAACACTGGGCGGGGCACTTCAATTTCCGGCCTCGTCGGTTGGTAGCAAGCAGCTAAAAATAGACGGACACGCCGTCTTCTCGATGTTCAGAGACCGGCGCGGAAGCATGTGGTATGCCACCTACAACGGCCTCTACAAAGAGTCTTCGACCGGCGAAATGGTCAATCTGCTCGACCGCATTCGCTTTCCCAAAAACCGCAATTTCGAGTTTGTCCGCACGCTATTCGAAGACACGGCCGGAAATATCTGGCTTGGTTTTGAGAATCAGGGTATCGGTTATTTTGGCGTCGGAGACAACGTTTTTCACCCGGTCATAGAAGATGCCACGGGTGATGCTGTTTTCGGGAATATTATTTATGCCATGACCGAATCGCCACGGGGCACTATCTGGGCTGCTTCCGAGTCGGGGCTCTCTTCGGTCAGTCTTCACCCCAATGGCAAATACGAAATCAATAATTTTTCCACCAAAGAGGGATTGCCCGATAAATCAATCAATGGCATCATCGCCGATAATCAGGCCTATATCTGGCTGAGTACAAAAAAAGGTCTGGCGCGCTTCGATGTCAAATCGGGGCAGGTGCGCACCTATCTGGCCAATGTACCGTTCAATTGCTGCTGCAAGGTTTCCGAAAATCTGTTTGCATTCGGCACATCCGAAGGTTTTATCACCTTCAATCCCAAAGAGATAGTAGTGGATAATATGGCGCCCAAGGTGGTGATTACCGATCTTCGGCTGATGAACAAATCGGTGGCCGTTGCCGAAAAGGTAAACGGCGATGTGGTGTTGGATCGAACCATACAAAACACATCTGAAATTACACTCAATCACAACAACAATCAGTTTACGCTCGAATTTGCCGCATTGCATTTTTCTGCCCCCAAAGAGAACCGGTATGCCTACAAAATGGAAGGTTTCGACGAAGACTGGACTCTGACGGATGCCTCTAACCGGACAGCGACTTATACCAACCTCAATGCCGGAACCTACACCTTCGAGGTGCGCGCCTGCAACAATTCCGGTGTGTGGAGCACACAGTCCGCTTTGCTTAAAATCAAAGTGTTACCACCGCCGTGGAAAAGCTGGTGGGCGATTACTATTTACATAATTCTGCTTTTGGCTGTGACTTATCTCATTGTGCGCTACATGCTTATCAACCTCAATCAGAAACAACAAATCCAAATAGACCGGATGGAGAAAGAGCAACTCAGAAACATGGACAAAATGAAAATGAGTTTCTTTACCGATATTTCGCACGAATTCCGTACCCCGCTCTCGCTTATCGTCGGGCCCGTTGAAGAGCTGCTGGCATCCGACAAACTGAATAGTAGTGTCAAAAGTCAGATACAGCTTATCTACCGCAACAGCAAAAAGCTGCTTTACCTGATTGATGAACTGATGACTTTTCAGAAAATGGAGCAGGGCAAACTGAAACTCAAAAAAGAGCGTTGCGATTTGGTAGCATTTATGCAGGACATTTACGACAACTTTACCCATTTTGCCGCAAAAAAACGGATTACATTTACAATAAATAAAAAAACAGAGACTCTCACTCTGGCTATCGACAAAGGAAAGATAGAGATGGTGCTCAATAATCTGATATTTAATGCATTCAAATTTGTGCCCGAAGGTGGAACTGTCTCTCTGACCATCGAAAAATGCGACGCAAACGCACACCGGAGTCTTATTGGCCGCAATTCCAACGAGTGGGTATCGGTGTCGGTGGCTGACAACGGACGGGGCATTTCGCCCGAGGGAATGGCACATCTGTTCGACCGTTTTTATTCCGAAAAGAGCGATAAAGGTACGGGCGTTGGCCTGTCATTGTCTAAAAATCTGGTGGAAATGCACAACGGAACTATTGTGGTCGAGAGTACACCGGATGTATCCACTGTTTTCCGCGTTTTTCTGCCGCTTAGTCAGCCCGGAGAAGTGGTAGAAGAGTCTGCACCGGAAGTCTTTGTTTCTGACTATGAACCGGATATGGGTTACAACGATCTGGTTGTACCTGCATCGGAATTCCTGCCGGCAGGTCAGTCCAAACAGGCCACAGTGCTGGTGGTGGACGACAACGAAGATGTACTCGATTTTCTCGAACATATTCTTGGTCGCGAGTATGAGATAATTCGTGCCGTTAATGGTGCCGTGGCGCTGCAATTATTGAAGACGGGAGCTCAGCCCGACCTCATCATCAGCGATGTGATGATGCCCGAAATGGATGGCGTGGAACTTTGCAAAGCGGTGAAACAGGACTACAACATCAGCCACATACCGTTTATTCTTTTGTCGGCCAAAGCCACGGTCGAAAACCGGCTGGAGGGCATGCACACCGGTGCCGACGATTACATGGCTAAACCTTTCCATCCGGCTCTGCTCAAAGCGCGCATTGCAGCTATGATTGAGTCGCAACGCCGTTTCATCGAGAAACTGAAACAGGATGGCGGCATCATTGTGCCCAAAGACATTGCTAAAAATCCGCTGGATGAACAGTTTTTGCAAAAGGTGCTCAATATTGTTAAGCTTAATATGGACAAAGAGGAGTTTAGTGTAGAAGAGCTGGGAGATGCCATGGCTATGAGCCGCAGCAATCTGTTCCGAAAAATGAAGACACTTACCGGACAAACGCCCATCGAGTTTATCTATTACATTCGGATGAAACATGCCATGGAGTTGCTTCTCGAACGCAAAATGAGCATATCGGAGATTTCGTCGGAGGTGGGTTTCAAAAACCACTCTTCATTTACCAAGTCATTCAAAAAACAATATGGTAAATCGCCATCCGAATTTCTTAATGATGTGATAAACAGATAAAATCGGGGCTAAATGGTCAGTTGTGTACACTGTTTGCAACATCCGGCAAAATAATAACGGGTGAAACAGGCTATATTTGTACCGATATACTAACCCTTTATCTCATGAAACACATCTTTACAGTTTTTTCTCTGTTCTTTGCACTCGTAATGAATGCTCAGGTCAATCTGATTGCAAACGGAGATTTCGAGAATTTTGCCGCAGGAGATAGTTCATACCTGACTACCGGCACCGGCGATGTTACCGGCAAACCGGGCGTTTGGCAACTTTCAGTCTATGGTAACACGGCCAGTTCGTTGGCTCAGGCCTACTCAAAAATAGTAGATACCACAAGTTTTAGCGGTTCAAAATCGCTGGCCATCACCATCAGGAAACAGAGCACGCAATGGGCCATCCGCCTGTTTCAATCGATGCCGGCAGTTGAAGCCGATAAATACGTCGTTACGTTTTACCTCAAATCCAATCAGGCAGATATGCCTGTGTCGGTGGATGTGCTTAAATCGACCTTCGGATATCCATCGGTGGCAACAGCCCCCTTTGCGGTTCAGTTTAAAGCCACAAAAAACTGGAAACAGTTCAAAATGTATATCGATGTAACGGGTTGGACGGCTGCCGAGCGAAACAATATGCGCATCTCTATTCGCCCCAATTCAGTGGTGGGCAGCACCCTGCCGGCCGGACCATTCCCCAAAATATGCTGGATAGATAATGTTTCCGTTAAAAAGATTGATCCGCTTACCGAACTCAAAGATGTGGCTGTGGGCGTGGCTATGGAGCGGATGGATTTGTCGAAAGATGCCGGTTTTGCAGCCGAGGCCGCTGCTTTACAGGCAGATATTCAAACATTAATCAACTCAACACCTGCTTTGCCGGCTGTGCCCGAAAAGGCGATTGGCTTTAATCCTGCAATAAAGGTATCCACCAACAACATTCATATCGATGCCATACACGCCTGGGCGGCTACCTATCTCACCAAACCTCTCTCGCTTTATCCATCATCAGAGCCAAATAATTCCATCATTCCAAAATCCAAAACCGGCAAAGATACCATTTATACCGGCGACAAATACAACGACTCCCGCGAGATGGGCGAACTGCTGCAACGACTTCACTGGCTGATAGTTTCGCCATACAGCAATTACAGGTACAATCCTGAGTTGTTTCGCAGGTTTCTGCACCTGGTGTATGCCACCTCCGACGACTACAAAACCTACTGCTATGCCGTGGGTGGAAGTGTATTGCCGGGCGGAACAGCCAACGCTATGAACGACTGGTTTGCTATTTCCGAAATCTCTTATGCCTGGCGAATTGCCAGTGTATCATTCGGGCAGTTTCTGCCATCAACTATGCTACAACAAATGAAAGATGCCGCTCTGGTAGCCGGCAAGCTTCATTACGAAACTCTGGCTCCGGCCATTTTTTCAGGCAATTATGCCAACCGGGATATTTCGTATGCCGAGGTGTTGATGCATACGGGGATGTTTGTGAATAATCAGAACTGGATAAACCTCTCAAAACAGATTGTCGATTCCATGCTAATGGCCAATCTTTATCCCGATGGAGCTCATGCTTACATCTGGCATCAAAATGAATCGGGCAGTTACCATACTGGGAATAACACCTCATTGGCCAAGATATGGGCTGTAAGTGAGTATCAAAATGCCTGGGACTGTATAGCCAAAGGGGCAAACTACGAGATGATGACCATCGAAGGCAGCGGTGTACCTGAGTATTACACCGTGCCGGCCTGGAAAACAACCTGGAATGGCATCCCCGGATTTTCGGGTGAACCGCTGCTTGGCATAACCGGCAACCCCTGGCTTAAAACAAAATTTGACAATTATAGAACGGGAAGCAATTCTGTTTATAATATCCCTTTTTATCGTACGGATATTGTAGCCAAACCGATTCCGGACAATTATGTGGTTTACGACCGCAATATTCAGGGGCCACGTGGTCGGTATGGCCGGTTTTCTTATGCGGCCACGGTACGAAATGTGGCCGGAACCGGCAGCACCAATCAGCCCGGACTGCAAACGGTAATGGGTAGTATGCAAACCCGTCCGCTGGGAACAAGTACCACCAAAGACAATCTGGATGCAGCAGTCATGTGTATTCACAATAAGGTTCATGTCAATCCCGGCAATACATCTGAGTGGGATACCTGGGGATACATGCTTGCTAATGTAAAATCGAAAGTTTGTGTGGCTCAAACTGCATCAACAGTATCTGCGTCCGGCATATTGCAGCGACAAACCGCAGGCCCGTCGGGGCGAAACACCGATTGGAGTTCTTACCAACAGTGGATTACACTGCCCGACCGCATTATCGGATTTTTCGAGGTCTATCCAACCGGAGCTTCTGCCGGTGCTTATCAGGTAGATGGTCGGGTGCGGTTTACCTACGGCCGCTCAGGTACGATGTATCCCAAAAGCATCAAAAAAGAGATTGATCAGAAGCAATATGCATACGGAAAATTCCGTGCTTTTATTCACGGACACGATTTTCAGACCGTATTAACCGATACGGCCGGTGTTATCCGCGACGATGTGAAGCAGGCTGAGGAGATTATCTTCCGTTTCGACGAATCGGGTGGGGGAGTGACCAAAAAAACCTACAGTTCTGCATTCAAAAAATATTTCATTATCGAAATTCGCGATTCGCTTTCTAAAACCGACGCTCAGGTTTCGCGCGTCATCAATGGCAATATAAAAGCATTGGTCGTGAAACTGAATGGTAAGTGTTATGCCTCTTTTAAAAATACAAGTGCTATACCGCAAACTGCCGATCTTTCGACGGCAATTATCCCGGGTAATACCAACGAGATCCACTTTTCACGCCTCGATACAATGGTCAATTTACCCGTTCGCATCACCAATTCAACCTATACCATTCCTGCCAATGAGCAGATATTGCTGGTATCATCCAATGATCCTGCCGATTTGGGGCGTGGTTTTCAAAATTACACGGAATTGCTTAAGCTCAATGGCAAGATGAATACAGATATAAAATCGCCGGTTATCAATAGTACCCCAACTATCCGGATCGAAAACGTGGTGAAAAACAAAATCAATCGTTCCATGATTGCGACCATCATCTGCCACGACACCGTAAAAGCGACCCTTCGTTTGGTCGATACAAATGGGGCTGTTTTGTTTCAGCAAAATAATGTTTTATCGGAAGGAATAAATAACGTGTTGCTGCCCGAAACGTCATCGGCAAAGGTGGTCATTCTTCAGGTTGTGGGAGAAAAAGGAGATGCCGTGTCCCGGAAAATCAGTCACTAACCCGGATTCGGAATTACCGAAATAATAATGTTTGATAACGAATAGCATGACACAGAACACATTTATCATTAAAGCAGTAGTCATATTGCTCTTTTGCTTTTTAACTACAAAAACAAGTGCGCAAAATCTCACACTTTTGCCACCCATCCCCGAACCGGCTACCAATCCGCACATTTCAACTCTTTTTTCGGGGTTGAATGTCACAAGTACCGCCTATTCCGATGGCGAAATCTACACCGCGGCTTTGGCCTATTTGCATCCCAATAGTCCCTACAAAGGGCAACCGGGCGTGCTCAACCGATGGATTTTGTTGTGCGATTCTGCATTTACCCGTTGGAGCAAAAATATTCTGGTCAACGATATGGCGATGATGTATCCCGGGCTTTCGTACCTGATGCTCAAAACCTATTTGCCCGATAAAATACCGGCTGACAAAAAGGCGATGTGGGAAACTCAATTGAAAAAGGATGTCACTGCATTGCTCAAAAACACAAATCTTTACGACAAACGTTTGGTGGGAGCGGTTTGGCTCAATGGCGATATTCGTCAGGCTTTCAACGGTTACTTCTGTGCATTGGCTGTCGACGATACGGTTTCTGCAAAAAAAATAAGGTATGCCATTGATAGTGTAATGACCAAAACGCTTTTGGGCGATGGAGGCACTCACTATGTAGGTTATCAGAACGAGTCGCCCACATATCACCCGCCCGTTATCTCTACATACTGTCGTTATTATGCCATTACCCGCTCGCAGGCAGCCCTCGACTTCCTCAAAAGAACGGCAAATTACATCCCATCGGTTACGGTTCCTATTGGTCTGAGTTACTATGAATACAGTACGTCGCCGGCCTGGAAACCCTACTACAATGCCGGAATGCAAAAAGTGGAGGCCCTTGCCGTGGCATATCTTTCGGGAGATGGATTTAATTACGGTATCGGGAAAGGGCAGAATGCCGGCTATCATGCGTTTATTTATCGCTCTGGCCTGACGGCCAAATCATTACCGGATAATTATATGTTTTTCGATAAAAATATACAAGGGCCGCGCGGACGATATGGAGCCTGGACCATCACAGGCTCAGGCCGCGATGTGAGTCGACCGGGACCGGAACTGACCGAAACAGCATTTGACAATATGGATGGAATGAATACCCTGGCAGGTGCAGCTATTCTCAACGAAACGGCAACTTCCGGCCAATATCCTATCAACGCTGTTTTTCATGGCACTGCACCAGAGGTAAAGCCTTCGAAAGGAATAGAAACTGATTGGAACAGAGGAAACTACTGGGCTTGCCTTACCGGCAAAGATGGCTATTACAGGGTGACAAGAACGCAGTCTGTATATGGATTATCTGCCAGGTACGATGTGTCTAAAATGCGTTATGCCGAAACCTCGTGGGATGGAAAGCAACTTTGGGTTTTCACGCCGGATCGTGTGATTGGATTATCGGAAATAGAATCAACGGCATCCAGTACTGTCTTTGGTTTAGCCAATCGCATTGTGCTTACGGCGGGTCGTAGTGGTCAGCAGGCTACATACAAACCATTGCTAGCGACAGGTGAAAATGAATGGAACTTTGGAAAACTTCGTTTCAAAATTCACCAAAAAGATTATGTCGGAAAAATTGAAATGTTTAAATATGGAATTTGGAGTGCAGATACCCTTTCGCTAATGATAAAGCTGCACGACAAATACAGCGGGAAGGATTCGGCTGTCACCTACCCATCGGGTACAAAGCGATATGCACTGATGGAAAGCACATATAGTGGCAAAACCTATGCCACCGGTGTCACCCGCCTGCCCGATAACAATAGTTTGATTAACTTTCAGTTTACCGAAGCTGCCGGTCGGAAAATCAGAATCATCTTCAATCCAACCGCGGCTGCCCGCACCTATACTGATACAATGGCTTGTCCGTATGGCAAAGCGCGAGTCGTAAAAAGCTGGGACGAAACGAGTGTGGGGGCTGTCACTGTCTCTGCGGCTAAAATCACAATTCCGTCTCTTTCTATCCCGGCCTATGGGCATATATTGGTGATAAACAGCGATATTGCTGAGGATCATCTGATTGGTTACAAAGAGTACGAATCCGTTTTTGCGCCCACATTGTCGGCTACACCATCGGCTCTCAAAGCCACCGCCGGAAACAAATCAGTTTCTCTTACCTGGCCCGATGCACTTGGCGCGCTTTCTTACACAATTAAACGAGCCGAAACGCCCGGCGGAACCTACACTCAAATAGCAAGCGGTATCACCGGATTGTCTTATACTGATAGCGGACTGACCAACGGAAAAACATATTATTATGTAATTACAGCGGTGAATAAAGCGGGCGAAACAGCAAATTCGAATGAGGTAAGCGCTGTTCCTTGGTCGGGAGTTAACGCTGTTAGTGCGGCTCAGAACAACAATTTCAGAATTTACCCACTGCCGGCTAAGGATTTTCTTTGCGTCGAAAATGCCGAAGATTCAATCATATCATTGGTTGACGGCCTGGGGAAAACTGTTTTCTCAAAATCGGGCAACAGAACTCTGTTTACCATCCCTCTGTCGGGCATTGGTAGTGGTATCTATTTCCTGAAAATTGAAAAAGATGGTGTATCGTATTGCCGGAAAGTCGTCCATTTGTAATGGAAGAGGCTTCCCTGTTGGGCACAATAGTTCTGTTTTTTCAATTCTAATTGGCGTAATAAATGGAATTGAGTACATTTCTTCTATCCAACGACCCCGAAACGAAATATTTCGACGAAAAAACAATAGCCATTCATGCGGCGCACTTTTGGGGTTGATTTTTTGCATATTAAATGAGTTAATTGGTTGAAACAAACAATATTTATGTAATTTTGCGCGACGTTAGCAAATTTGAGAATAATAGTTGTTCCAATTAATTTCATTTGTTAATGAGCTATTTCCGTTGGATTTATTAACCATAAAATCTGACTTTATCCTGATTTCAGGTTTGTTATCTGTTAAACACACACACATACATAATGATTAAAAGTATCCTTCATTGGAATAGATCGCTATTCCTGACCTTCGTTTTT
>CAZHNZ010000118.1:0-12663 GCA_964534355.1 uncultured Parabacteroides sp.
GTTACAAACTGTATAAACAAAAGGCACGGGTTACAAACCCGCGCCAAAGAGGGGCAACGCATTGTACACCAATGTTTTATACCGCATGTTGAACTAAATTCCCTCCGGGAATAGCCCTAATTCGCTAAACCCGAATACATTGTTATAATATTTTGTTCAAAGATGTTGAACGGGAGTACCAAGCTCCCTTTTAAATCATTGCTAATTTAAATGTTCAACATCATGAAACAAAAAAGTAATTCTACGACTATTGCCCGGGCTATCCAGACCGTGGATGGATTTTCCGGGGTTTTTCAGACCATTCGTCAGCAAACCGCCTTGCGGGGGCAGAGTGAAAGCACGCTCTACAACTACATGCACCGCATTGCATTGGTTAGCCTGCACTTCAACCGACTGCCGGAGCAGATAACCGAAGAGGAACTCAACGAGTATCTCACCACATTGGCGCTTTCGGCTAAATCACCATCCCGAAGTGCGTTTAAACACACTGTTTACGGTTTGCGCTACTATTACCGGCACGTGGGCTTGGCAAAGCGGGCGGTTGATTTGCCATCGCTCAAAAAAGAACTCAAGCTCCCGGTTATTCTCAATCGAAGCGAGCTCAGGGAGCTTTTCCGGGCACCCTCTTTGCTGAAGCACCGCATCATTCTTACGCTTATCTATTCTGCCGGTCTGCGTTCGTGCGAAGCCATCAATCTGAAAATCTCCGACATCGACTTTGAACGCAAGACCATCCACATCCGACAGAGTAAATACAAGAAAGACCGCATCGTGCCTTTGTCGGATTTTATGACAAGGGGGCTTCAGAAATACCTTTCAGCCGAGCATCCGCAAACCTGGCTTTTCAATGGCAAAACAAGCAGCGAACCTTACAGCGATAAAGGGATGGGCTGGGTGTTTCGCGAAGCGCTGAAGAAAACCTCTATTAAAAAAGAGGTTAGCATACACTCCCTGCGCCACGCTTATGCAACCCATCTGATCGAAGACGGTCTTAATATCATTACTGTAAAAGAGCTCTTAGGCCATGCCAAAATTGAAACTACAATGGTTTATCTCCACGTGGCTCAGTGTCCGCTGATACAGGCTCATAGCCCGCTGGATACGCTTTATCCCGGAGCTAAAAAATAATGGCCCGCACCCGTTTTGAGATAGCCTCCGTGATAAAACGTTACGGGGCGGATTATCGTATATCGCATCACCCCAATAATTACCAGCTTACGGTTCTCAATGCGCTTCAGCAATGTCGCACCGCTGAGTTGGGCGGACATCGTGATGTGTGTGATGCATGCGGACACGAACAGTTCAGTTATAATAGCTGTGGCAATCGCCATTGCCCCAAGTGCCAGGTGGCCCGTCAGATGATCTGGGCCGAAGACCGTATGCGGGATGCCCTCCAGATAAAGCATTTCCATATCGTTTTCACCGTGCCCGAGGAGCTGAACGGAGTCTGTATCACCGATAATCTTTTCTTTTACAATGCGATGTTTTCCTCTGTGTGGGACACGTTACGGGGCTTCGGCTATACACACTATGGCGTGGAAACCGGTGCTGTCTGTGTGCTTCACACCTGGGGACAGAATCTGTCGCTGCACCCCCATATACATTGCATTGTGCCGGCTGCCGGACTGACTGTGCGCGGACAGCTAAAATACATTGGCAAAGAGGGTAAATACCTCTATCCGGTTCGCCAGCTTAGTGTTGCTTTCCGGGGAAAACTGCTGGACAAGATCAAGCGAAACTTCAAAAAGAGGGATTTGCTTGCTGATCATCAGCAGGCCATCGACCGCTGTTATGCCAAGCCATGGGTGGTCTATTGCGAACCTCCGCTGGGAAACGCTCTTCAGATAGTCAGCTATCTGGGGCAATATACCCATCGGGTGGCCATCAGCAATACCCGTATCAGGGATATCAATGAACAGGGGGTAACCTTTGCTTACAAGGATTACAAAAACAACGCCAATCAACGGTTGATGACCCTCGACGGTGTAGAGTTCTTGCGCCGCTTCGTGATGCATATCCTACCCAGGAGGTTTGTTAAAATCCGCTACTTTGGCATTATGGGTAGCAAGTATAAGAACCAACTCAGGCCGTTTAAGTTTAAGCCTGATTTTGTGGAAATGACAGAAAGCAGGTTTCAACGCATTGTGCGGCTGACCGGATACAATCCCTGTCAATGTCCGGCTTGCAAAACCGGCAATATGCTACCGGTTGAAATACTGCCACGCATACGTTCGCCTGCCAATGTCTTTTACCCTCAAGCTCCAAACCTAAACCAATAAGTCAAGTCCCGTTATCCCGCCTCGCCAGGCGGGACGGCCATCGTATTGTCCCGATTTTACAAAACAGGCTGCTTTTCCTGTCAGCATAATCCGGAATCAATATCTTTAGCCCGATATTGTTGAGCTTACGCCATTCATAGCCGAAATCACACCACACTCAAAACCTGCAAAAACAGGCCGCTGTCTCCATAATACACCAACTCCCTTTCACTGCATACATCACCGACTGCTAATCGGGAATGTAGTTCAACCGGTACTTCATGCTGGGTCGTACCGACCGCACGAAGTTCTATGTATTAGGGGCAGTAAATTACTTTCTCACAAATCTACCAATAAAGATTATTGCATTCGTTCTATTGTCAAGAATGGCAAAAACAAAAGGATGATCTGCATTAAAAATTTTAGGGGCAAGTGGTGTTGAATTACTTAAACCTCCATACTTCATATCTATTTTTGTTAATGCAGCAGCTTCGGTTTTTCTTTCATCAACCTCGATATAAGCCTTATGTGTGATTTTATCAATCTTTAAACTTGGTGAGATGTTTGTAAAATCTGCCTTGTTAGAGAACATTTTACCAAAGCCCATTTTTATTATATCATCTTTTGGAGATATTTCTGTCTCTATCTTAAATTTTGGTAAAGAAATAATCACATCATTAATGATGCTGGCCTTTAATACTTTATTTAAGTAGTCTAAACTGATTATTTCTTCAAGCTGATATATTCCATATGTTTCTCTTGGTAATAAAACAATCATCGAGAACTGATTATGCTTATAGGGCAAAATTAAACTTTGAATTTTGTCGTCCTCATAATATTTATAAATGGTTTTCGCATTCATAAAATCAACTGTATCGTCAGCTCTCAAAATACTATTAAAAGTTTTGGGAAAAGTTTTATTCTTATTAAAGGGAACTTCCCATTCTCCCAGGAAATAAAGTGCATTTAAAATGCTAAGCTCACATAAAGGGGTTAATCCCGATATTTCCTTTATTATATCATGTGTTTCATTCGATATCCAGCTATTTAGTTTTTGATTTTCAGAAACTAGGTTCCCTTTATCAAAATCAAAAACTTTTGAATAATACTTCTCTTCAATGGTTTGTTTATAATTTTTGTCAACCTTAAAGCCTTTACTAATCCATACCGAATTTGCTAAATAAAGTGCATTTTCACATGACACATTCTCCCTAGTGATTGTTTTTCTGATTAAATCCTTGTATTGCATTGATCTGTTATCAACGTCCGCAATTGTCAATAACTTATCTATTTCTTGTCGGGTGGTGGTATTGGCACCTTCATTGGCAATGGATAAAGCAAGATGCAGGCTGAATGGTGAAATAAAAAAGTTGGATGAAAAAGATTTGGTCGCTTTATAAATATTAAAGGCAAAGTTATTGTTTGCAATTACAAGTTTATCTTGCGAGTAGGCTCCTGAAATATTTATTAGTCCAAAAGCTAAAATCAGTGTTTTTCTCATTTTTCTCATTTTGTGAAATTTTAAGTTTTGTGAGATTTTAAGTTTTGTTTTTTTTATTGCCCCTAACGGTGGCGGTATGGCCAGTAAGGGATTTCGGAGTGACGTTCCTATAAACCGAAACGAAACGTTGATGCGGGTGAAGCCCTTAGCATACCACAGAAACCCTTATTGGCTATACCGCGTGTTGAACTAAATTCCCTCCGGGAATAGCCCTAATTCGCTAAACCCGAATACATTGTTATAATATTTTGTTCAAAGATGTTGAACGGGAGTACCAAGCTCCCTTTTAAATCATTGCTAATTTAAATGTTCAACATCATGAAACAAAAAAGTAATTCTACGACTATTGCCCGGGCTATCCAGACCGTGGATGGATTTTCCGGGGTTTTTCAGACCATTCGTCAGCAAACCGCCTTGCGGGGGCAGAGTGAAAGCACGCTCTACAACTACATGCACCGCATTGCATTGGTTAGCCTGCACTTCAACCGACTGCCGGAGCAGATAACCGAAGAGGAACTCAACGAGTATCTCACCACATTGGCGCTTTCGGCTAAATCACCATCCCGAAGTGCGTTTAAACACACTGTTTACGGTTTGCGCTACTATTACCGGCACGTGGGCTTGGCAAAGCGGGCGGTTGATTTGCCATCGCTCAAAAAAGAACTCAAGCTCCCGGTTATTCTCAATCGAAGCGAGCTCAGGGAGCTTTTCCGGGCACCCTCTTTGCTGAAGCACCGCATCATTCTTACGCTTATCTATTCTGCCGGTCTGCGTTCGTGCGAAGCCATCAATCTGAAAATCTCCGACATCGACTTTGAACGCAAGACCATCCACATCCGACAGAGTAAATACAAGAAAGACCGCATCGTGCCTTTGTCGGATTTTATGACAAGGGGGCTTCAGAAATACCTTTCAGCCGAGCATCCGCAAACCTGGCTTTTCAATGGCAAAACAAGCAGCGAACCTTACAGCGATAAAGGGATGGGCTGGGTGTTTCGCGAAGCGCTGAAGAAAACCTCTATTAAAAAAGAGGTTAGCATACACTCCCTGCGCCACGCTTATGCAACCCATCTGATCGAAGACGGTCTTAATATCATTACTGTAAAAGAGCTCTTAGGCCATGCCAAAATTGAAACTACAATGGTTTATCTCCACGTGGCTCAGTGTCCGCTGATACAGGCTCATAGCCCGCTGGATACGCTTTATCCCGGAGCTAAAAAATAATGGCCCGCACCCGTTTTGAGATAGCCTCCGTGATAAAACGTTACGGGGCGGATTATCGTATATCGCATCACCCCAATAATTACCAGCTTACGGTTCTCAATGCGCTTCAGCAATGTCGCACCGCTGAGTTGGGCGGACATCGTGATGTGTGTGATGCATGCGGACACGAACAGTTCAGTTATAATAGCTGTGGCAATCGCCATTGCCCCAAGTGCCAGGTGGCCCGTCAGATGATCTGGGCCGAAGACCGTATGCGGGATGCCCTCCAGATAAAGCATTTCCATATCGTTTTCACCGTGCCCGAGGAGCTGAACGGAGTCTGTATCACCGATAATCTTTTCTTTTACAATGCGATGTTTTCCTCTGTGTGGGACACGTTACGGGGCTTCGGCTATACACACTATGGCGTGGAAACCGGTGCTGTCTGTGTGCTTCACACCTGGGGACAGAATCTGTCGCTGCACCCCCATATACATTGCATTGTGCCGGCTGCCGGACTGACTGTGCGCGGACAGCTAAAATACATTGGCAAAGAGGGTAAATACCTCTATCCGGTTCGCCAGCTTAGTGTTGCTTTCCGGGGAAAACTGCTGGACAAGATCAAGCGAAACTTCAAAAAGAGGGATTTGCTTGCTGATCATCAGCAGGCCATCGACCGCTGTTATGCCAAGCCATGGGTGGTCTATTGCGAACCTCCGCTGGGAAACGCTCTTCAGATAGTCAGCTATCTGGGGCAATATACCCATCGGGTGGCCATCAGCAATACCCGTATCAGGGATATCAATGAACAGGGGGTAACCTTTGCTTACAAGGATTACAAAAACAACGCCAATCAACGGTTGATGACCCTCGACGGTGTAGAGTTCTTGCGCCGCTTCGTGATGCATATCCTACCCAGGAGGTTTGTTAAAATCCGCTACTTTGGCATTATGGGTAGCAAGTATAAGAACCAACTCAGGCCGTTTAAGTTTAAGCCTGATTTTGTGGAAATGACAGAAAGCAGGTTTCAACGCATTGTGCGGCTGACCGGATACAATCCCTGTCAATGTCCGGCTTGCAAAACCGGCAATATGCTACCGGTTGAAATACTGCCACGCATACGTTCGCCTGCCAATGTCTTTTACCCTCAAGCTCCAAACCTAAACCAATAAGTCAAGTCCCGTTATCCCGCCTCGCCAGGCGGGACGGCCATCGTATTGTCCCGATTTTACAAAACAGGCTGCTTTTCCTGTCAGCATAATCCGGAATCAATATCTTTAGCCCGATATTGTTGAGCTTACGCCATTCATAGCCGAAATCACACCACACTCAAAACCTGCAAAAACAGGCCGCTGTCTCCATAATACACCAACTCCCTTTCACTGCATACATCACCGACTGCTAATCGGGAATGTAGTTCAACCGGTACTTCATGCTGGGTCGTACCGACCGCACGAAGTTCTATGTATTACCACACGTTGTTATTTCTTTTTTATCATCATTACAGAAAACCATCCTAACACAAAAATAATTAAACTCATAATTATCCATAGCCAAATTTTATTTTAAAAAAATGGTTCTTTCAAAGGATGGTCTGCCTTTTTTATTTCCTGTTCATTGCCTAGTTTTAATGTTGTCATTTCAACTGGAACTTTGTCGAAAAAACGCTCTATGTCGTAAAGTGGTTTAATTGCTGATTTATTTCCATATGTTAAAAAGTAAGTGGCTTGTTCAGTAAAGCGAACTAGTAACTCATGTTCATATCCTTTTACTTGAATTGAGGCAATGGTCAGGGGTTGATTGTCTTGGTTGTTAATGATGATTTTTAGTTTTTTTACGGTTGTGCTACTGAATTTAAATCCATTTTTATCAATCGAATTTAGTGTCGCAGATGTCAATACATGGTAATTGTACTTCCAACCTTTTTCTGTTTTGATACTGTCAGAAAGATAGTTTATCGTTACTGGTCGGTAGTAGTCAAATAAATCCTTAACCTCTAAATTTAAATAGCTTACGGGAACAGGCATTTGTAATTCAATATCGATTTCGGTTTGTTTAGTCTCCCTGTTATCCTTTATATTGTATTTTTTGATAGTATAGTTTCTGAATGTTCCGGCAATAATTTCTTGCTGAGTAAAACTTGCAGCCGTCAATACCGGTTTTTCTTTGCTTTCGATATGTAATCTGAAAAATCGATATGTTGAATTTGGAAATATCAACTTAGTGATTTGAAAATCTGCGATATCATTTTTTATTGATAAGATCCGGTAATTCTCGACGACTGTAAACCAGTCATTCTGATTTTGACTGCCTTCCAGTTTGATTCGCCAGTCAAAATTTTTCTGCCTGAAATCAAGTTTGATTTGGTCGATTGCTTCTGTGGTTGGAATTTCAAATGTGAAATAATACCCCTCATCATTGTGAGATGCGTTAAGAGTCTTAAAAGCAACATCCTTACAGGATTCTCTATCAGATGCTAATCGAAGAAGATAAGGAGTTTCGATGGTGTCATTTCCTGCCGTTATACCAAAAATTCGAATATCACTTAAGTCATTAGATAATCTACCAAATAGTTCGTCAGGGAGAATAATTTTGTGCCATTGCTCTGAGACACCTTTTATTTCACGTTTGAAATTGTACTCTTCTATTTGTCCAAAAGTAAAAAGACAATTGAAGAGCAACAGTGTGCTGATTAGCTTAATTATCGGTTTCATCATCTGAAATTAAGTGTTTGTATTTGTTGTACAAAAATGAGATGATTAACAGCAAAACGCCTAAGGATACGAACACGATAGTTTTAGCAATGGTGTTAAGTTCTGAAATATCATAGAAAAACAATTTAATCAAAGTGATGCCAAATAATGCAATTGCACCTATCCGCACAGGCTTATTCTTCTTCCAAATTCCAAAAGCAATTAAGAACAGGGAGTACATTCCCCACAGTATACTTAATCCAAGTTTATAAGACTGTTCCAATTTAAAAATGTCCATCCAGTTGATTAATTCACTGCTCGCAATCCATAATATAGTTGTATGAAAAAGGAGTTCAAATGCTATTTTGTAATTTCTTTGTAGAAAATCTTGCTTGATATTTTTATAACAAGAATAGAGCGTCAGTGCAACAAACAGAAATGAAGGATATCTAATCCATAGATTGATTGTTCCCTTTTGATAATATGGAGATAAGGTTTGTTCCAAATAACTGTCACGAAGTTCGCTGAGATCATATAGACCCTGAAATAGAAAAATAACCAGAGATAAAACCATTAACCCGATATTTATCAATCCGAGCTGTTGATTTTTTATCTTTTTGATATTTACAAAGGATAGAATTGAGACGAAAAGCAGAGAGTAATTTAATATCCAAATTGATTTAAACCAGGATAAATCACTATTCCGGTAATACGTGGGAGACTCCTGATTTCCCGAATTAATTGTAATTATAGAATCAGCAAAGAGTTGATTCCAGTAATTAGCTATCTCCATGCGAAAAGCAAAGTAAATTGCAACAAGTAAAATAGCCGGAATAGAAAAGGAGATAAATTTTGAGATTTCTTTTTGTTTATCTAAATACGATGGGTATTTTTCATTCCTGTTCAATATATTAATGAACACAAAAGATGCGATAAATAGTATTGAGGTTAGAAAATTTACGTTGAATAGTAGCGAAATCCTTGAAGCAGGAATTTTCGGATTATAGGTATTATATACCAAACACCAGTCTTGAATAATGCTGAAAAAAGCCAGAAACATCAAAGGATAAGAGAGTTTTTCATAGAACGAAACACATTTTGTTCGTCCAATCCAAAACAAAAGCGCAGCCTCTCCTGCCCATAGCAAAGTAACCCAGTTGCCATCCAGTTGAACAGGAACCGATATAGTTATGAAAATAAGCACCAAGCCGGCAATCAAATATTGGATGTTTTTGTCGGCAAGTTTTTGACGATAAATTACAACACTTGCTATGAAATGAACAACAGCATTGGATAAAGTAAACAATCCCAATAGCTGTGCACCTGTTTTATGACTATCAAGAATTGTGTAACCAATACCATAAAAAACAAACGAATTTAAGATCAATAGTATAATGTCATCAATCGCATATTTTTCCTTCTGAAGAAGTTTATAAGCCAGGAAGGTGAGGTAGAATATTGAAAAGAATATAGAAATAAAGACTAATGCCAATCCAAAATGTTCATTTATCTGATATTTAGTAACATACCACGAAAACAAAATGAGCCATGTTAAACCAAATGAGACATAGTAAAGAGACTTCCAGTATTTCTTAAACGCAATGGCAAGAATTCCAATATTTAAAATTGCCATATAAGAAAAAAGCACCGCTACATCTCCAGAACCATCACTCAACAAAAAAGGAACAGCATATGCTCCTACCAATCCAATGTGAGCTATTATTTGCCTGTTGTAGTTTAATGCAGCAATTACGGTGAACAGGGTAAAGATGAGCATAAGCATAAATGCCATAATTTGAGGAATCAAATGGTATAGCCCATACACTGTGTAAGTGATAAAGTACATAATTGCCATTGCGCCACTTACCAAAACGGCACTGTAATTTTCGTACTTACTTTTCAATTTGATACCGAAACCCAACAATCCCAGACTAAACAGATAACCCATGATAATCCTTGTTAATGGGCTTATTAAATTATTATCAATAGAATATTTGGCACCAATTGCAACACCTATGACCGTAATTGCAATTCCAATTTTATTAATTATGTTTTCGCCAATAAACTTTTCTAAGTCTGATTTTCCTTTTGGCGATTTATTTATCGGTGGAACTGTCTGTCTGATTGGTTCTCGTTTTTCGTGATGCTGTAAGGGTATAAAGTCAGACGTTACATTCTCATTTTTGAGTGTAATATCAGTTTTTATTGCTGACGTTTCTGTCTTAACCGCCGCCTTTTCTTTCACTTGTCCCTGCTCTGAATTTTTAAGTTTGTTCAATTCAATTCGCAAGAGATTAATTTCTCTTGAAAAGTCGTCTTGTTTTTCTAAAAGCGACTCCAACTTTTCAAATAGTTGATTTATTTTATCGTTATTGTCTATCATATTGCGTCTCTTTTTACAATGTGTGGTAACGACCGAGGCTATGGGCATTTGGCGGTTTGCGGGAGCATTCGCTGTCGTGAAACGACGAAGTGAATGCGGGAGCAAAACTGCCGGAATGCACGTCAGCCAGCCAATGAACATAGGCGTGTGTTGAACTAAACCTTCGGTAAGCAACCGACCAACCAGCCGGGGTTAAGCTAATCTTGCCTTTCAGCATCCAAAAGTAGAAATATTTTCTGATATTCACAGAGTAAATCATTAAAAATGTGAATATATGCAACCAAAATCATTGAAAAAAGGCTATGTTTCGCTGGTGGAACAAGCCTGTGCCGGCGTTCCCGGATTCAGAGACAGCTATCAACAGTTTCACCAAAAGGCAGTTATTGAGCAAAACAGCTCCAGTTTTGTGGAAAATTACGGACGCAATGCTGCTACTCTGGCACTTCATTTCGGAGTGAGTCCGGAGCATCTGGCAGCCGAAGAGATTAATACCTATCTGTACCGACTGGCTACCAACGAGAGTTATGGCGAGAGTTATTTTAAATTTACCGTGTACGGTATGCGTTATTGGTTCCGGCTTTTTGGCATGAATTACAAAGCTTTGCGTATGCCGGTGATAAAAGAAAAAAACACCTTGCCCACGGTATTGAGTAAAGAAGAATGTCGTGAGCTTTTTTGTGCACCACGTATGCTAAAACACAAAGTAATGCTCACGCTGGCTTACAGCGGAGGTTTGCGGCTGAATGAGCTTCGCCATTTACGCATTGCCGATGTGGATTTCGACCGCATGATGATCCACATCCGACAGGGTAAAGGCAACAAAGACCGCTATGTGGTTCTTTCTAAAGTAATGAAACAGGCTTTGCAGAAATATTATGCCGAGTGCCAACCGCAGGTGTATGTATTTAATGGTGAAACGGTAGGCGAAGTGGTAGGCGAACGAACCATCCAGAATGCGATAAAGGAGGCTCTTCGAAAAACCAATATCCGGAAAACAGTGAGCCTGCACACGTTGCGACATTCATATGCCACACATTTGCTCGAAGATGGGGTGGATCTGATTACGATTAAAAACCTGCTCGGTCATGGCGACATTCGTACCACCATGATTTACCTGCATGTAGCGCAGTTTCCAACAGGCCGGAAAGTTCATTCGCCACTCGACTCGCTCTATGGTCGGTTATGAGCCGTCCGGGCCACGAACTGGCGGAAATTATATCACTCTATGGTGCTGATTTTGTGCAAATACATGCGCCAACAGAGCAGCAGCAAAGCGTTTTGTCCCGTTTAAGCGAATGCCGAACCAGTCCATTGGGCGGTCATGTGGATGCTTGCGATGGGTGTGGCACGATACGGATTTCGTACAACTCGTGTCGTAATCGGCATTGCCCCAAGTGTCAGGCCACCAGCCGCGAGCGTTGGATCGAAGCACGGGAGGATGACTTGCTGGATGTGAGCTATTTCCACGTGGTTTTCACGCTACCCCAAGAACTGAATCCGTTGTTTTTATTGCGAAGCAAAATCTTGTACAACATTCTGTTTGAAGCCGTAAAACTTACCCTCGAACGCTTTTCTGCCGACACGAAATACCTCGGTGCGCAGGGTGGTCATATTGCCGTGCTGCATACCTGGGGGCAAAACCTGAGTTTTCATCCGCACCTGCATTGCATTGTACCTGCTGGTGGTGCTACGCAACAGGGCAAATGGAAACCGCTGACAAAAGCCGCCAAAGAGAAATATGCCACCTATCTGTATCCTGTAAAAGCCCTGAGCAAGGTGTACAGCAAAACCTTTTTGCTGTTGCTCAAAAACAACCAGGAGCTTGAGTCGGAGTATCAACCCGACAAGGAATTGCTCAAAAAGCTTAACAACCATAGATGGGTGGTGTATGCCAAGCAGCCATTTTTTGGTGCGAAGCAGGTGATAGAATATCTGGGGCGATACACGCACAAAGTGGCCATTTCCAATCACCGGATAAAATCGGTTGCTGATGGGCAGGTTACTTTCACGTGGAAAGATTACCGCCATGGCGATGTGCAAAAAGATATGACGCTGCAAGCCACTGAGTTCTTGCGGCGTTTTTGCCAACACATTTTGCCTTTCCGATTTGTAAAAATACGGCACTATGGCATTCTGTCCAGCCGCAACAAAGTAAAGCTGCGCGATGTGCAATTTACGATGTGCATAGTGGTAGAAAAGAAGCCCAAACCCTCGTGGCAGGAAGTGTGCCGGCAAAAGCTAAACTTCGATCCGGAGCTTTGTCCGCACTGCAAAGTGGGGCATTTTCGCACCCTAAGCAGTTGGAGTGCACGCGCACCGCCTACAGGGGATGCCGCGCACCGGGCCGCAGCTTTGAGAGCTGCACAAAGAATAAATAGCTGATAATCAACACTCGGTTTCCCAAAACGAAGCCCGACGGCCATTGTATTGTCTAAACCAGAGCAAAACAGAGCACTGTAATCGAAGAAGCTGCTGAATACAGGTTGATGAAGGGGTAAGATTGCTCTGTTTCGTGGTTTTTTGAGTACAAAACAGCTGTTTTTGAAAAAACCGAAAGCGTTAACCTAGTCCGGATTCTGCCAAAAACAGATTCAATCGCCATAAAGAGTGCTGTCAGAACCGGCA
>CAZHNZ010000119.1:0-12583 GCA_964534355.1 uncultured Parabacteroides sp.
TAATATTCTGTTTAAGCCTTTTATAACAAGGAATTCATCTGCAAAGATGGCTCTTTTTAGCATTCTATCAAAATAAAATGTATCACCACCAGTTAAAAAAACCAAAAGGTTGGGATTTGATTCTTTTAATTTATCAATGTATCCCGATATCTCGAACGTCATGCCCTGTACAACACCAGACCTGATGGCCGTTTCTGTATCGTAACCGGGAAAAGGGACCTCGCCGGCAGCATCTACCAGCGGAAGCCTGTCTGTAAAATGGTTGAGCGCGCGCAATCGCATCGACAAACCGGGTGCAATATTTCCACCGTGATAGACCGCATCGGCAGAAATGAAGTCGAATGTGATAGCTGTACCTGCATCTATTATCAGTAAATCGTTTGACGGAGACTGAAACCAGGCGCCTGCCACTGCGGCTATTCTGTCTTTGCCCAAAGTTTGCGGGGTTCGGTAGTCTATCCGAAAAGGCAGTTTGCAGGTATAATCCAGCTCTACAAAGTGCGATGAAACCGACTTCAGAAGCTGAACCATTTCGGTACTTACTCTTTTAACCGTTGAGAGGATTGAGCTTTTGACCTTCTGTCCGGAAATGAATCGGAAAACGGTTTCCTCATTCAGTATTTCTACCGAGAGGGTCCGAACTAATTCATTGCCATCGAAAAGCGCCATTTTGGCAAAGCTGTTTCCCTGATCTACAATCAAATTCATATTTTTCTGCGAACTCTCAATTCGTTTAAGCTACTAACGCTGTCGGGTATTCTTTTATTGTTTGTCGGAATAAAACTTACCAGCAATGGTGTACCCATGGTTTTACGGAAGCCTCGTATATTTTCCTGATTTTTGACAGTTTATCAGCCGAAATATCGGTTAGGTCCAGGGCGGAAAGATTTGATGATATCTGTTCTACTCTGGATGCTCCGGGGATAATGCAACTCACTTCGGGGTGCATCAAAATCCACTTCAATGCAACAGGCGCCAGATTATCCTGGTCGGGAAACAACGATTTTATTTCGCTCACAGCCCGGAGGCCGGTTTCAAAGGGAATGCCGGCAAAAGTTTCACCTTTGTCGAACCACTCGCCATTTCGGTTGCCAAACCTATGGTCGCCGGCTTCGAATACGGTATTGAGCGAATATTTTCCGGTAAGCAATCCGCTTGCCAAAGGAACGCGAACTATTATCCCCACGTTTTTTTCAGCGGCCCGCCCGAAAAAATAGTCGTGCGGACGTTGACGAAACATGTTATAGATTATCTGAACTGAGGCAACATTGTCGTATTCGATAGCTTTTAATGCCTCTTCTACTTTCTCTACACTCACACCCAGATGCAATATTTTGCCTTCCGCTTTCAGTTTGTCAAATTCGGCAAATATCTCTGGTCTGTAATATACTTCGGTCGGTGGGCAATGAAGTTGAATCAAATCCAGACATTCCAGATCCATTCTTTTGAGTGAGTCTTCCACATATTGGCGCAATCGTTGTGGCGTGTATCCTTCGTTGATATGAGGGGTTATCTGGCGTCCGCATTTGCTGGCTACGTAAATGCGTTGCGACGATTCGCGAACAATTTTGCCAACGGCTTTTTCGCTTTCGCCGTCTTCGTAAACGTCGGCTGTGTCTATAAAGTTGATTCCTTCATCCAAAGCTTTGCGCAAGATGTCACCGGCCGATTTGTGGTCGAATCCTGATCCCCATTTTCCGCCTACCTGCCAGGTGCCGAGCGATATTTCGGATATTTTAAATCCTGTTTTTCCGAGTGTTCTGTAGTTCATTGATGTTTGTGTTTTAATAATGTAGGTATGTGTGAATGGCAAAAGTAGTAAAAATCTGCCATAAACAAAAATGAATAAAACAAAAGGGGCCGCTTCGACCCTTGTGAAGCAGCCCCTTGTTTATTGGGTTTAATAGATAAGTTCGTAATCACGATATCCGGGTAGATCTTCGTACCAATCGTTGGCGGCAGTGCCGCCACTCTCTGCCCATTTTATCAAATTCAAATAAGCTTTGCTGAGTGGCTCTTTTTCCATTGGATATTTAAATTCTTTAATCAGATTCAGTCCCCACGGTAGATTGTTTTTTGTTTTATAATAGGTAACACCGTTGGATTTGTCGTCTATTGTGCCAAACAAAGATCTGTCTACCAAATTCGTTGGAATCCTGTTAGGCAGGTGGATTTCGTGCCCTCTTCTTTTGTTGGATATGATAAAGAAGTTGAATGCACTCACCGGCAGATCACTTAGGTATATAAAGCCACCGGCAGGGGCAACGCCATTCTCAATAAATGTAAGTTTTACCTCCCGTGTAATAGCAGGAACAAATGGCAGGTTTTTCTGCGTGTTTACTCCCAGTGAATTGCCGCTATAAGGCATGATGTTGAAGAAATTGTCGAAAGCGATACAGGTTGCATAAGTTTGGTTGCTTTCTAATCCGTTGCTTGCCAGTTTAATAAATGTATTTCCCATGTATTTGGTGCCTGTCACCGAAGTAATTTTACCGGGGGCTATATTATCCAGCTGAAAACCGAATCCGTTTTGGAAACCTGCTCCGGATGCTTTCAGTTTGAAAAGGCAAATAATCTCTACCACCTGATTTTTTGCATTGGTGACGATATTCAGATTGTAATCTAAAACCAAATCGTTGAAGTCAAAATCACCCTTCGACGGCCAGTTGTCTTCGAATGCCAATGAACCCATTGAGCCTGAGGTCGGGAATGAATTGGAGTAAGCACGCAAGGGGTCGGATGGAAAATGATCATCTGTGTTGGGTACACCATCTCCGTCTGCATCGGGATTTATCGCCACAGGAGTGTTCAAGTTTCCGGGGTCAGAGGAGTATGTCCCGGGAACAGTAAGGGCGTCAACCGATGTCTTACTGCCGGAGCCCATTCCCACATAACAGGATTTAATTTTGTACAATTTGCCAATCATATCTGCCGGTAGATTTACCCGAATCGGAAGAATTGTGTTTTTTGCCGGGCTTGTCACCCACGTCGAGTCTATCTTTCGTGGGGTGCCTTCGCCATTGGCTTTGCCGGCATCGTACGGAATAGCATATATCACGTAGCCGCGCGGGTCATTTTTTGTTTCATCAATTTTCATGCTGAATGAAAATGTTCCTGCGGATATTGTCGTCCAGGGCGACTTAATCCAGGTCTCGGTAGATGATGCGCTGATTTTTGTGTTTTTACCAGCCCAGCTACCCGATATCTGATAATTGGTCGATTTATCGTACAGTATATTGCTGAACTGCCAGCCTCTACCCATGTCAATGGCCATATTACCTGTCTCAAAATCGAGTGCAACCTGAGCGCGGACAAAAGGGGAAGCACCCAATAGCAGGAGGGTTGTGAACAGTGTTTTATATCCGAATTTTCTCATAGTTAATAGGTTAAGGTGGTGTCAGGTACAAATGTAAAATGGGCGACTCCGTTAGTAACGGTAGATTTTAGATCAAGGGCTCCAAAGCGCAGATTTAACTCTTTCTCGGTTGCCGGAGTTTCAATCACTATCTTTGATGTGTCTGACATCAAATACAGGGCTGAATAGTAGCTGCCTGAAGAGCCATAAAGCTTTAGCGTTTTTCTTACCGGCTCAATTGTAGGTAGGCCAATAATTTGAACAGTTACACTTTGTGATGTCTTCCAGTCGAAAGAGGGAGGTGCGATTGTTGCATTCAGATCAGTCTTTACATCGCCTGTGCCAGATGTGACCGGATCGCTGCTAACGCATCCCGATACAATCGAAATTAGAAGAATCAACAATAAGATTAGGGGACTCGTTTTTTCTTTCATTTTAAAGTTGAATTAAGGTTATTGTTATAGGTCTTACTGTGTTGTTTGTTTGTTTGTTTGTTTGTTTGTGTATTAGGCTTTAATCAGTCAGAAAATACATATCAACTTCAAATATATTTATTTATTTTAGTATATCAAAATTGTTTGACTTCTTTCTTTGCATCGATTTGTCTATTTTGGGTTATTCTACAATTTTGGTGCGAAATTAGACTGGTTTTTTGTTAATTATGTGTTGTGAGGCAGAGTTTTGTAATTATTTCCGGGTTTAGGCATTTTTTCTATTTCTTTGATCTCCAGAGTTTTCGGAATAGTTAATGATGTGGTTGTTCGTCGTATCAGAAAATAATAATGCGGTTTTGGTTTTTAGGATTTGCTAAGAGTAATCCATATATTTGCTTATTCAATTGAAGTATGCTGAGTGTTTGGTGCTGAAAAGAGGTTTGATTTATTTGGCAAAATATGCGTCCTGATAAAGGGAGTCGATATTGTGTTTGTTGAGAAATAAAAAAGCCGCTTCATCCAGAGAAGCGGCTTTTCGTTGATTATTAATCCTTAGAAGAAAGACGAGTGTTCACTAACTTGGGAATATTCTTTGATTTTTGATGCAATTAATCCCTTGTCGAATGGCTTTTTGAAGGAGTATTTTATGACACCTCCTTCAATCATGGGTTGAAGCTCATTGTGCCCTGCGAAACTGGTGATCATAAAACAAACAATGGAAGAATCCAATTCTTTAACCTTTTGTATGAACTCGACTCCGTCCATTTCGGGCATTTTCCAGTCGCTGATTACAATTTGAATAGATGAATCCTTTTGCAGAATATCCAATCCGGCTTTCCCGCTTGAAGCAGTTATTATTTCATATAAATTGTTGAAAATCTGCTCGAAGAAGTGAAGGTTGACTGTGTCGTCGTCAACATACAGTAATTTTTGTTTTTCCATTTGTCACAGTATTATAGGGTTATATGTAATGTTCACAGGTTAATTTTATTATTGAATTGAAGATGATTTTGATCTCAATTAAATACACCTACTCTTATTCTATAACAATTATTGTGGGTAAAAGTTTGGCGAATAATAGACAAAATTACACTTTTTTTTGCTAAACAGGCCTGTTGTTATAATATCTGTGATAATCAGGTAAAGAATACCCTGCAAATTGCCGTAAATTTTTTGTACTTTTGTCGCCTCAGAAATGCTTGGAAACAACGAGACGAATGGAAGAAAATTTCGATATACGCAATCAAACCAAATCTGACAAAGAGAAGGAGATGGATAAGGCATTGCGGCCACTTAGCTTTGAGGACTTTAGCGGTCAGGCAAAGGTGGTGGACAATTTGAAAATATTTGTGGCGGCTGCCCGCATGCGGGGTGAGTCGCTCGATCATGTGTTGCTGCACGGCCCCCCCGGTCTGGGGAAGACAACGCTGTCGAACATTATTGCCAATGAACTGGGCGTGGGGTTCAAGGTGACTTCGGGCCCTGTGCTGGACAAACCGGGCGATCTTGCCGGCGTATTGACGGGGCTGGAGCCGAATGATGTGCTGTTTATCGACGAAATACACCGGCTGAGCCCTGTGGTGGAGGAGTATCTCTACTCGGCTATGGAGGATTACCGGATTGATATTATGCTGGATAAGGGACCGAGTGCGCGCTCTATTCAGATTGAGCTGAACCCCTTTACACTGGTGGGTGCCACCACCCGAAGCGGATTACTGACAAGCCCTCTGCGTGCACGGTTTGGCATCAACTCGCACCTGGAGTATTACGACAACGAAATTCTGGCTGGTATTGTGGGGCGCTCGGCATCCATACTGAGTGTGAAATGTTCGGAAGAGGCGGCCTACGAAATTGCTTTCAGGAGCCGTGGAACACCGCGTATCTGTAACGCGCTGCTGCGCCGGGTGAGGGATTTTGCTCAGGTGAAAGGGAGCGGAAGAATTGATATTGAGATTGCGCGCTATGCTCTGGAGGCGCTGAATATTGATAAATATGGTCTGGATGAGGTGGATAACAAGATTTTGCTGACGCTGATAGATAAATTCAAAGGCGGACCGGTTGGATTGAGTACAATAGCCACAGCTCTGGGCGAGGATGCCGGCACGATAGAAGAGGTGTATGAACCTTTTCTGATAAAAGAGGGTTTTCTGAAACGGACACCCCGCGGACGCGAGGCCACTGACCTGGCTTATACGCACCTCAACAGAAGCAGGGTGTCGGAGCAGGGCAGTTTGTTTTAATAAAATAATAAATGTGCAGATTTTCCTGACGGTAATCTGCGAAAATAACAACGAATGGCAGGAATAAAGAGTTTGGCCAAGGATACGGCTATATATGGTATCAGTAGTATTATAGGTAAATTTTTAAACTGGGGGCTTACCCCGATGTACACACGGGTTTTGACCAAAGCGGATTATGGTATCATTACCAATCTGTACGGATTGACAGCCTTTTTGCTGGTGCTGCTGACCTATGGCATGGAGACCGGTTTTTTCAGATTTGCCAATAAGGCAGAGGGTGAGTCGAACCGGGTATATTCCACCACGTTGATTTCGGTCGGTAGTTCAACCCTGTTGTTTCTGGCGCTTACCTTGCCTTTTGCGGGAGAGATATCGACCATGTTTTTTATCGGGAATTTTCCCGAATATGTAACGATGCTCCTATTGATTGTGGCGATGGATGCATTCAGCGCCATTCCGTTTGCTTACCTGCGTTACAAGAAAAGACCAATCCGGTTTGCAAGCCTCAAGATGCTCTTTATTTTCCTGAATATTATTCTGAATATCTTCTTCCTGAATGTTTGTCCGGCGATTCACAAAAGTCATCCGGAGCTAATCTCGTGGTTTTATCGTCCCGACTTCGGTGCCGGATATGTATTGATAGCCAATCTGATAGCTACATTGATTGGCCTGCTGGCACTGATACCTCAGTTGCTCGGGTTCAGGTACGAACTGGACCGGGAATTGCTGGTCAGAATGCTGAAATACAGTTTCCCGCTGCTGATACTCGGTCTGGCCGGTATTGTAAGTCAGACTGCTGATAAGATTTTCTTTCCGTTTCTGTTTCCGGATGAAAAAACGGCCATGGAGCAGCTGGGCATTTACGGTGCTAACTTCAAAATAGCGGTGGTGATGGTGATGTTTACGCAGGCCTTCCGGTTTGCCTACGAGCCGTTTGTCTTTTCGCGCAACAAGGGCGAAGACAGCAAAAAACTCTATGCCGACGCGATGAAGTATTTCATCATTATCTCGTTGCTGATATTCCTGGGCATCATGTTTTATATGGATATCCTGAAATACATTGTGGACCCGAGCTTTTTCGAAGGTCTGCGTGTCGTACCTATCGTGATGGTGGGTCAGGTTTTCTTTGGCATCTACTTCAACCTCTCTATCTGGTATAAATTGATTGATGAGACAAAGTGGGGCGCCTGGTTTTCGGTCATTGGCAGCGCGATTGTTGTATTGGGCAATATTCTGTATGTGCCGCAGTATGGTTATATGGCCTGTGCGTGGGCTTCGGTGGTGGGGTACGCTATCATTATGGTCGTTTCTTACTTCTTCGGACAGAAAAAGTATCCGATACAATATGACCTGAAAGGAGCGGCAATTTATACTTCGATGAGCGCAGTACTTTATCTGGCCTATTTGTATGTCGATTTTCAGCATATTGTTTTGAACCTGCTGTTCAGAACCGGATTGCTGTCTGTATTTGTGATATATATGATTAAAAAAGATTTGCCCCTGAACGAAATTCCGGTTTTGAAGAGGTGGGTGAAATAGAGAGTAGTATGTGTTTCCGGTGTTAACTATGTAAAGAGAACTGTTATTTATGAAAAAACTAGTATGTTTGACACTGTGTATTGCGTATGCAATATCAGCTTTGCATGCCGAAGAGGGTATGCTTCAGCCTTTTGGAGCGGATAGCCGTATTGTGAAACGTTTGTACGATATGGGACTGACAATTCCGTACGATTCGCTGTTCAACACCGAAAAGCCATCGGTGAAGGATGCTGTTGTGGTGTTTGGGGGTGGTTGCACGGGTGTGATTGTCTCTTCGTCGGGACTGGTTTTCACCAACCACCACTGTGGATTTGGCGCCATACAATCGTTGAGCAGTGCAAAAAACGACTATCTGAAAGATGGCTTCGGGGCAAAAGAGCGCAACGCAGAGCTACCTGTTGAGGATCTTACTATACAGGTGCTGGAACGAAGCGAGGATGTGACCAACCGTTTGCTGGCCGGACTGGCTGACAACATCGGCGAAAAAAAACGCAATGAGGCCATCGATTCAATATCAAAAGTAATAAAGACGGAAGCCGAAACCGATAAGTTTACCGAAGCACGGGTGGTGGGCTTTTACGGTGGAAACAATTACAGATTGTTGGTTTACAAGGTGTTCAGAGATGTACGTCTGGTATTTGCACCTCCGGCATCGCTGGGTAAGTTTGGTGGAGAAACAGACAACTGGATGTGGCCACGACATACGGCAGACTTCTCGGTCTTCCGCATTTATGTGGACGCGAAAGGAAAACCGGCGAAATACAGCAAAGAGAATGTTCCCTATTCGCCCCGCTATGTAGCACAGATTTCGACAGCCGGATATCAGCCCGGCGACCTGACCATGACGGTCGGAAACCCCGGAAATACAGACAGATACCTCACTTCGTTTGGTATAGAAGAGGTGATGAACACCGAAAATAAACCGAGAATTGCCGTGCGGCACATTAAACAACAGGTTTGGCGGTCGTATATGGACAAAGATCAGACTATCCGCATCAAATACGATACCAAGTTTGCCCGTAGTGCCAATTACTACAAAAATAGCATCGGCATGAATACGGCTATCGTGAACAACGGCCTGCTGCAAGAGAAACGCGCTGCCGAAGAGCTATTTACAAGACGGCTGAAAGCAAATGCAGACCTCAATAAACGTTATGCATCGCTGCTCGATTCGCTGCAATTGCTCTACAAATCGCGCGAAACGGTTCGTCGCAACCAAACCTATCTGCGGGAGGCTTTCAGAGGGAGTTCGGACTGGCTTCGCATTGCCGGCGAATTAAACACGGGCAATATGAAAAACGATTCGTCGATTGAGGCCGAAATAAAGGGCAGATTCAGAAAGATTTATATCAACTCAGACCCGAACGTGGAGAGAGAGGTGCTTGAGGCGATGATTAAAATCTACGCAGACAGTGTTCCCGAAATCTATCAGCCTCAGTTTATCAGCAACCTGAAACAGAAAAACAGCGACGACGCCTGGCAGAAATTCGTGGGTAAACTTGTGAAAAAATCTGCCATAGCGGATAGTTCTCTCTTTTTTGCCCGACTTAGAATTAAACAGTTTTCGACCCTTGCAGCCGATCCGATGGTGAAGATAAACAAAGAGATAAACGAAGTGCAGGAAAAGATGCAAAAGTCAATTTCAGACATCAGCCTGAAAATAAACCGCATGAAGAGAAACTTTATAGAGGCAAGCCTGACGCTCTTTCCCGATTCGTTGTTTGCACCCGATGCCAACTTCACCATGCGGCTGAGCTACGGATCAATACAACCCTACTCGCCGCGCAATGGCATTTCGTACCACTACTACACCACATCCGACGGACTGACAGAGAAAAACAGAACCGGTAACCCCGACTATTTCCTGAAAAAAGAGACAATTGATCATCTCAAAACCCGCGACTTTGGTCAATATGCGGATGCCCGCGGAGAGCTGCGAACCTGCTTTCTGACAACAAACGACATCACGGGCGGAAACTCGGGAAGTCCCGTTTTCAATAAAACCGGAAAGCTGATCGGACTGGCCTTCGATGGCAACTGGGAGTCGCTGAGCGGTGATCTCAAATATGACCTTAAACTGCAAAGATGCATTGGTGTGGATGTGCGATATATGTTGTATATTATGGATAAAATGTATCAAATGCAGCGGGTGATAAACGAATTGCAAATCACACAAAAACCATGAACAGACGATTGCCGTAGAGCCAAAACTTTGTTAAGAATAGACAAGAAGTTGAGGCACAGATGGATTTAATCGCTAAGTTTGTATTTCAAAATAAAGTACATGATTGATAATTCTCAATTCGAAAATAAAACGGCAGCCTACTTTACCCTGGGTTGCAAACTCAATTTTGCGGAGACCTCTACAATCGGAAAGCTTCTCGAGGAGAGCGGTATCCGCCCTGTGCGCAAGGGTGAGAAAGCCGATATTTGTGTCATCAATACCTGCTCTGTCACCGAACTGGCCGACAAAAAATGCAGACAGGCCATCCGCAAGCTCATTAAGCAGCATCCGGGGGCTTTTGTGGTGGTGACCGGCTGTTATGCTCAGCTCAAGCCGGAGGAGATTGCAGATATGTCCGAGGTGGATCTGGTGCTGGGTTCAAACCAAAAGATGGACATTGTGGCTCACATGGGCGATCTTCGCAAGCGGGAAAAAGGCGAGGTGGTGGCCTCGACTGCCGATGATTTGAAGCGTTTTGTACCATCCTGCTCGAGCGACGACCGCACACGCCACTTCCTGAAAATACAGGATGGGTGCGACTACTTCTGCTCCTATTGCACCATTCCCATTGCCCGCGGACGAAGCCGGAACGGCAATATCGCCGATCTGGTGGCTCAGGCCCGTGATGTGGCGAAATCGGGCGGCAGGGAGATTGTGCTTACAGGTGTCAACATCGGGGATTTTGGCAAAAGCAACGGCGAAACCTTCTTCGACCTGATCAGGGAACTAGATAATGTGGAGGGCATCGATCGTTTCCGCATTTCCTCTATTGAGCCCAATCTGCTGACGGATGAGATTATTCAGTTTGTGGCGCAGTCCAAACGATTTGCACCCCATTTTCATATTCCGCTGCAATCGGGCAGCAACGAGGTGTTGGCGCTGATGAAACGCCGCTACGACACGCATCTTTTTGCTTCGAAAATTGTTAGAGTAAAGGAGCTTATTCCCGATGCATTCATCGGAATAGATGTAATAGTCGGTGTTCGGGGCGAAAAAGATGAATTGTTTGCAGAGGCTTACGATTTTATTCAATCGCTCGATTTCTCGCAGTTGCATGTCTTCAGCTATTCCGAACGGGCCAATACTCAGGCTCTGAAGATAGAGCATACCGTACACCCGAAAGAGAAACAACAGCGCAGCAAGAAGTTGCTCGATTTGTCGGAAGAGCGCCTCAACGCATTTTACCGCAAACATATCGGTCAGACAAGAAGTGTGCTGTTTGAGCATACCCTGAAGGGCAAAATGATGGTCGGGTTTACAGAAAACTACATAAAGGTGCAGGCGCCGTTCGACGAAAAGCTCATCAATACCACACAACAGGTTGTACTCAATGATTTTAATGAAAACCTGTCTGCCCTCAACTGCACAATTGTATAAACGAATAAGAAGATCTGCATGAAAGTTGATTTCCTCTATTACCTATTATTCTTTTTTGTCAAACTGGTGGCTTTGTTGCCGCTTCGGGTACTCTATGTTTTATCCGATTTGTTGTATTACCCCACATACTATCTGATCGGATACCGCCGTAAAGTGGTTCGGGAGAATTTGCAAAACTCATTTCCGGATAAAAGTTTGGAGGAGATCATCACCATTGAGAAACGTTTTTACAGACATTTTTGCGACTATATGATGGAAAGCATCAAGCAGGTCAGTTTTTCTATTGAGGAGATCATGGAGCGGGCAGAGGTGAAGAATATTGAGCTCATCAATGAACGTTTTGCTCAGGGGCGCTCGGTGATAATGCTGCTGGGACACTACGGAAACTGGGAGTGGTACACGTCGATGATTGGCCGTCAGAAAGAGATATTGGTCGCACAGGTCTACCGACGGCTCAAAAACAGAAGCATGGACAGACTGTTTCTGAAAATTCGTTCAGTGTACAACACGATAAATATCGAGAAAAATACCATTTTCAGGGAGTTGGTTCAGATACGGAAAAAGAAACAACAGATTTTGGTGGGGCTGCTCTCGGATCAGACCCCTTCGAAAAACAACCTCATTTACTGGACAAAGTTTCTCAATCAGGATACATCGGTGCTGGTGGGTGCCGAGCGGATTGCATCGAAACTCGACTACGATGTCTATTACATGGATATACAGAAAGTTGCCCGCGGAAAATATACGGCGGAGGTAAAACTGATCAGCAACGACCCAACTAATAGTGCCGAATTTGAAATAACGGAGAAATATGCCCGTTATATGGAAGAGACCATTCTGCGCGATCCGGCCTACTGGCTCTGGACACACCGCAGGTGGAAGCACAAACCTCCGCATACTATCTGATTATCTGAAACAAAAAAAATATTAAACATCTAATGAAAAAGGTCGCTGTCGTCATTCTGAACTGGAACGGAAAAAAATTGCTGGAAGATTTTTTGCCGTCGGTTGTTGCCCATACACCGGTAGATATAGCCGATGTGATAGTGGCCGACAATGGTTCGACGGATGATAGCGTCGGGTTTCTGAGCCGCAGTTTTCCTCAGGTCGGAGTTATACAATTGGATCAGAATTATGGCTTTGCCGAAGGGTATAACCGTGCTTTGGAGGGCATTGCGCACAAATATTCTGTCCTGCTCAACTCTGATGTGGAGGTGACTGAGGATTGGCTGCAACCTTTGGTGGATTATCTGGAAGCACACCCGGAGGTTTCGGCCTGTCAACCCAAAATATTGTCGTACCGAAAGAGAGACTCTTTTGAGCACGCGGGTGCCTGTGGCGGTTTTATCGATTCGCTGGGCTATCCCTTCTGCCGCGGGCGACTGTTTACCGTGGTGGAAAAAGACCACAAGCA
>CAZHNZ010000120.1:0-12522 GCA_964534355.1 uncultured Parabacteroides sp.
GGTCGGTAATAGTCCGGTTTATCAGCCGGGAGAGTACAGGAAAGGGTGGGTGAAGGCAAAAATCAGAGAGTTTGGCAAATATACAGTTGCCTCAGATTGTTCCAATCCGTCTGTTGCTTTTATTGAAAACTCTGTATCAAGAGGCTTTGTAGAGTGCCGTGTGGGCGATAGCGGTAGTGGTGTTGCCTCGTTTAAGGGGTATATCGATGGAGTATATGCTTTGTTTGAGCAGATTCCTTCGAGAGGTGTTATTTCTTGCCGGTTGTCTGCTAAAAGGATTGAGCGAAATCAGACTCATACGTTGAAAATGATTGTTCGCGATTATTGTGGCAACGAGACTGTACTTGAAAAGCAGTTTTACTGGTGAATAGATTGAAGTTTAAACAATTATAAAGTTAGAAGTCGAAATGAAAAGAGTAGTATTGTCGTTATTTATGCTCGGAATGGTGTATATTTCCGACGCTTTTGCTTGTACAAACCTGATTGCCGGAAAATCGGCTACCGTTGACGGTTCAACGTTGGTTACGTACGCAGCCGATTCTCATGTTTTGTATGGGGAGCTTTATCACTGGCCGGCAGCCCGATATGCAAAGGGGCAGGTTTTGAAGGTTTACGAATGGGATTCAGGAAAATACCTGGGGCAGATACCTCAGGTCGAACAAACTTACAATGTTGTAGGAAACATGAATCAGTTTCAGGTAACCATTGCCGAAACGACATTTGGCGGACGAGATGGATTGCAGGATACTACCGCTATTTTAGATTATGGAAGTCTGATATACATTGCTTTACAAAGATCAAAATCAGCACGGGAGGCTATTGAAACAATGACCTCATTAGTGGCCAAATATGGATATTATAGCACGGGAGAGTCGTTCTCGATTGCCGACCCCAACGAAGTATGGATAATGGAGATGATCGGCAAAGGACCAAAGGATAAAGGCGCTGTATGGGTAGCTGTACGCATTCCCGACGATTGCATTGCTGCACATGCCAACCATGCCCGCATTCATACATTTCCGCTCAATGACAAGGAGAATTGTATCTATTCGCCGGATGTAATCTCTTTTGCCCGCCAAAAGGGATATTTTACCGGTCTGAACCGCGATTTTAGTTTTGCAGATGCTTATGCGCCTCTCGATTTCGGTGCTTTGCGGGGTTGTGAGGCTCGTGTTTGGAGTTTCTACAATATGTTTGCAAACGATATGGGAAGATATTTACCTTATATTTTTGGTAAATCAACCGATTTTTTACCTCTTTACATCAAACCGTCTAAAAAAGTGAGTGCGCAGAATTTTATGTCTGCCATGCGCGACCATTACGAAGGCACACCTTTTGATATGACCAAAGATGTCGGTGCAGGTCCGTATGCTTGTCCGTATCGTTGGCGGCCAATGACCTTCACTGTCGATAGTGCAAAATATACCAACGAACGTGCAATTGCCACACAGCAGACCGGTTTTTCTTTCGTGGCACAAATGCGTAGCTTTTTGCCCAACGAAATAGGCGGAGTGCTTTGGTTTGGGGTAGATGATGCTGCCACTTGTGTGTATGTGCCCATGTATTGTTCGCTCACCGAAGTGCCCGAATGTTTTAGAAAAGGAAATGGCGATTTACTCACTTTCTCGTGGACATCGGCTTTCTGGTTAAATAACTGGGTCGCAAATATGGCATACAGCAAATATAGCTTTATGGCAGGAGATATAAAACCAGTGCAGCAGCAGCTGGAAGAGGGATTTCGGATTGCTCAGCCGGCAATAGAAAAATCTGCTCTGGATCTGTATGTGAAAAATCCGCAAAATGCTATAAATTTTATTTCTAATTATAGTCAGGCGCAGGCTCAGTTTACTGCCGAAAGATGGAAAAAACTGGGTGAATATTTGTTGGTGAAATACATTGATGGCAATGTGAAGAGGGAGAAAGATGGAAATTTCCTCAGAACCAAAGATGCTTTTCCTGCTTTTCCTGCTCAACCCGGATATAATCAGGATTTTTATAAAACGATTGTGAAAGATGCCGGAGAAAAGTTGAAGGTTACATTTTAATTGCTAAATTTGCACACTTAATTGGTTTTCAAACCTGAATGTAATCACTTTTTGCAAATCAATCAATAGGTTATATTAATTAATTGCCCCTAACGAATCAAACAAATATAGTTTTTTATGGAAAAAGACGCTTTATTAAAAGAAGTTATCGCAAAAGCGAATGTATGGCTGGGTAGCGAGTACGACAAAGAGACACGCGAAGAGGTACAACGTATGCTTGATAACGAAGATAAAACAGACCTGATAGAATCTTTCTACAAAGACCTCGAATTCGGAACCGGTGGTTTACGTGGAATTATGGGTGCAGGCACAAACCGTATGAATATTTATACAGTAGGTGCAGCTACACAGGGTTTGTCTAATTATTTGAAAAGTGAATTTGCCGATGTGCCTCAGATAAGTGTTTGTATTGGTCACGATTGCCGAAATAACAGCCGCAAATTTTCAGAAATTTCAGCTGATATTTTCTCTGCAAACGGTATCAAGGTCTATTTGTTTGAGGATTTACGACCTACACCCGAGATGTCTTTCGTTATTCGTCATCTGGGCTGTCAAAGTGGTATTATTCTGACTGCTTCTCACAATCCCAAAGAGTATAACGGATACAAAGCATACTGGAATGATGGTGCTCAAATGATTGCGCCTCACGACAAAAATACAATTGTAGAAGTCAATAAGATTCGTTCAGCCAAAGATATCAATTTCAAAGGAAATCCTTCTTTAATAGAAATAATTGGAGAAGAAATTGATGCCATTTACATCGAAAAGCTAAAAACTATATCCTTATCGCCCGAGGCGATTGCCCGTCAGAATGATCTGAAAATAGTTTATACACCCATTCACGGAACCGGTGTTAAGCTGGTACCTGCTGCTTTGAAAGCGTTTGGTTTTACAAATATTATCAATGTGCCCGAACAGGATGTGGTAAGTGGTGATTTTCCTACGGTATATTCGCCTAATCCCGAGGAGCCTGCTGCTCTGGATATGGCTATCAAAAAGGCAATTGAAACAGATGCTGACCTGGTTTTAGCATCTGACCCCGATGCCGACCGTATTGGTGTTGCCTGCAAAAATGATAAAGGTGAGTTTGTGCTTATTAACGGAAATCAGATTGCGCTTATTTTTATCAATTATTTGATTCAGAGATATAAAGAATCTGGCAAAATTACCGGTAAAGAGTATATTGTTAAAACAATTGTAACAACAGAACTTATTGCCCGTATTGCCGAGAAGAATAAAATCGAGATGTTCGATTGTTACACTGGTTTTAAATGGATTGCAGCTGTCATTCGCGAAATGGAAGGCAAGAAACAATACATTGGCGGTGGCGAGGAGAGTTACGGATTTTTGCCCGAAGACTTTGTTCGTGACAAAGATGCTGTTTCATCCTGTGCATTGATGGCCGAAATAGCTGCATGGGCTAAGGATAACGGAAAATCGTTGTTCGAAATGTTGCTCGATATTTATGTACAGTACGGTTTCCGTAAAGAAAAAGGCATTTCGGTGACTAAAAAAGGTAAATCGGGTGCCGAGGAGATTGAGGCTATGATGAAGGAGTATCGCAAAAATCCATTGAAGGAAATCGCCGGATCGCCTGTTGTGCTGATAAAAGATTATGCCAATCTGACTGAATTCGATCTTGTGGAGAATGAAAAATCTACATTGGATATGCCTACCACATCCAATGTGTTGCAATACTTTACAGAAGACGGCACAAAAGTTTCTATTCGTCCTTCGGGCACAGAACCCAAAATTAAGTTCTACATCGAAGTAGGTGGAAAAATGCAATCGCGCGAAGCTTATGATGCGGCAAACGATGCGGCTGAAATCAAGGTAGAAGCAGTAAAACAGTCTTTAGGTATTTAAGCTCTATATATTGTAATAAAAAAGAGGTTGCAAATTTTGCAGCCTCTTTTTTATTGTTAATCAATTATATAACTAACGTTGACTAGTTCTTTGGGCGAGGGCATTACTTCTGCTTTTATAATAATTCTTCTTCTCAGATTTACTCATTTCAAGTGTTATCAGGTTTTGTGGTTTCACTGCTTGGTATGTTTTTTGAGCTGATAGAGCGAGATTGTCAGATTCAGATGTGCAGAATCTAATGCGGAGGTATTCCCAAAAGTAATCACCTTTGGCTGTTTCGTTATGTTTGTCTATTATGGGCCTGTAAACGCTAAATCTTAGGTGGCTACCACCTAAGTAGTTTTCTGCACCTATGATACCTATAGGATCTCCGGCTTCAATAATATCACCTTCTTTTACAAAGATGCCGTTGTTTCTAAAAAGTCGATAATTGGCAAAGGTTCCGTCTCCGTGGAATATTTCAATGAAGTTTTCCTGGCTTGCATACATCATTTTAGGTTCGTATGATGCATTGTTGTCTCGTAAACCAGTAACAATTCCGCGCCGGGACGCATAAATGGTGTCACCTGCTTCTGTTTTGAAGGAGAGACTGTACCAGTTTTTAGGTGCCAAATCTTTGTCGGATATTTTGCCCACATATGAGAGTTCATCAACAACCGTACTTTTTCCGTTTGCTACCGGTAATAGGTAAGTGTGGTGGAGGTTAGGGGTAGCCATGAGATTACCTTTCACAAAATCCGATGTAATGCAGATACGAGGAATGAGTGCGGTATTAGCTTTGATGGAAAGAGTAGTGTTAATTCCCTTTTGAGTAATCAGGTGAATGACATCTCCCCGTTTGTACTTTTTATCGAAGTTTTCCAGTTCGTCTAATACGATTTCGACTGTACAGGGGTAATTTTTTTCACTTACACACGAGATTTCCATTGCTTTCTTTTTGTAGTTCATTTTGGCCTGAACTTTGATGCCGGGATCAGCTTTGAGCATCGAAGAAACAGCAAAAAATGCAAAGAAGAGGTGCTTTTTGCTTTTCATTTTGTAATAGGTTTAGGGTTAAAAATAAATTTGCAGAACTAAAAACTGTATTTTTGTTTGTTAATATGTCTGACAATCTCCTCAGAATTATTGGGATTGAACCAGGTAATTTCTGTATCTCTCCGAAACCAGGTTAATTGTCGTTTGGCGTAATTGCGCGAATTCTGTTTAATCTTTTCTACTGCCTCGATCCACGTGTAGGTCTGGTCAAAGTATGCAAACATCTCTTTATACCCAACCGTATTGAGGGCATTCAGATGTCTGTATGGATAGAGTCTTCGGGCTTCCTCTTCCAGTCCCTCTTCTATCATTGTATCTACGCGTTTGTTGATTCGTTCATACAATTCATCTCGCTGTCGGTACAATCCGATTTTAATAATGTTAAATGGTCGTTCTTTTTTCGTATTTGTCCGTAGACCAGAGTATGCTGTTCCAGTTGTTAAACAGACCTCCAGTGCGTGAATAACACGTTTGGGATTGTTTAAATCAACTTGTTCGTAATAGACCGGATCAAGCAATTTTAGCTCTTTTCGAACTGGATCAAGTCCTTCATTTTTGTAAATAGCGGCTATTTTTTCACGTATTTCAGCGCTGATGTTGGGTAAATCATCCATGCCCTTGCAAACGGCATCAATGTAAAGCATCGAGCCTCCGGTCATCAGAGCATATTGGTTGTTTTTGAAATGACCATCAAGAAAAGTCATAACATCTGTTTCGAACTGAGCCGCACTGTAATAATCGGTAAGTTCAAGATTTCCTACAAAATAATGTCTGACTTTTTCCAACTGTTCTGATGTAGGTGAAGCTGTACCTATTTTCATCTCTTTATATATCTGACGTGAATCAGATGAGAGAATAGGGGAATTGAAGTGCCCGGCCAACGAGAGACTAAGGTCTGTTTTGCCAATCCCTGTTGGGCCGAGCAGTACAATTAAAGTTGGAGTCATTCTTTTATTAGAATATACTGTTTATATCGTGTCGTTCGTTGTTGGTTCCGCACCAGCGTCAAAGTCAAAGCCTTCTTCGTCAAGTTCATCTAATCCAAACTCTTCGTCACCATAAAAAGTCTCTCCTGTATCTATTCTGGTGGCCTCTTTTTCGAAAAAGTTCATCTCAACATTCTGTTTTGGTGCATCGCCGATAGATTGTACAATAACGGGTGCATCTAGACTCTCCTCTGGAATAATTTCCATCAATTCCATGAAAAATGCTCGTTCTGTCAGATAATCAAATATGTAGAGCACTTTTTGTTTTTCCTCTTCTAATAAATCGCTCAACTTTGTATCTTTCATTACCCAACTGTCAAATTCGGGATCTGTGTCCATTTCCATCAATGTGACTTCTGTTCTCTTTTCCCAATCATCGTCGCACAGGAAGAAAGAGGTCATTTCATCTTTAGAATACGATACCGAATCGAGTATCGTGTTGTGAAGGTCAAAAAACGTAGCTTCTGAGTCGATATTTATCTCACGAAGAAATGTGTCCGACTCATCGGTAATCATCAAAAATTTATAAATCATATTCAGCTTAATTTTATACGTTACAAACTTAGAGAATTATTTTGAAAAACAAATCTGTTTGTTGAAAAAAATGATGTGAAAACTCCATATTTTGAACTAACAGAGAACAAAATGATACAAATTTTGGTTAAATACTCAACTTTTTAGGCATACAAAAGGCGCAAAACCGGGAAATGGGCAGGATTACTGCTTTTTAACTGTTTTTGCGCCTTTGATGCAAACCAGATAGACTGGATTCTATCGTTTATTAAAGGCCCATATATCCTTTTATGATACCTCTTTGAGAATTACGAACAAATAGAATAATATCATCACGCTCTTTTGATGCCGGAAGTTCTGTTTCTATACGTTCAATCGCATCTGAGTTGTTCAGACCAGATAGGTATAGATAGCGATAAATTTCCTGAATATCACGAATAATTTCGTTGCTATATCCACGTCTGCGCAATCCGATAGAGTTGATCCCTGCATACGATAATGGATTTCTGCCAGCCTTTACAAATGGAGGTACATCTTTATTGACATGCGAACCACCCTGAAGCATGACGTGCGATCCAATATGGCAAAATTGATGAATCAGACTACCACCGCCAATAATGGCAAAATCATCAATCTGAACCTCGCCGGCTACTTGTACAGCATTCGACATAATTACATTGTTCCCCAATATACTGTCGTGTGCAACGTGGCAATATGCCATGATCAGGCAATTGCTACCAACTGCAGTTTTTCCTTTCGATGCTGTGCCCCGGTTAATTGTCACACATTCTCGAATGGTGGTATTGTCTCCAATAATTGCAACAGAATTTTCTCCATGAAATTTTAAATCCTGGGGGACGGCTGAAATGACTGCTCCTGGAAACACAGTGCAATTTTTGCCGATTCGGGCACCTTCGAAAATGGTTACATTGGATCCGATGCGAGTGCCTTCTTCGATAACTACATTCTTATCGATTGTAACAAATGGTTCTATGACCACATTCGGAGCAATCTGAGCATCCGGATGGATATAGGCTAATGGTTGTCTCATAGATCGATTTAATTATTTATTTTTGATGATTTGAGCCATAAACTCTGCTTCTGATACTATTTTTTCACCTACGAAGGCATACCCCTTCATTTGGGCGCATCCTCTTCTCATGGGTGAGATTAAATCCAGTCGGAAAATAAGAGTGTCGCCGGGTACTACTTTTTGGCGAAACTTTACATTGTCTATTTTAAGAAAATAAGTAGAGTAGCTACTTGGGTCGTCCACCGAATTCAGTACCATGAGTCCACCGACCTGAGCCATTGCTTCTACTTGTAAAACACCAGGCATTACAGGTTCGTCGGGAAAGTGACCACTGAAAAAAGTTTCGTTGACAGTTACATTTTTAACGCCAACAATGTGTTTGCTTCCCAAATCAATTATTTTATCCACCATAAGGAATGGCCATCTGTGTGGCAATAGTTTTTTGATTCGGTTGACATCCATTACTGGCTCTTTATCGGGAAAATAGCTGGGCGTTTGAATTTCTAATCGTTTCAGTTCGCGACGTATATGACGGGCAAACTGATTGTTTATTTTATGTCCGGGTTTTGTGGCGATAATACGTCCTTTTATCGGCTTGCCAATTAGAGCAATATCACCAATCACGTCCATTAGTTTATGGCGTGCTGGCTCGTTATCAAAAACAAGTGGTTTATTGTTGAGGTACCCCAATTCATCAGCCGGTTTATGAGGTGTATTCATTAAATCTGCCAGTTTGTCCAAATCCTCCTGCGATTTTTTGACATCATAAATAACGATGGCATTGTCCAAATCACCACCCTTTATCAGGTTATTTTGAATAAGAGGCTCTATTTCTCTAACAAATACAAAGGTGCGGCATGCTGAAATTTCTTTCTCAAATCCATTTAAATCGTTCAATACCGCAAATTGATTCGACAATATTGAAGAATCATAAGATATTAATGCGTTGATACTGAATTTATCATCAGGTAATAATAATATGGACGAACCGGTTGTTTCGTCTTTGATTTCAATTTTATTCCGAACAATGTAATAATCTTTTCTTTCATCCTGCTCAACAATCCCTGCATTTGCAATTTCAGTCATATAATGAGTGGCGCTGCCATCCAGAATCGGAAATTCCGGGGCATTCACCTGCATGAGGCAATTGTCAATTTCTGAGGCGTAGAGAGCGGCCATAGCATGTTCAATCGTACTGATTTTCACATCGTTTTTGCCTATTACGGTGCCTCTTTGTGTTTCTACTACATTTTCAGCTACAGCATCAATAATCGGTTGACCTTCCAGATCAATACGTTGGATTTTGTAGCCGTGATTAGCTGGAGCAGGGTTGAAGGTAAGAATAATTTCAACTCCTGTGTGTAGCCCTTTTCCTGATATGGAAAAGCTTTTTTGAAGAGTTTTCTGGTTTGACATCAGTCTTATGTTATGAGTTTATGTTTAATTATATGGTTTGCTTACTCAGTGCTGTGCAACGATTGTCTTTTTTAGCTCTTCAATTTCCCGTTTCAAAGAGGTTACTTCGCGTTGAAGAGCAGGTAGATTTTTAATGACAGCATAGCTTCGGGCGCAATCGCTAGCTGGCATTGAAGGGGTTCCCAACAACACCTGATCGCTTTTTTGATTGTTAGCAATGCCCGATTGTCCACCAATTTTGACACGGTCACCGATAGTAATATGTCCACTAACCGCAATTTGCCCTCCAAACATACAGTTTTTGCCCACCTTAGAAGAGCCTGCAATTCCTGTCTGGGCTGCAATTACGGTATTCTCACCAATTTCCACATTGTGGGCTATTTGTATAAGATTGTCCAATTTGACACCGCTACGAATAATGGTTGATCCGAGAGTCGCACAATCAATCGTTGTGTTTGCTCCTATCTCAACATCATCTTCAATAATTACCAGTCCCATTTGAGGGATTTTGTTGAATTTCTCGCCATCCGGCGCAAAACCAAATCCGTCTGAACCAATGACCGCTCCTGCATGAATGATACAGTTATTGCCAATTTTGCATCCAGCATAAATTTTTACACCGGGATAGAGAATAACATTATCGCCAACAGAAACATCTTCTCCTACAAAAACCTGTGGGTAAATTTGAGTTCCGTTGCCTACAGTCGCCCTATTTCCGATATAAGCAAATGCACCAATGTAAACAGAATCGCTAATATTAGCTGTTTCTGAGACAAAGCTCATTGGTTCTATCCCGCTTTTTTTGCCTTTGGCTTTTTCCGCTAGTTGAAATAGTTGAGCTAAAGAGGAATATGCGTTGGGTACTTTTATCAATGTGGCGCTGATTGACTGGGTGGGTATGAAATTATCATTCACCAAAACAATATCTGCCTTTGTGTCATAAATATACGATTCGTATTTGGGATTGGCCAGAAACGTTAGTGTTCCCGGTTTTCCTTCTTCTATTTTTGAGAAATCAGAAACTTTCACATCCGGATTTCCAACCACTTGTCCCTGTAGAAAATCTGCAATCTGTTGAGCTGTAAAAACCATTCTTTTTCTTTTGTTGAATATCTGTTTTGTACGATTCGGAATTTAACTTGCAAAGAACGTACTTTTTTTTGAGATAATGCCGAAATTTGTTGAAAAATAGAGGTTTTTAGCCTCAATTCTTCTCAAATATAAAAAAAGAGGCTATTCCATACCGGATAAAGCCTCTTTTTTCTATCTGAAATATATTCAACTAAATCTTCACTTTAGCGATTACTTTTTTAATATATTCTGTTCCAATTCCGGGCGCATGTCCGTCTTCAGGGAAGAAAATCGCATACTCGCCGGGTTGAACACTGATAAAGCTGGTAGCTTCATCGGTGAAGAATAGAATATCCTTTTCTCCATTGTAGCTGTCTACCGGATGGTGGCAATCTTCGAGAGCTCTCCAACCCATGCGTTCAACTCCAATTACAGGTACCTGAATGTCGATGTATTTTTCGTGGACTTCCACTTTTGCCTCTTCCACCTTTTTTCCATTCAGTTCGGCAACAATAATCATCAGATCCTTTCCTTCAAGTTCTATTTTGCAAGGTTCTATTTCAGAAAAATCATTGTTTCTGATGTATTCAAAAGCTTTTGCAAAAAGTGGATGAAGTTTTTCGGATACCAGTGTATTCTTTAATGATCCCTGAATCATAATTTAATTGCAGTTTTCATTAGATAAAATACAGAGTGTGTCAGCCGCAATCATATACTCTTCATCAGTTGGTACAATCATAACTTTCACTTTCGATTCGGGTGTACTAATGATTATTTCTTCGCCTCTGGTACGTGCATTCAGTTCTTTATCAATGCTAATGCCCATAAACTCCATATCTTTACATACATCAAGGCGGGTAACTGATTGATTTTCTCCTACACCACCGGTGAATACAATAATGTCAGCTCCACCCAGCGCAGCTGCATAAGCGCCAATGTATTTGCGAATGCGATAATTGTACATTTTCATTGCCAGAATAGCGCGACTGTTGCCATTTGCGATAGCATCTTCTATTTCCCGCATGTCAGATGATACACCGGAAACACCGAGTACGCCCCCTTGTTTATTTAGCATGTTGCTAACACCGGCTGACCCAACCATCTCTTTGTCCATAAGGTAGGTAATAACACCAGCATCCACGTCGCCCGAACGGGTTCCCATCATAAGTCCTTCTACAGGTGTGAAGCCCATGGTTGTATCCATTGATTTGCCATCTTTGATAGCCGCAATTGATGCCCCGTTTCCAATGTGGCAGGTGATAATTTTTTGAGTATTGTAATCTACACCGAGAATATCGCATGCTCTTTTCGAAACATAACGGTGGCTGGTTCCGTGGAATCCATATCTGCGAATAGCGTATTTTTCATACAAAGAATAAGGGATACCATACAGATAGGCGTAAGGCTCCATAGTTTGATGGAAAGCAGTGTCGAATACACCTACCTGAGGAACACCGGGCATAAGCTCTTTTACCGCGAATATTCCTTTTAAATTGGGTGGGTTGTGTAGTGGTGCCATATCGATGCACTCTTCCATTTTGGCAATTACTTCATCGGTAATCATTACACTTGAGTTGAATTTCTCACCACCATGCACTACGCGATGTCCCACAGCATCTATTTCCTCTAATGATTTAATACAACCATGTTTTTCGCTTAGCAAAACGCCAAGGATATATTCAACAGCCATGGTGTGTTCCAGAATTTCTCCTTCCAGAATGACTTTTTCACCATCCGGTTTTTGCAATTTCAGAAATGACCCTTTTAAACCAATTTTCTCTATACCGCCTTGTGCCAATACATCTTTGTGCTCCATGTTAATGAGCTTGTATTTGACAGATGAGCTGCCGCAATTCAATATTAATATATTCATTTTTCTTGTCTGTTTTTTTTATAAAGCCTACTTGATAATATTCCCGTTTTCGTCGTAGGTGTAAAAACCCTGTCCTGAACGAACACCAAATTGTTTGGCGCGGTATAAGCGCATAAGTATTGGATTTGGTTTGTATTTTTTGTCACCGTACTCGCCAAACATGTTTTCCATCAGGGCAACAGTTTTTTCAATACCTATTTGGTCGGCTGTGCGGAATACACCTTTGCGGAAACCCCATCCCATCATCAGAAGTTTGTCAATATCTTCGATTGAAGCTACATTTTCCATCAACATCTGACAGGCTTCGTTCAGCATTGTAACAAACAAACGAAGACTTACAAGACCTGCACTTTCATGTACATGAATCACTTCATGCTTAATCATTTTAGTAAATAGCAAAACCTTTTGATAGACCTCTTCAGTTGTGTATAATCCTTTTACAATTTCAAGTATTCTTGCTTCGGGTTGTGTAACCAAAAAATGAAGGCTAACACATCTCTCTTTGTTTTTAAGTTCCGATGCCAGTTCTGTGATAATCACGGTTGAAGCATTGGTCGCAATTATAGCATCCTGAGTCAATACTTTGTCAAGCTCGCGAAAAACTTCTTTACGATGACGGGTATTGCGTTCGCCTGTTTCATCATCATATCGGGTACACTCTATCACAAAATCGCAGTCGCTCAG
>CAZHNZ010000121.1:0-7871 GCA_964534355.1 uncultured Parabacteroides sp.
ATCATGCACCCGTGTCGCCAATGTGTCGCCACACACCCCTCTTCTATTGCCGGTGAACTGATATATTTTTATCTGATCAATCATCTCAGCAGATGCCAAATCAATTTGCACCTGACAAAATGTGGTATCTTTTTTCCGCTTAATGGTAGCATACCGGTTTGGGCACTTATTTTCATCAATCAGAGCAGATGCAAACGCTCCGGGATAACGGTTAATGTTATTTCTATACTTATACCCTTTCATCGGATTATCAGAGACATATACCCTGGCGCCCGATCCCTGCGAACAAAAGCAACAGGCATAGTCTGTCAGCAAATAATAGTTGTTGTTGCGCTTAAAAATCGCCCCGGCTTCGCACCCCTCCGTTATAAAACCACCATTCTGTTTTGTAGAAGAGAGATAATCATCCGAAAGCTTTTCTACTGACCCTTTGTGTCCGTTTATCGTATTGTAAGCGATATACCCATCATTATTATCATCAATAAAGATGCTATAGTCGCCCACCCCCATCTCTGAATGCAAAACCTTAACATCGGTATTCACTATCTTAAATGGCCCCGCTGGCTTATCTGATATAGCAACAGCATATTTCCCCGCCCATAGTTTGGGATACCAGTTGTACCAAAGCACATATTTTCCGGTTTTTGAGTTATAAACCACCTGTGGCCTGTAATATACGCCGGACGGTCTGATTTTCAGCAAAACTCCCTCTTTCTTCCAACTCATTAAATCGGTCGAACTATAACATTGAAAATAATTGGTTCTGACATAACCCGTGGTATTGCCATAGGCCGTACCATACCAATAGAAGGTATTCCCAAACTTACAAATCCGCCCATCATGCAGATCAATAATGTCCCCATTGACATCTACCCGGGGCTTCATATTGTTTATAACTATCTGTTTCTGCGAATAGCATTGAATGTAGAAACTCAATAAAATCAGTTGTGTAATAAGTATTCTCATTTGTCAATTTATTTAATTTTTGAACTTGTCATTCGCTCCTATTCGGGCGATATGCATACGGTATTGTGGCTACAACAATTAAAAAGAGAGCACAGGTTTATAAAAAAACTATGCATTCTCAATCACCCGCTACTCCCCCAATACAGCTTTTTGTAATAACATCTGACTATTTCCATAAAACGGGACATCAGTTTTACCCAGTATCGTCGTAGGTAAAGTTGATAGTTCAGCCAGGTTATCCATTGGTACGAGGATAGTTTTTGCTCCGTTTTCGGATAAGAGTGTAACTTTATCAGCAAAATTTAATGCTCTTTCTATCGCTCCCCCAATTGAGATATTACCTAAAACAGCCAGGCCGCCTTTGAGATTTTTTTTGTATATTGCTGAAATAATGGCTACATACACCGCACTACCAATACCTCCACTTATTACCGCCCCCATTATGTTGCTGACTTGTATGTTTAAGTCGTAGCCGGTTAATGAATGTTGTTCGTTGAGTATGCTCTTTTCGTTTGCTCTCAGGTAGTTGTATGTGTTTTTGATATTTTCTCTGACTTCCTGTGAGTTAGTGCCGGTTACGTTTATTTTTCCATTACCTTTTAATGCTACTACTTCAATCTTAATCAGTGAGTTGCTTGAACCATCGCTTGTGGCTGTATAGCAAACGCCTGGTGAAAGCGGATTGGCCTCAATCAATGACGAACCTTTTTCTTCGGGTAATCCCACAAAGATTTCTTCCTGGGTTTCCTTATCAATGTATGAGAAGTTGGTATCCCAAAATTCCATACCACCAATTCGCTTCAATTGTTCTTTTACACGGCGACGCATTTCCATAGCAATAACCATATACTCCTGAATATCAGCTTTTGTGTAATTGCCATCGGGATGCATGAGTTTAATAAAACCTGAAACTATGCGACGGACAGATTTTGAATCTCGTTGTTTAAGGTGAGCCCCCAATGTGAAATATTTATCAATAGCTTCATAGTAAGTTGTTTTGCGTTGCGATTTCAAAATCTCCGAAAAGAAATCGGTACTAAAGCCGAAGTGATTCGTAAAGTTCTGAGGACTAAATTTGGTTATTTCCCAACCGGGAAGAAATAAATTGATACGGTCTAAAAAGGCTGTATCGCTGTTTACTTCATTGGAAAGTGGGTTGAATAAATGTGAAGTTTGTAGTACTGTTTCAACCGGTTGGTTGATATTCCCATTCAGAATAATGGAAGCAGAACCTGAAATTTCACCCCCTTTCGCCCTTGAAAATGAACCTGATTCCATGTAATCTTTCATTAATGGAATGGCATCACGGTCTTTGAATAGTTTATCAGTACTTTCGTCAAAACATATTGCATCCCAAATACCTACAGCACCAACTCTACCAGTGGTATTGTTCATGAACAATTGCGCCACAGAGCCTTGTCCGCCCGAAATTAATATGGCATAAGGAGTAATTTCTTTATATATATAGGATTTCCCTGAAGAGCGTGGACCCAATTCAACCATATTGAAATTAGCTTCGACCAATGGTATTAAACGGCACATCAATAGATTGAGTTTTCGGTCATTAAACCCCTCACTATTGGGTTCATACCCTGCACTACGTAGCAAAAGTGTTTTCCATTCTTCTTTAGAAAATAAATTTCTTTTATCGCTAACTTTGGAATTATCAAAACTGGAAAGCTGAATAGGCTTTATATCCCGCACTACAAATGGAAAAACAGTAGAACCAATTGTAACCATTGGGTCGTATTCCATTTCGATAATTGCCCAAATACCGCCTAATAATAGCTTTTCGTGGGCTTTTACAAGTTCGTCGCTGATATTCGCTTTTTTGATATTACTATTGCTTATATTTGCCCAATACCTGTCTTTCTGAGCGTCTAACTCCACCGATATTTTATCAATAATTTTATATCGACCTTTTTCACGGAGTTTGGATTGTATCAGCGTACTTTCCTCGGGGTTGACATAGTGGTTGCGAAGTATGGTTTTTACGTTTTCCATTCCTTCCTGCATTTTTTGTTCGTCCTCTGTGCTGCATGTATTGGCTAATAAGTATTCCAACACGAAAGCAGGAACATTTGCACCGCCTTTAATGATACCAACCAAGTCTTTTTTTACAACAAAACCTCTGAAATGGTCTAATGCTTTTTTATCTAAATCGTCTAATATCATAACCTAATAAATTTTTATTTCCTATTTCATTCAAATAATAAGTTAATAACAACTCAGTGGATCTCTGTGAAACTCAGTGTAATTAAAATTTGTGACACAGAGTTTCACGGAGGAAGCAAAGAGTTACACAGAGTAAAAATCAACTCTTATATTGAAGTTCGATTGTCATCTCCTAACTATTTTGCAATTCATTATTAAAAGAGGCCTCCAAGGTCTCGGGCGTTGGATTTGTTTATTTTTACGCTATCCAATTGTTCTTGTGTTTCTACATCGATTAACGAAGCCAAAACACTGTCATGGCCACTAAAAGAGAATTCTACCAAAATATTGTTGCCTGAACTTAAATTATAAATACTGCTTGTGCTGTATTGTTTTCCATTTGCAAACATAAGTATTTGCACTTTACGGCTCGACGAAAATAAGTCGTTTTTGGCTTTTGACGTTTCTAATTTTACAGCAAATATAGACCCTGTAACATCGTTGAGTTCTGCTTTGTTGCCAATTTTCACTTCAAGACCTTTGGTGGATTCTTTTACTTTGGAGAAAACAAAGTTTGGAATAATAATTTCCTGCGGTGTGAAACCACCGTGAGAATAACCATAAACCCCTTTTGATTTGAATGGGCGGTGATTTTTGGCAACTACCACATAGTTGAAATCTTCGTATTTATGATCAACGCAAATCCAATCGGAATTGGTTTGTTTGTCGACAGTACGGATATAGCGTTCGCTTACTTTATTTTTGCCCGAAACGCATGGCGAAATTTTATCTGCTTCGTCCAATAAACCGGTCAGCACAAAGCCATGATCGGTAACCAAATGGACTTCACGATAACCCATTTTTAATAGCAGCGTAATACTTTCGGCAATGGTTTTTTCAAATTCGCTAAATAATTTGATAGCACCGTGTTGTAGTTTTTCGCCAGTATTGTCAATGTCTTTGTAGGTTAGCACCAAATAATCGGCTTTATTACCGTAGTGGAGTGCTTCCATATCAATAAACGAAATTTCTTTGCCAGATAATTCTACAAGTTTTTTTTCACGGTCTTTGTGAATAGCAAGTACTTCGTTGTTTCCCACGTATAAAGCAGACATATTGTGTTCAGTTTCCGAAGGAATATCAGCTAACATAGTGTTTCGTACAACTTTGAATTGCTTTTCTAAGGTAGTTGCCACATAATCAGCTATTTCGTAACGCACGCCATCGCCCACAATAACAGCAATACCCGGCTTTGCTGCTTTAAATAAATCGACCAAATAGCCTTGTTGGTCTGATTTGTAAGCAGAAGCATACTCAAACCATTGTTGCAATAATTCGTGATTTCGGGTTTCGTAGTATTCTTGAAGTGGTCGGATAATGGTTTCATCTTGCAAGAAACAAGCGTATAAGTTACGAATAGCTCTGTCCACTTTGGAGAAACTGCCCACATAAAAGTTCGCCACTTTGTCGAAACTGACACATGCTGTAAGTGGTTTACTATCGAACTCCAACAACGTAATAATATCCTGCCACCATGCCGGAATGAGTTTCTTTACTTTTCGGGCTTTGGCTCGTTCTTTTATTTTAACCAATTTCCCATTGATATAGGATTTATCACGCAAATTGGCGGTGATTTCCTGCAATGCTTTCTGGTCGATGGCCGTAAAACAATGATAAGGATTTACTCCCCAAACATTGGTAGAGCTATCTATTTTGTATTGAGCAATATAATCGTGTAATGAGCTGCTGTATGTATCGCTGTCCACCCATTTGTAATATAGTTTTAGCAGTTGTTCCGAAACGGAGTTTGCCAATAAGCTATCAAAGAGCAGATTTGCTACTTCGGTTGCCAGGGTTTTGGGTGGTTTAGCGGTGTAAGGCTGCCCAATGAGTTCGAATAGCTTTTCTTCAAATAATCTTCGTACTTCTTTATCTCTGCTACTAAGGTAAATATCAGGTTCGTGAAGGAATGGCAGCAATTCATCATCCATTGAAATTGGCTCTTCCAGATTTTGAATGATTTTCTTCCACCACTCAATATTTTTTCCAACTCCAATTTTTGCAGCAGTAAGTAGCATGGTACTGTCCATGTTCACCGGCAAACCTGTATGCGCAAAAATTTTACTTTTGATCCATTCGGTAGGATTGCTCAAATTCAGACAGCCGTGCGTGAAGCAGTAGTCAAACAAAAAACTCAGTTTGTCCTGTTCGCGCGTCACATAGAATACTACCGGCTTGTCTTTAAATTGCGTTTCGGCCTGGTGGCGCAAAAGCAACTCTTCCTGCACCGTTTGCCATTGCTCTGTGAGGTTATAGTCAGTTTTTATCAGGTGATAGCCTGCACCATCCAGCAGGGGTAAAAGAAATTCACATTGCCCTTTGGGGTCAATAACAACTACCCGATTACGAAGCTGTAATTGGTGTTCAATATCGTGGAGAAACCATTTGTCTGTCATATAGCTAACTGTGAATTGTGATTTTCAAATCGTGTGATTATTTACGGATTGTTATATACGCCTGATCGGGATGGTTAACCATATCTTTGTACAAATATTCTATATGAATATTCATTATTGGTTGTATATATTTCCGAAATGTATATTTAGGTGATCTTCCTATAAGCGTACTAATTTCGGTCAATCGATAAGCCCTACTGCAACATAATTTCAGTATGAGTTCCCGAATATCTTCAGGCTTTGCCTTATGCTTCATATTATCAATGTCAGACAATAACTCCGGCGTTAATTCGGCACGTAAAACAAAAAGATTATCCATTGCACTTTCGACCGGAGGTAGTGCACTTTCGGCCGGAGGTAGTGCACTTTCGGCCAGAGGTAGTGCACTTTCGGCCAGAGGTAGTGCACTTTCGGGATAAGAAGCTGAGGATAAGATGATAAAAGTTTTACCGGGAATATAATAGGTAGCCCGACCTTTCCCCTTTGCTTCTAATAATTCATCATCTCTCATTTTGCGCAAATCTAAACTTGATTTCAAAACATCAACACCACAAATTTGACGGAAAGTTTGATTATCAATAGCTCCTGCCTCACGAACAAAAATCAATGCTTTCTTCTGATTGTCATTTAATTGATATGCATCGAATAGATTCAACCAATTTAAATCTTCTTCGTTCAAGAAGTGATGTAATAACAATCGGGCCACAAAATGATTGGATTCCCGACTCGATTCAAATGTAGGTGGTGCTAAATGAGAACGTTCCATCAGTCTGCGCATAGACCGAATACCCGAACCTTTTGTTTCGGCAAGGTCTGTTTCGTGAAAAATAGCTGCTATAAACTGATTTCTTGTTTCAGAACCGGGCTCTCCCAACATTTCTTCGGGCTTTAAGGAGAATCCGGGATTAATGATTTCTATCCGATTATCGTAACGGATAATTTGAGTAGGTCTGTTTTCGCGATACGAGCGGTGCATCAGCGAATTCACAACAGCTTCGCGCAATACCTTATAAGGTAATCCGGAAATATTATTCGCCTGTATATCATTTTCATTCAACACAAAACCACGTGGTAAATCAGAATTTATGGCATCCACTGCACGGTAGGCCAGTTGCAACAACGAACCCCGCATATCAATGGTACTGAACCGATTATCGGGGTCTTCTACCCAACGCAAACCAGGAACACGGATATAATCTACCCGCATCATGGGCATACAACGGCGCAGTGCAGCTTTCGTTCCGAATAAAAGCAAGCCGCAAATAGTGAGTTTTGGTTCGTTTCCACGGGTAACACAGTTGAGCGAAAGCAATAATTCTCTATCCGAATAGACTAATTCTTCGGCATCGGGCTTGGTATTGGCTCTTAAACGGCGGTATAAATCAATAGCAGATTCGTCTATATCGTTCCAATCGGTATCGTTGAGTACCGTGGCATCAAACGAACCTTGTTGTGCGTTGTAAAAAACACGAAGATCGTCTTCTGTACAACTTTGGTCGGTAGACCCAATACGGCGGAAAGCTCCCTTGGGCAAGCCTTTGCGTTTGAAAAACAGTGGTTTTTGCTCGGGTGATAATTCGTCAATGTAGATTTTAATTACAATTTTCTCATTCACCATTTCTGTTTCAATAATGGGGCGAACAGGCACATTGAAGCTTTCGGCACATTGTGAGGCTAAGTCTTTCTGCGCTTTATCAGCATCCTTTACACCGCAAATCGAGTAATAGGGAAAAAGCGAATTTTCGTCTTCTTCTACTCCCAGCAAGATATAACCACCACCCAAACCCGGTTCGTTTGCATAAGAGCAGACAGTTTCCAACACAGAAGTATCAATCGCACTTCCTTTCTTGGCTTCTATCCAGCTACATTCATCTTGGGTGTTGAGTAATTCAATTATTTCGGGAACGCTGTATTCGGTCATAATAGTTGTTTTTCTGTGTTGTTCAACCCGTCAGCTGACGGATTATGTATTCATTTTTGTTTTCTCTGTGATCCTCTGTGTGTCTTTTTTCTCTGTGGTTCTCTGTGTAATAATCTTTCTTACACGGAGTGACACAGAGTAGGCACAGAGTTTCACAGAATTTTTTCTTCGTGGCCCTCTGTGCTTTTTTCGCTGTGGTTCTCTGTGTAATTCTTTTTCTTACACGGAGTGACACAGAGTAGACACAGAGTTTCACAGAGTTTTTTCTCCGTGGCCCTCTGTGCTTTTTTCTCTGTGGTTCTCTGTGTAATTCTTTTTCTTACACGGAGTGACACAGAGTAGACACAGAGTTTCACAGAGTTTTTTCTCCGTGG
>CAZHNZ010000121.1:7971-11574 GCA_964534355.1 uncultured Parabacteroides sp.
TACACGGAGTGACACAGAGTAGACACAGAGTTTCACAGAGTTTTTTCTCCGTGGCTCTCTGTGCTTTTTTCTCTGTGGTTCTCTGTGTAATTCATTTTATTACACGGAGTGACACAGAGTAGACACAGAGTTTCACAGAGTTTTTTCTCCGTGGCTCTCTGTGCTTTTTTCTCTGTGGTTCTCTGTGTAATTCATTTTATTACACGGAGTTTCACAGAGTAGACACAGAGTGACATGGAGGAATTACCAATCCGCATTCAGATATTTCACCAACTGATTTGCTTTCAATACTTCGGCTTTGAGCATCCCTTTTTTCTGAAGGGGTGCTATGTTTTTACCTACGCCATCATCGAGTATCGGGTTATAGCCTTCGGCAATGAGTTCGTCTATTTTTTTTGTGAAATGTTCTATTTCGCGCAATTGCAGGCGAATGGTTTCTTTCTCGTTTTGTGCCTGTGCGGTTTCTACGCCTTGTAAATTTATAAGGCGATAATCTAAACTTTCTACTCTGTCACGTAGGTATTGGGATTTAATCTTGAACAGGCTGTCTCTGTTCCATTTATAAATGATAATGTATGCTTCGAAACCCTGATTTACACCGCTGCTGAGGTGCCAGATAAAAGGCGTTTTGGGCAGGTACATAAACAAATTCAGGTGGTCGGACAAATTTTTGAAGAAATACTGCTCAATGTACTCATTTACAGGGCGACCGAGCAAACTATCTAACTGCATAAACTGTGCTGAAGTGAAGCCATTAGCAAGGCAATGCTGCTCCAACCTATCCAATAAACGAGGTTCACCGGGAAGACCCACCAGCGGAACAATACCGTCTTCGTCTTCCATAAGGATAGTACGAATGGCATCTGCCAAAAACTCCAACGTTATTTCGGCTGCTCGTGCTTGTGGCAGTACTTTGTTTTGATTGAACCACAGACACACATCTAATGGATTTACTTTGTTGCGAATACAAAATTCTTCCAAATCGTTGTTGCTTTGGTAAAGTGTAGCCATTTGTTCAATAATTTCACGCTTTCTATCATCTTCAAATTCTATTATTGGTAAATCGGCAATATGATTATCCAATAACGCTCGAATTTCTACCGTAATGCCTAAGTCTTCATTGGTAAGAGCCTGCCACATAGCCAATGTTTCCACACTGATTCCTTCTGCACCTACCGATACGCCCATTTTAGTTTCTACCTGCGCACGGTCTTCATCGCTTAGCTCATATACTTCGTAAATTAACTCATTAATAATTGCTTCGTTCAATAAAACAATAGCTAATTGTAAGTTTTCATAGTTCAGATAAGTTTGAACTCGCTCTTTTAACGAAGTATCTGAAAAGGCTGAAAGTTGATTATTTTCAAAGTTTGTTTCAATTACTCGATACGAACAAATATCCTTTTTAATTTGAATGTTTATAGTTGACAGTAAAGTTACTATATTTTCAATTTTACTATTTGGAATAAAGAAAGGTATACGCCAAATATCACCTTGATTAATATTGACAGTTGGATTTAAGCAATCTGATACATATGCAATTAAATTTGAATTTAAGAACCCGATTGTGTAATTTATATTGAAATATTCTTTTGAAAAGATACCAGACCCCCCAGCATCAGTAATTAAATTTGCAGGTAATTCTCTGTAAGAAGCTCCTTTACCGCCAGCAGCTGTATAAGTAATTCCTGATTTAAAATAAAAACGTTCGTTCTGAGGACGAGAACGTTGTTTACCATTTTCATCCACAAGATTCTTTATCTCAAAACCTTTATTTTCCCAATTTATTACTGTCCATAAGTTACCGTACCATTTTTCAAATGGGCCACCTTTAGCATATAAAACCCATTTTAATGCGTCTTGATTATAATCTTTAGAAATTGAGTTTTTATTTACCTCCCACCAAAATCTTATAAATCTATTGTTATCTCCGGTTGTTAAACCTTTTGCAACGTGAAAATAATTATCAATCGTATTAGCTCTAAACTTCTCCCTAAATCCATCGCTAATCCAATAGATAAAAGGCCAGCCATCAATGATTTTGAGTTTTGATTGAGGAAGAGAAATATTGTGTTTGTTGGGGCAGTTATCAATTAAATCGTCGTACGCTTCCACAAAAGCATCGTATCTTTTACCTTCGTAAATGTCGTTGAGTTTGACAAATTGAGTTGGTGTGTCTTTTTTGTTTTTTTCTAAAATATACATGGCAGCATCAACCCTTGCCGAAGCATTGAACATGCCTAAATATCCCCATTCTACAAATAAACTAATGTGTAAATGCTCAATCATGTATTTACGAACATCCTCAAATGTTTTGATATACATAAAAGTGGGTGGGTGGACTATTGCCACTTTGCCAGTTTCGTCCACTAATTCTGTACATCGTTTTATAAATGTAGCATACAAATTGGTGTTGAACTTATACGGCCTTATGTAATTGGCATTAATAAAAGTTTTGAGTTCCTCTCCAAAGTCCGCACTATCGGTATAAGGTGGATTAGCCACCGCTACATCGTATTTTTGGGTAAGGAGTTGGAGGAAGGTAATGGCATCCTGTGTTTTGGTATTCAGAAATGAGCTCCCTTGTTTGTCTGCGTTTTGCTCTACGGCACGTTGCAGGTTGGCAAAAAAGTTATCACGGAATTGTTCGTAATTATCCACCTCCGCATTAGAAAAGAGCGTCAATCCACCGCTTTGCAGTCCGTGCAGTTGGATACTTAGTTTTTCTTCGAGGCGTATGAGTGAGCCAAACTTGTAGGCTTGTTGCAGGTCAGTCCAAATATCCCGGATAATGGCTTTTTGCTTTATATCCATGTCGCTGTTGGATTCAAAAATATCCTGTACCTGTTCGTATTCGGGCAACCAGAAATCGGAACTTACCACATTGAAACGATCGATACGAATGCTGCGTTTTCGGCGTTTGGCTTTAATGTAAAGCCCGAGCTGTGCTAACTGAATGGCGCGATCGTCGAGATCTACACCGTGCAGATTGTTTTCAATAATAAGTTTAGCAATTTGGTATTCGTCGTAATCAGCACCGTAGTTTTCTATTTGGTCGAGGTAGAGGTCGTAAAACAAATCGAACGCATAGAGCATAAAGTTTCCGCTACCGGTGGCAGGGTCAATCAGGCGAATTTCTTTCAGCGGTTTGCGTTCACGGGTTTGGGTAGCCGGAGTATTGGCAATTTTGTATCGGGTTTTTATGTCGCTATCGGGGAACATTTCCAGATAGAGTTTTCCCAAACTGTTGTCCACCAAAAACTTTACAACCCAGCGTGGGGTATACACCTGACTTTGAATGCTTACTTTGTTGTATTCGGTTTTATCTTTACTCGCTTTGTGATCGGCTTTCTTCTGGTTGTTGTAGCTTTCGTAGAGCCAACCCAACACATCGTCGCTTCGCCAAATATCGTTTTCTACCTGTGTATCGTTTTCCACCTGATTGAAAGCAGCAATAATGCCACTGAGTTCAATGGCCGTAGGCAGCAGGTGGTAAGGGTGAGAGGTGCTGAACAAGGGAATTTCGGCAGAAAGGTTGGTAAATTGTGCTTCCATAAATGCCACCAATCCTTCGGCTTCTTCGGCTCGTTGCTCGGGGTTTTG
>CAZHNZ010000121.1:11584-12129 GCA_964534355.1 uncultured Parabacteroides sp.
GCTCCAACCAGGCCAAGTGAGCAAATGAGCGTCCACCGTGCGTTTCTCGCTGGGTAATAATTTCGGGAAACAGCGTGTGTGCTTCCATCACTTTGAGCGCAGCCAGGCGATTGAAGAGTGTGAAGGTAAGTTCTTCCACTAACTTTTCGTATGCGCTTGCTACGGTTCCTGTTTCGGAAATAAAGACTTCGCGTACCGGCTCCATTCGCTGGCGGTCGTCGTGGTAATCGACAGGGATATTTTCAATTGGCATTAAGTGCGTAGCTGTGATTCCCATACGGCCGAGGCGGTTGCGGAATGCTTTGTCAATTAACAGACGGATATGGTCGGAATAATCACTTAATTTCATATATTTCGTTTTTGTTTTGTTTTGTTACACGGAGTTTCACAGAGGAGGCACAGAGTTTCACAGAGTTTTTCTCAGTGGCTCTCTGTGTGTCTTTTCTCTGTGGTTCTCTGTGTAATAATCTTTCTTACACGGAGTTTCACAGAGGAGGCACAGAGTTACACTGAGTTTTTCTCTGTGGCTCTCTGTGTATCTTTTC
>CAZHNZ010000122.1:0-11996 GCA_964534355.1 uncultured Parabacteroides sp.
TCCCAACCGTTGAATTTATGCAAACCACCTGCCCGCTCCAGCACATCGAGTCCCGGACGAAGATAGAGATGATACGTATTTCCCAGAATAATCTGAGCATTAATATCCTCCTTCAACTCGCGGATATGCACAGCCTTGACCGATGCAACAGTGCCAACCGGCATAAATATCGGAGTCTGAATAGTGCCGTGATCGGTTGTAATCTCTCCGGCACGAGCGTTTGATTTGAGATCAGTATAGTGTAGTTTAAATTGCATTTCTGTTTATTAATCTATTCCATTAGTTTGCGGTAACGTACCCGCTTAGGCTCAACGTTACCCATACGCATTTTCTTGTTCTCTTCGTAGTCGCTGTATCCACCTTCGAAATAGAAGACCTCAGAATTGCCCTCGAAAGCCAGAATGTGCGTACAAATACGGTCGAGGAACCATCTGTCGTGCGAGATAACCACTGCACAGCCGGCAAAATTCTCAAGACCCTCTTCGAGTGCACGAAGCGTATTCACATCAATATCATTGGTAGGCTCATCGAGAAGCAACACATTACCCTCTTCCTTGAGAGCCATTGCGAGGTGTAAACGGTTACGCTCACCACCCGACAACATGCTGCAAAGCTTCTCCTGATCGCCACCGGCGAAGTTAAAGCGCGACAGATAGGCCCGGGCATTCAGTTCGCGACCGCCTAATTTGATGGTCTCTACCCCACCGGAAATCACCTGATATACAGATTTCTCCGGATCAATATCTTTGTGCGACTGATCGACATAGGAAACTTTTACCGTTTCGCCCACATCGAAGGTACCTTTATCGGCCTTTTCCATCTCCATTATAAGGCGGAAAAGCGTTGTTTTACCCGCACCATTGGGACCGATAATACCTACAATACCATTGGGGGGAAGCATAAAATTGAGGTTGTCAAACAGTAGCTTTTCGCCGTATGCTTTCGACACACCCTGCGCTTCTATCACCTTATTACCCAAACGTGGACCGTTAGGAATGTATATTTCGAGTTTCTCTTCGCGCTCTTTCTGATCTTCATTCAGCAGCTTGTCGTAGGCTCCCAAACGGGCCTTTCCTTTTGCCTGACGGGCTTTGGGCGCCATTCGCACCCACTCCAGCTCACGCTCAAGGGTTTTGCGTCGTTTACTTGCCTGCTTCTCCTCCTGCTCCATGCGTTTCGTTTTTTGCTCAAGCCACGAGGTGTAATTTCCTTTCCAGGGAATACCTTCGCCACGGTCGAGCTCCAAAATCCAACCAGCCACGTGGTCGAGGAAATAACGGTCGTGCGTAATCGCGATAACCGTACCGGCATATTGTTGTAAATGCTGCTCGAGCCAATCAATAGATTCGGCATCGAGGTGGTTGGTAGGCTCATCGAGCAACAGGATATCGGGCTGTTGCAGCAACAGGCGGCACAATGCCACCCGGCGACGCTCACCACCCGACAAATATTTGACCAACTGATCTTCGGGCGGACAACGCAATGCATCCATCGCACGCTCCAGTTTGTTATCCAGATTCCAGGCATCGGTAGCATCAATGATATCCTGCAATTCAGCCTGACGGGCAAAAAGCAGATCCATTTTGTCTCCATCTTCGTAATATTCCGGCAAACCGAATTTTTCGTTGATTGCCTCATATTCATTCAGGGTATCCACAATACTCTGAACACCTTCCTGCACAATTTCTTTCACTGTTTTCTCATCATCCAGATGCGGCTCCTGAGCCAGATAGCCCACCGAATAACCCGGAGAGAATACCACTTCGCCCTGATACGATTTTTCCAAACCCGCAATAATCTTCAGCAAGGTCGATTTACCGGAACCATTGAGACCAATAATACCGATTTTAGCACCGTAAAAAAACGAGAGATAAATGTTTTTCAACACCTGTTTTTGTGGAGGGTATATTTTACTCACTCCCACCATCGAAAAAATAACCTTTTTATCGTCAGCCATTGTATGAGATTTAATTCTGTTAAATAAATAAGCAACATCCTATTGAATATTGCTTTTGCGTGCAAAAACAGAGCTGCAAAACAGATGATAAACAGCGATTCTGTAAAAGCGCGACAAAGATACATTTTTTCTGCGAAAACAGGAATTATACGAAACAAAAACTGTGGCAGCACTGATAACGAAATCTACAGCTTCCAACGCAATTTTTTCCATTCAATCTGCGCCTCTTTGGTAAGAAAAGTCCATGCCACTACACGCGACGACTTATTACCCTGCCCCATTGGTAAGGTTACCACCTCAACAGCTCCGGCGGCATCAAGCGCCTTATACACACTGCTCAGCGTTGATTGTTTAGAGATTAGAGATGAAAACCAAAAACAGGTATCACCAAATTTTTTACTTTGCCGAATCATATTGCCCACAAAGCGCCCTTCACCGCCCTCGCACCACAATTCGGTATTTTGCCCCCCAAAATTGAGCACAGGCGTATTTTCTTTTTTAAGATTCAGATTCGATAGTTTGCGCAAAGTTCCGGCCTGAGCATCTTCGGCAGAAGCATGAAACGGAGGATTGCAAATAGTTAAATCGACAAATTCACCACGGGTAATAACGCCATAAAACTGATCTTTTCGATTGGGCTGCAACCGGCATTCTACCTGGCCCGACAAATCAGGATTAGCAGCAACAATAGCTTTGGCAGATTCGAGAGCGACATCATCAATATCGCTACCTATAAAGGACCAGCCATATTCTACCACCCCAATTATGGGATAGATACAATTGGCACCCACACCAACATCCAAACAACGAAAATTAGCGCCAACCGGTATTTTACCGTAGTTGCTACGACTCAACAAATCGGCAATATGATGAATATAATCGGCTCTGCCCGGTATGGGAGGACACAAGTAGCCTGCCGGAATATCCCAGTAATCAATTCCGTAATGATGTTTCAGAATAGCCTGATTCAAAGCCTTCACGGCATCAGGGTTGGCAAAATCAATGGTTTCATCGCCATGAATATTCTTCTTCACAAACTCAGACAAAGCCGGACAAGCCGTTTGCAGTTGATTTAAATCGTAGCGTTCGCGGTTTTTATTACGTGGATGCAACCTCGGTTTTTCCTGTGAGATTTCTTTTTTGGGTGTATGCATAAGATCAGACATTTCGGATTTTTTCCTTTGTGGGCACAAAGGTAGTCTTTATTTCTGTGAAACACCAATTGACAAATCTAACTGCACAAACAGGCCTCTGTAAAGTGCAGATTTTGATTTCGAAATAAAGTAAACCTGCGTCTCCTGAGCAAATACCACAGCCATATCCGGAAAGAAATACCCCATTGGTGTGAGAAACTTAAACCCATCCGGCAAACTAAGGAAAACGGTTACAGTCCCGTAGTGATAACCTTCCACTACAAATCCGGCCTCAATGTCACTTTCGAAAGGCTTAACAACAACACCCCCATCTCTTATCAAATCTGAAAGAACAGACTCAAGCTCTTCGGTCCGGAACAATGTCATTTCATTCTCGTTTTGAGATATTGCAGCAAACTTAACACCATCCATCAGCAAACCTGCCAATGCATGTTGAACACAGCCAACCACCTGATCCATATACAATTGAGGATTTATTCCCAGTTCGCCCAACCGGCCCGAACGCATAAGAATATGATAAATTGTATTTCGGGTAATATCTACTTTATTTTGAATATAAGCATAGATATCCGGAATCGGATAATGTAATGCTGCCGCACTTTGCGTTGCCTGCCCAGTAAATAATACCTCAACTCCGGACGCAGAATAGGACAAAGCGCCCATTTTGCTCTCAACAACCGGTCTGCTTATCGCAGGTAATTTCATAATTTTTCGGGCCGAATGTTCGATCAGAACCTCTGTAGAATAATCCATAGAATAGCTGATTCCACAGTTTATTTTCCGCCAAATAGTACTAAACAGAGGACAATCTTCCAGCTGCCTACCCTTGCTTTGGCCGGGCGTTGGTTTGGCAACCGCATTTTTTATACGACCGTCGAACACCACACTGGTCTCTTCCTGAATCTCTTTCTGAAGTGCTTTAGAGAAACTCTCATAGGTTTCATTGGCTATTACAGTCAGCACACTAATACGCTTATCCATCACCCTGTTGCCGGCAGAATCGACAGGCAAACGCAAACCACGACCAATTTCCTGTCGTTTTTTGAGCTCTGATTTACTTTCATTTAAAGTGCAAATCTGAAACACATTGGGGTTGTCCCACCCTTCCCGCAGAGCGCTGTGCGAAAATATAAACTGCAATGGCTCATTTGTGCTCAATAATCTTTCTTTATCTTTCATGATTAACGAAAAAGTATCATCATCCTTCTTCGTATTATTTTCTTTGCTGTCGATCCAAACACTTCTCTTTTCTTTGCCCTTGCCGGCTTTATCGCTCGAAAAATAGCCATTATGCACATCGTCGGCTTCGAAAGGAATCAATCCGGGAAACTCTTTTTTACAGCCCTCAAATGCCTCTTCAAACCAGCGTGCTAATTTCCCTTTTACCGCACAACCATCCTTATCATACTCCCGATAACTGGCCACACGATCTATAAAAAACAGGGATAAAACCTTAATACCCCTTTCTTTCAGACGGTTAACTTTCGCGAAATGCCATTTGACGGTACGTTCTATCTGAAATTTCATCATCTCATCGTTGAGGCCCCCATGCACCTGCCCCTCTTTCACCACCGTACCGTTAAAAAATTCGATAACACCCTCTGCCGAATTTATACTATTAAGAATATATCCATCTTTATACACATCCCGGCCATCAGACAAATGAAACAGATCATCTCCCAACTCCATCGTTATCTCTTTGGGTTTTACATGGCCATTATCGTGAATATAAATGGTTAATCTGACTTTCAGATTTGATTTTCCTGCGCGTACACCATTAAACCGGATATAGGCATCATTGTAGTTACACCCTCCGGAAATACCATCTACCTCAATCTGCTTTACCAGCCCAAGATCATAGGCCTGCACCGGATTGAGCGAATAGACCAGATTGTAGAGATTGCGGTGAGTAGCACTATACCTCAAGGTGCAAAGCGGATGAAGATTGGCTATAGCCTGACGCCTGACATCGGTTTCGAAATTCTGAGGTTCGTCTATTATTACAATTGGCTTTGCAGTTTGAATATATTCGATTGGTTTTACACCGGTCTCGCGTACCGTATTGATTACATTGCTATCTTTGGTAAAACTATCAATATTAATAACTAAAATCTGAATAGCATCGTCAGTAGCAAAATTTCGCAAACAGGCCAGATTGTTTCGATCATATACCCAATAATTAATGGGCGTATTGCCGTAGATATTCTGAAAATGGTGGTGTGTAATCTGAATATTCTTGATCACCCCTTCCCGAATAGCAACACCGGGCACCACCACCACAAATTTTTTGAATCCATAAACCCGGTTCAACTCATATACTGAACGGATGTAAGTATAGGTTTTACCGGTACCGGTCTCCATCTCCACCGTAAAATTGAGTTTACAGAAGTCTGTTTTACAATCATCAGAGACCGACTTCACCAGATTATCCGATGGTGTAATCCCATTGGCCAACTGAACCGCCCGAACATTATGCAATATCTGTTCATCCGATAACGCCAGATTATTGGCAATACCGTTTTCAGAAAGAGACACACTTGCCCCCTCAGAAAAGCCGGAAAGCTCAAAATCGCCTTTTGCCAACGGCTGACCTTCAAATATATCTACCACAGATTGCACAGCCTGCAACTGATAACTCTGGGTGCTATCAAATTTTATTATCATCAGAAAAAACCTTTTTGAGCGAGAATAATACCCTCGTTACCAAATAATTTATTTAACAATGGCACATCAAAAGCTACAAATGAAGAGCTATCATCAGCATTATTTTTGAGGGCAGCAATCATTTTTCCGTTTTCAATGTATGCGTAATTTTTTCCACTACGCAGAATGATTGAGCCGGATTCTATTTTAGCAAATAAAACCCTGAGATCGACAACCACAAATTTGATAAAACCCGTCAATGTATGTCGCTTATCTGCAAACTTAGAGCCGTTGGTAATGCCATATACCATGTAATCAGCTTTTATTTTGAAAAATTCAGAAGCATGTCTTGAAGCAACCGGATTGGAATCCCGCCTGTATCTCAGTGTAAAATCGTTGTATTTAGCATAATAATTATCCCGAAATCGCTCCTGCAATTTCAGTTCCCGGTTGGCATTGTCTGAAAAGAGATAATCCACACCCTCATGAATATCAATATATTGGTGAAAACCGGAATCAATTATTTTCTCGGTCCAACCCAAAGGATTATAGACAAAGGGGACTGCTAAATGAACATGTACATAATCTGTAAAACATCTATCTTCTGAATATTTTGTCATACCTCAAATGGTTTTGAAAATAATAGAATTCTCTCTGAGCTGATGCGCAATATTGGTTTTCAGTTTGTCATTTCTATCAAATGCTTTATCGAGACAAAAAACAACCTGTGGTTTGATTTCTTTGGTTAAAAAGGTGATCAGATTTTGAGACACATTTCTAAAAACAAAGACATACTTACCCTCAACCAGATAAAACTGAAATTCAGTATCGAATTTTTCTATTGCGGCAGACAGTGTAATTCCCGACTTAATCATGAGTTCAAACAACAAATTTTCTTCGTTATTGAAATCGCCGGACTCCTGCATTTCGGCAATCTGCATACCGATGGCGTCTGTGCCAACAAGGTCGGGCTGCCACTGCCTGAAACAGCTTCCGGCCAGTCTGAAGCTCTTAAAAGCCAACCGATTGGCAGACACCATTTTGCTGTTCTTTTGGTGTTTTTCAATTGCTTTAGTTATGCGAAGCCTGGTCACGTCCGAAACATAACTGTATTTTTTATTCAGGTCGCCATCTTCCGAATTGTAGATCTCAGGCATTTGAACGCAAATAAATTGCCTGTCTGTATTTTGTTCCATATTCAGATCAATCACAGCCTGCGCTGTGGTGCCCGAGCCGGCAAAGAAATCCAGAACAATATCTTTATCCTCAGTAACCTGCGCAATAAGCATTTTGATCAGAGCCGTTGGTTTGGGATATTTAAACGGACTTGCATCTTCGAAAAGGGCCTTAAGCTCTTTAGTTCCGTTTGAAGTAAGTATTCCCTGAATAACAGAACTTATTGGTTTGCAATCACTTTTGAGCTCATTTTTGTATTTTTTGAGCAGAAAATTTTTACCGGCCACCGTTGGAAAAATGAGTTTACCACATTCAAACCACTCGTTTACTCTTTTGGGTGAAAAAGCCCAAAAACGACCTTTGGGTGGAAAATAGGTTTCGTTTGTAAAAGGATTAACAATCGGGAATTTATAATTTTCGTTTCCACTCGCTGCAGTAGGATTGTCGGCAATCCATGGGCCACGTGGGTCGTTGTCGGGATTTTTGTAATTCGAAAGATCTTTGCTGCATCCGCGAAAAGCTACTTTTTCTCTGTTTTTAGCATAAACAAGAATATATTCGTGATCGGTTGCAAATCCATTTCCCGGGTCGTTGGGGGTAGTTCTGTTGATCCATATAAACTGACCAATAAAATTTTCTTCTCCAAAAACCTCATCACACAACAACTTAAGATCCGACACCTCATGATCATCTATCGACATAAAAACAACCCCGTTATCCATCAATAGATTGCGGCAAAGATAGAGCCTGGGGTACATCATCGAAAGCCATACAGAATGAAACCGGCCATTCTCTTTTGTATTCTTTTTCCACAGATTCTGCCGGTTCAAAAAGCCTTTGCTATCCGATATACCTGTGCGTTTGTTGTACTCCAACTTTTTTTCAGAGTAATCATCCGGATAGACAAAGCTATCATTGCCCGTGTTGTAGGGTGGGTCAATGTATATCATTCTGATTTTTCCGAAATAAGAGCGCTGAAGCACCTTGAGTACCTCCAGATTTTCGCCCTCGATAAATATATTGTTCGCACCATCGAAGTCAATGCTACTATCGCGATCGGCCACCAGAGTAGAGGTGGTCTGCCTCTGTATTTCTTTGCGTGCCTCTGTTTTGCCTGCCCATGAAAGCTCATAATGCTCATCGCCGACCAATTCATCATCGCCCAGCAATTGCTTTAACCGATGAAAATCAATCTTTCCGTCGGAAAAAGCTTCCGGAAAAACTTCGTACAACTGATTTTTTCTGACCTCTTTGATATCGGCGCTCATTCCGTCCATAGTTTCTTTGTAAAAAATTCAAGATTAATAATGCATCCCGCAAAAAAATAAACCATTACCGGCGTCTGATCCAGAACAGAGATGCGGCATTCAATTGTCTGAATAACAGACCCCGCGTCAGGACAAATATCATCCGGAACGCGGGGCTTCTGATTTCAGGCCTTAGAGGTGATATTCTTTCAGGCTGGTATATCTACTCGTTTCAGGTATTAAGACCCTGAATATACTCATTCATATTGGCCGCAGCCTTTCGTCCATCGCCCATGGCCAGGATAACCGTTGCGCCACCGCGCACAATATCGCCACCGGCAAAGATGTCTTTTACATCCGACTGCATAGTCTCCTGATTCACAATCACGGTTCCCCATTTGCTCACCTGAAGCCCTTCTATCGAACTTGGTATCAGCGGATTGGGCGAAACGCCTACACTCACAATCACCAAATCGACATCAATCTCTTCGGTAGCGCCCTTCACCTCTACCGGGCTACGACGTCCCGAAGCATCGGGTTCGCCCAGCTCCATCACCTGAAGTATCATTTTGCGAACATGTCCTTTTTCGGTTCCTAAGTAAGCTATCGGATTGCGCAAAGTAAAAAACTCAATTCCCTCTTCTTTGGCATGTTTTACCTCTTCGATACGGGCCGGCATCTCCTCTTCCGAGCGACGATAAACAATCATGGCACGCTCTGCTCCCAAACGACGGGCGGTACGTACAGAGTCCATAGCCGTATTACCCCCACCGATAATGGCCACCTTCTTTCCGAAGAATACAGGTGTATCAGAATCGGGATTGGCAGCATCCATCAGGTTGACGCGGGTGAGGTATTCGTTGGAAGACATCACACCATTCAGGTTTTCGCCCTGAATGCCCATAAAACGGGGCAATCCGGCACCACTGCCTATAAAAATACCTTTGAAATTCATATCGTGCAAATCGTCATACGAGAGCGTTTTACCCACAATGCAATCGGTGATAAACTCCACTCCCATTTGCCGCAATATCTCTACCTCCACATCTACAATACTATTGGGCAGACGAAACTCAGGAATGCCATACTTGAGCACACCACCAATTTCGTGCAAGGCTTCGAATACAGTGACCGAATATCCCAGCTTAGCCATGTCTCCGGCAAATGCCAGACCGGCAGGACCGGAACCTACTACGGCCACTTTAATATTGTTTTTGGGTGCAGTTTGGGGTACAGACATCTGTCCGCTCTCGCGCTCATAATCGGCTGCGAAACGCTCGAGATACCCGATTGCCACGGGTTCTTTACCCATTTTTTGAATGTAAATGCATTTCGATTCACATTGTTTCTCCTGCGGACACACGCGACCGCACACTGCAGGTAGTGCACTTGTCTCTTTCAGAGTTTTGGCGGCATTGAGAAACTCACCTTTCTCGATATATTTTACAAAAGTGGGAATATCTATACCTACGGGGCAGCCCGCCATACAATTGGGTTCGGCACAATCGAGGCAACGTTTGGCTTCGGCCTGTGCCTGTTCGGCAGTCAGCCCCAGATTCACCTCTTCGTTGTTGTGGCTACGCACCTCAGGGTCGAGCTCATTCATGTGCACACGCTCTACCGACGTACGCTCTTTGGCTTTCACCGATTTTCTCAGTTCCTCTCTCCAGGCATCGGCTCTGCGGGCCGTATTATTCTCTTTTTCTATCATTGTTTTGCTTGTTGTACAATAAGATTGATTTGCTGATTATTTACTGTAAGAACCAAGCCGCATCAGCATTTCATCGAAATCGACCTGATGAGCATCAAATTCGGGACCATCCACACAGACGAACTTCGTTTTGCCGCCCACAGTTACCCGACATGCCCCGCACATACCTGTGCCATCCACCATAATGGTATTGAGCGATGCCACAGTGGGCACATCGTATTTTTTGGTCAGCAAAGAGACAAACTTCATCATCACAGCCGGCCCGATAGTTACACACATATCCACCTTTTCGCGCAGGATAACCTCCTCAATACCATTAGTTACCAATCCCTGTTTGCCGTAAGAGCCATCATCGGTCATGATAATCAGCTCATCGGAATGAGCTGCCATCTGCTCTTCCAGTATAATCAGATCTTTCGATCTTGCTGCCATCACGGTTATCACCCGGTTTCCGGCAGCCTTCAACGCCTCTACAATAGGGAACAACGGCGCAACTCCCACGCCACCACCGGCACACACCACTGTACCGAAGTTTTCGATATGCGTAGCTTTGCCCAGCGGCCCCACTACATTGGTGATGTATTCGCCCTCGTTGAGCTCACACAGTTTGCCCGACGACTTACCTACATTCTGCACAACCAGCGTGATAGTACCTCTCTGCACATCGGCAGTAGCAATAGTCAGGGGAATTCTTTCGCCCTTATCGCCTACTCTAACAATCACAAAGTGACCGGCTTTACGCGATTTGGCAATCAGCGGCGCTTCAATCTCAAATTTGATTACCCTTTCGGAATAATACTCTTTACTGATAATTTTATTCATCTCAAATAAGTTGTGAAAATCACTGTTTCAACTAAAAAGTCAGGCAAATATAAGGACATTATCCTAAGTATCAAAGCAAAAAGAAAGTTATTGTTTCGATTTGAAAGAAAAGAAGCATTCTCACTTCCTATTTCGCATTCTCCGTCGAAACAGAGATAGCCCGATAGACGGCAAACCCTTTTCCACACAATAGACACCCGACAAAATAAGCAACATTCCCGCAATGGCATATCCGGTAATGGTCTCGTGCAGCACCCACACCGATGTAAACAGCGTGATTACGGGAATAAAATAGATGTAGTTGTTGGTACGGATAGAGCCCAGATGCTTAATGGCCGTGTTCCACACAAAATAGCAAACAGAAGAGGCAATAACCCCCAGAAAAAATAGATTGCCCCATACTGAGACGGGCACCAACCGGGCGGCATCCCACCGCAACGGGAAAAAGATAAAATAGGGAATAATAGTTATCAAGCTATATAAGAACACCTTACGCGTAAGATAAAGCACCGGATAATGACGGTCGAGCTGTTTCACCAAAACTGAATAGAGCGCCCACGACACCGCCGCAGCCACCGACAACACATCGCCCAGCGGATTGAGCCTGAGCACATAACTACCATTGAACACCACCAGCGCCACGCCGGGCAAAGCAATGGCCGAACCTGTCAGCAAATTGCGGTTGATGCGCTCCCCCTTCACCGTAAGATGGGCGAAGAAAGCGGTAAAAAGCGGCGCCGTAGTCACAATAAGCGCCACATTGGATGCCTGCGTATAGGCCAGCGCCGTATTTTCGGTAAGGAAGTAGAGTGTACCGCCAAAAAGCCCCGTCCCCAGAAAGAGCAACTCATCCCGCCATCCGGCAAACGGATAACGTTTCGGATGCATCGCCCAGAGCATCAGATAGGCAATCACAAAGCGGTAAAGCATAATCTCTGCCGGCGACAACCCGTGCTGCAACAGCACCTTGGTCGAAACCAGCGTAGTGCCCCACACCAATGCAGTGGCAAAAGCCAGCAAATGATATTTCCGGTTTCCTTCCGTATGCATATTCTCTTTCATCTCTTTCCGTCTCAGGCCACAAAGGTAATGCTTATTCCGGTATCCACATTGGGATGAATGGATGATCAGGTAAAAAACACCCGCTCCCCGGCCCGGAAAACCGACACACGGGTGGAATATATGGAGATAGATTACCTCTTTTATGCTCTGATAAATATATTTGGAGTAATAACCTGAGTTCGGGATAAGAAAATCTCAGAAAAAGTTGCATCATAAGAGGTTTT
>CAZHNZ010000123.1:0-4592 GCA_964534355.1 uncultured Parabacteroides sp.
AATGTGATCCGCAAACCGGGTCAGATGGCGCAACACAACGATTTGTTGCCCGGTGCACACGGTAAAGGATTGTACTCCGGTCAGGGTGTAATGGTCTTCTCCAATAATGGTGAGGCTAATCAACTGGCTCTGAAGAAATTTGATATTGAGGCTGGTGTATTGGCCGAGTGGGATGGCAAAGACTGGAAAGTGGTACGCCGCAATCAGTTTGTTGAGGTAACAGGCCCGGGTGGCATTTACGGAAATGCGAAGCCCGAAACTGACCCTATCTGGGCAACTGGCTGGGACCACAAATCTGTTCTTCTGGGTGTGAGAGACAACGGTAAATGGACATTCTTCCGTCTGCCAAAGGCAAGCCGCAGCTACGACGGTGCACACGGCTGGAACACCGAGTGGCCACGCATTCGCAACGTAGGTGTGGAAGGAAAACCCGATTACCTGATGACTATGCACGGTATGTTCTGGCGTTTTCCGCAAACATTCACCTCTAAGAATACTGCCGGTATCAGACCACGTACATCGTATTTGAAGGTGATTGGTGACTATACCCGCTGGAATGATCAGCTGGTGTTTGGTTGCGACGATGCTGCTAAAAGTGAGTTCCTGAACAAACGTACTGCAAAAGGTGGAATAGAAGCTCCCGGTCAATCGCACTCTAACCTGTGGTTTACCTCGCTTACCAAACCGGATAATATCGGTACTTCGGATGCTTCGGGTATGGTTTGGCTGACAGAAAATGTGGTGGCTGGTACACCTTCTGAGCCTTTCCTGTTTGCAGGATGGAGCAACAAGACAGCTTATATCAAAAATGATGGCGCAAGCGCTGTAAATTATACCTTCTCTGTAGATAAAAACGGCGACAACAAGTGGGTGGCTGTAAAAACAGTTTCGGTAGCAGCTAATGGTTCGGCAGTAGTACCTTTCGGTGAAAAAGAGAACGGCGAATGGATTCGTGTGGCTACCGATAAGGATACCAAAGCTTCTGTTTCGTTTGTATATACCTCTTCTGCAAAGAGAACTTCTGTGAATGACCCGATGTTCAACGGAATTGCTAATGTAAAAGCTGGCAATGTAACAGGTGGTTTGCTGTATAGCCTCGGTAACAACCGTCGCGCTCTGGCTATCGTAGCCAACCAGAACGGTGCTGAAACCGGATACTATGAGATGGATGCCAACATGAAGATTGTGCCAAAAACAGACGAGGCGATGAATAAATTCATCAACGAAAAAATGGCTATTCCTTCGAAAGTGGTAACTGTGGATAAAGGTTCTTACCTGATTGTGGACGATTCTAAACGCAGATGGCGTTTGCCTTTGGGTGATGAAGCCTACAACGGATTGATGGAAAAACAGGCTCTGCGTATCTGTCGCGAGGTGGCTACCGAACGCGATATGTTTAGCTGTGGTGGTACATTCTACGAACTTCCTGCCGAAAATGCTGATGGTTATGCTAAAATCAGACCAATCGCTACGCACAATCTGCGTGTAAACGATTATGTATCGTACCGTGGTATGCTGGTGCTGACTGGTATTGATGCGGCTAAGGCCGGTAACAATCCGCATATCTTTACGTCGGATGACAAGAAGTGTGCTGTATGGGCCGGTGTAATCGACGACCTCTGGAAACTGGGCAAACCGGTGGGTAAAGGTGGTCCGTGGGTAGACAGCGAAGTTGAAGCCAATGTGGCATCAGATGCTTACCTGTTTGGCTACTACGATGCACGCACACTTACTCTGTCGCACAAGGCTGCTAAACCGGTTGTATTCACCGTTGAAATTGACCCTACAGGCGACAATTGCTGGGTGGAATACCGTAAAATAACAGTGAAACCGAACGAGAAATTCACTTTCTCATTCCCGTCAACTGTACGCGGGCGCTGGATTCGCTTTGTATCGAACGAAAAAACTACAGCTACTGCCTGGTTGGATTACAAATAATCTGAGTAGTTGAAAGAATAAAAAAGGGACAGCGGTGTCGAAACTGCTGTCCCTTTTATTTTTTTATGGTAGGGGGATTATTGTTGTAAGCGGTTTACACTTATAGGTATAATATAAACAGAGACAGAATTATGGAAAAGTCAAACAAAAAGATGAATAATTTAGAGCTGGCTATCACATGTCTGGCTATTGTTACACCTCTGATTGTGGGTGTGATGTGGGTCTCTTTCATTATTGTTGCAGCAATTCTGTGATAAAAACAGAGAATAACTTATTGTGTTAATTATCCAATGCGAATTGATGTCATTGACAAAGAGCCGAGTAGTTGCTTTTCGTTGAAAAATGTGATACTCTCTTTTTCTCCTTTCGCTCCCAATACATACAACAAAGGCAAAAAGTGCTCTGGTGTGGGAATGGCGCGTGCTACCTCTTTCCCTAAGGCGGTGTAGTTAGTGAGCGCAGAGTAATTCTCTTTTACAATCTGCTCTTTCACAATGCTGTCTGCCGATATTGCCCAATCAAAACCCTCTTTTTCCCGGTTCCAATCGAGGGTGTGAAGGTTGTGGACAATATTTCCGCTACCAACAATTAATACCCCTCTTTGTCGGAGACCGGATAACTCCTTCGCAAAACTGAAATGCTGTGCCGGACTCATCAGGTAGTTGATACTTAACTGTACAACAGGTATGTTTGCCAACGGATAGAAGTGCTTTAATATGCTCCAACAGCCATGATCCAAACCCCGGTTTTCGTTGAACGTAACAGCATTGCCGGATATCATTTTCTCTGTTTCGGCTGCTAAAAGCCGGCTTCCCGGTGCTGGGTACTGCACCTGATAGAGCTCGCACGGAAAACCACCAAAGTCATGTATCGTTTCCGGAAAATCGGTGGTAGAAATCTGCGTGCCACGCGTCTCCCAATGTGCCGATATGCACAGAATAGCAGATGGCGGTGGGATCAACTGAGCCTGCGACTTCCAACCGTCAGTAAATTCATTTTCCTGTATGGCGTTCATCGGACTGCCATGCCCGACAAACAATGCAGGCATTATCTCTGTCGGGCGTTGTGGCAGAATGCTCGACGATAGATTGTTTAGAGTCATAGCGCGATCCTGTTCTGCTGATATACAGCACGTTTATTCCTCTGTGAATTCTACATTTGCTGTTAATTTTACTTCACTGCCAATCCCTGTTTTCAGGGTAATATCGCCCACCCCGAAGTCTAAACGATTGAGTGTACCACTCAGTGTAAATCCATGTACGGTTTTTCCGTTCATCGGGTTTTTACCCGAGGCATGAATGACCGTGAAAGAAATGGGTTTGCTCACCCCCTTCATGCTGATTGTGCCGGATAACTTATACACATTTCCCTTTATTTTTCGGAATGAACTGCTTTTGAAAACAATAGCCGGGTATTTGGCTGCATCGAAAAAATCGGGTGACTGCAAGTGCTGATCGCGTTTCTCAATTTCTGTATTAATGGAACTGATCTGAGCCTGCATTTCGACTTTCAGATCCGAAAAATCAGGTTTTGAGCCATTTACAGTTACGTCGAATGACTTGAATATTCCCTCTACATTTGAGATACCAAGATGCTTAACGCTGAACGACAGTCTGGAATGATATTTGTCTAACGTATATTTGCTCTGAGCAAATGCCGATGTGGCCAATACAAAGATGGCAGCTAAGGTGATTGCGGTTGATTTCATAATTGTTGTAGTTTTAGTGTTTGATTAATTACAATACAAAGGTAAAGCTACAAACAGGTCTGGTGGTAACACTTTTAGGCAGAGTGGTGGTACTATTGTGCAGGCGGGTTATAAATGGCTCTATTTGAGCACGATTTGTTTCATTTGAGTGCGAAAAGCAGATGGGGTAAGTCCTGTTTTTTTTGTAAAAAGCCGGGTAAAGTAGGATTTTTCGTTGTATCCGAGTTCAAAGCCAATTTCCGAAACAGTCAGGTTGGAATTTATGAGTAGTCTTTTAGCTTCGATAAGTTTGCGCGACTCAATTATTTCGGATACGCTTTTGTGAAAACAATTCTGGCAAATCAGATTTAAGTTGCGGGCCGATGTGTTTAGTTTGTCGGCATACGTTTGTACGCTCAGATTGCGTCTGAAATTTTCCTCAAGAATTTTCAGGAAATTGTGGAATGCGATTCGCTGAGTGTCGGAAGCGTCTTTTTCTAAGGTGGGTTCGTTGTCGTTTTCGGCCTCAATTTTTGCGAGCAATGCCGCCAAAAGATGCTTGATGACGTTGTACTGTGGGTGTGGTTTGTTGTATTCGTAGGCCATCATCTGGCACAAATTGCTTATAGGACTTATACATACAACAGACTCGAGCGAATAATTGACCCGGTCTGAAAAATTGGCATAGAAGTGAAACCGGCTTTCGGGTACCAGCTCATTGGCATAAAGAATAATCCATCCACGTGCGCTTTCTTTGGGTAGAAACTGATGCCCTTTGCCTTTGGATACGTACGCAATTATGGGTGCCACGATGTGCTCGTAGTCCAGATCAATCACATGGTTGGCTTCTCCTTCGGAGAGAAAAATCATCTCTTCGTAATTGTGCTGATGCAGATTCTCAGACGAAGCGTTGATCCGGTCAATCAACTCCTGATTAATCTCAATTATCTGAAAGGGTTGATTCATA
>CAZHNZ010000123.1:4692-11885 GCA_964534355.1 uncultured Parabacteroides sp.
GCGAGCACTCCGTTTTTGTAGTTTATGGCCTGGCCGGCTATATTCACCTTGTTTTTGCTGAACCCGAAGCTGTAATTGGCACCTACCTGAATTTTGCTCAGCAGCTCTACACCCAAGCCGAAGTTGGCTCCCAGGTCGAATGTTTTGGTGTCGATGCTCTGGATGGCCGATCCGCTGATAGAACCGGGAAAGCTGTAGCTGAGGTATGGCCCTGCCACGGCGTATATGCCGGCGAGTTTGGGTATTCCTACCTTGTATTTCAGATTGAGCGGTATGTCGATGTAGGATACCGTTGCTTTGCCAAAATCTTCGAAAGCTATGCCTTTCTGCGAATAAAGGGCTGAAGCCTCTACACCCATCCCGATAAAGGGCAGCATGATTTCGAGGGTCGGCCCTACCATAAACCCGTTGTAACTTTCTGTTTGCACCACAGTGTTTCCTGTCATGGCGTCGTCTACGCTGTTGGAAGACAGGTTCATACCGGCTTTTACGCCGAATTTGAGTTGTGCCTGTGCGGCCGTGGCACAAAGCAGGGCGATGGTGAGGATTAGTTTTTTCATTGTTTTTTAGTTAACGAGTAGATGAGTAGACGAGTAAACGGGTAAACGAGTAGACAGTAAACGAGTAAACGGGTAATTCATTTTATATTGATTAATCCAATATTAATTGATTTTGCTCTTTATATCGTTGACAGAGATAAAGTGACTTTTTTACCCTTCTCTCAGTATCAGAACTTCCCCGTCTACTAGTTTACTCGTCTACTCGTCTACTAAGATCACACCTCCTTTATATACGCTCTGCGGCGTTTATGGTTCACGTTTTTGAAATATTCCCACTGCGATTGTACTTTTTCGTTTTCCACCAGTTCGGGATTGCTTTCGGCGTATTCGATGCCGGCGTTCTGGAAGTGGGGGATGAGGTCGTAGAACATGAGTGCGTTTACGCCTTTGCCCATGTATTCGGGACGGACGGCGATGAGCAGCAGATCGACAACGGGATTCTTCGTTTTCAGTGCCTTGATGAGGTGGATGAAGCCGAAGGGGAAGAGGCTGCCCTGTGCTTTTTGCAGTGCTTTGGACAGGGATGGCATGGCTACACCCATTCCGGCCAAATCGCCTTTTTCGTCGACAATGAGGGTGAGAAATTCGAGCTTAAGCATAGAGAGGTACATGCCGATGTAGTAGTCTATCTGCTTCTGCGTTAGGGGTGTGAAGCCGTAGAGATGCGCATAGGATGTGTTGACGAGTTCGAACAGTTTTTGTCCGTAGCCGTCTTTGATCAGTTTTTTGGAACTGGTGTATTTGACAATGCGCAGGTTGTATTTTTTCATCACAATCTCTGAAATGCGTTTGTGCTTTTCGGGGATTGCATCGGGGATGTAGATTTTGTACTCTACCCAATCGACATCTTTTCGGTAGCCGAGTTGCTCGATGTGTTGCGGGTAGTAGGGATAGTTGTAGATGGTGGCCATGGTGCCCAACTGATCGTAACCTTCGATGAGGGTGCCCTCCTGATCCATATCGGTGAAGCCGAGCGGGCCGTGTATGGCGTGCATGCCTTTGCTTTTGACCCACTCTTCGGCGGTTTTGAGCAGTGCGGCCGAAACCTCTTTATCGTCGATGAAGTCGATAAAGCCAAAGCGTCCGGATTGGGTTTTCCATATTTCGTTGGCTTTGTGGTTGATCATGGCGCAGATGCGTCCTACGGGTTTATCGTTTTTGTAGGCCAAAAAGCATTGAGCTTCGCAGAATTCGAAGGCCGGATTTTTGGCCGGATCGAGTGTGCCCATCTCGTCCATATATAGGGGCGGGATGGCGTAGGGTGATTCTTTGTAGAGGTCGATGCGGAATTTGACGAACTGCCTGAGGCTTTTTTTGTCGGTTACGGGTACTATTTTTATGGCCATAATGATTTGTATTTGAAGCGCAAAGATATTGTTTTTGGTTTACTTTAACAACTTATTGTGGTTGAAAAGCGGTGTGTGTGGCTGTATGTGTTGGTTGATCGAAGCGAATGACGGTGGTGTTGCGCCGCGAGAGGGATAGTAGCGGATACCCCGCAGCCGGCTGCAAAGGTTTGATAATGAGCTAAAAGGTGAACCGGCGAGGAGTATGAGCGGATAGCCCGGCCCCTTGGGGGCTCGCCCAAATATTTGTTTTGATTGAAAAAAAGAGGATGCTCCGTTGCTGAGAAGCATCCTCCTGATGGATGGTATTGATCTGTTGTTGTTAAGTTCGTTAGAATTCGCCGCCGCCGTTCATCATGTCCTGCTGTTCGCCGTTGGTGCGTTTGGTGTCGGTTTTCTTTTTCTGCGACTGGTTGTTGCCGAAGTTGTAGGTGAGCGAGAAACCAAACATGCGACCGCCCATGATGCTGCGGGTGTAGTCGGTGTAGAGATTTCCGTATGAGCGAATGCGGCTGTCGCGGCTGTTGAAGATGTCGCGGGCCATGAGGTTGATGCTTAGTTTGCGGTTGAAGAGCATTTTGCGTATACCGGCATCGACACTCCAGCTGGATAGCATTTCGCCCTGAGCGATTTTGCGGTTCGACTGGTATCCGCCTGTCACCTGAAGCATCCATGCGGCGGGCAGCATCATGTTGGCGATGGAACGGGCTGTCCATGAGTAGCTTTCGTTGCCGGGGTAGTAGGTGATGTCGTTGGTGGTGCCGGTGTAGGTGGCGTCCATCATTTTGCGGCTGAAACTAAATGCATCGAGTTTTGAGTAATATACGTTGAGCGTGGATGTGAGATCGATGAAGCGGAAGAACTTATCTTTGAGTATAAGTTCGACGCCCGATGCACGGGTGTTGGTGATGTTGAACGAGGTTGAATATTTTGTTTTTCCATCGACGTAGCTAACCTGCTGGATAACGTCGTCTGTGGTGCGGTAGTAAACGGAAGTGGATAAGGAATGGGCATCCCACGTTTTGATGTAGTTGAACTCGAGCGAGTTGGAATATTCGGGTTGTAGTTGCGGGTTCCCGAAGCTGATATTGAGTGAGTCGGAAACATCGCGGTAGGGGTTCATGGCGCGGCCGTGAGGGCGGTTGACACGACGGGTGTAGTTGAGCTGCAACTCGTTGCCTTTGGGCAGTGAGTAGTTGAGGAACATGCTGGGGTAGAGGCCGGGATACTCTTTGTCGAAAGGTGTTGGGGTCTCTGTACCGGCAGCGTCGTAGTTGTAAGATGTATTGGTCATTGTATTGTATTCGCCCCGCAGTCCGGCCTGGTAAGTGAGCTGTTTGACTTTGCCCGAATAGGTAAGGTAGATAGAGCTGCGGTTTTCGTTGCTGTTGAACTTGTTGTTGAGCTCTATCTGTTGGCTGAGACTATTCATATCTTGGCCTTTGTTGGCCTCAGTTGTGCTTCTTTTGTCGTCGTATTCGCCTTTGAAGCCGGCTTCGAGTTTCGAGTTCTCGGTAAGCGGAAGGGTGTAATCCACAGAGACTTCGAGCTCTTTGCGGTTGGCTGTGAGCACCATGTTTTGAGCGAAGTTGGGTTGAGTGGCTTTGTTGTCGTTGTCTATGCTCATGCGGTTGTATTCGACAGCTGTTTTTATTTCGTGTCCTTTTTTGGCAAATTCGTGGGTGTAGTCGAGTGTGACGTTGTTCATTTTGAATGAGCCGTCGTTGTCGGCACTACGGGTGTAGCCGGGTTGGGCAATGTTGTTGGTCCAACGGCTGTATGTCACATCGCTCAACGAGCCGCGGTTGAAGCGGTTGGCCATGAGGTTTACGCCTATATGATCTTTCTCGGTAGCGTGGTAGGTGGCGCCGAAGCGGGAAAAGAAACCACCCATTTTGTTGTCGGCGTTGGTGTTTGTGATAAGATGATAGAGTTGGGTATAGTCGCTGTTCCACGAGTTGCGGTCGGCATTACCGGTCATTTTCATGATGTTGTGGCGGTATCCGAAGTTGGCAAACAGATCCCATTTTTTGTCGTTGTAGTTGATGTTGAAAGCGCCGTTGTAGCCATCGAAGGTGTCGGCACCGCCCGTCACGCTACCGTAGTAGCCGGCTTTGCGGTCTTTTTTGAGTACGATATTGATGATACCTGCCGAGCCGTCGGGGCTGAATTTGGCCGAAGGGTTGGTGATCACCTCTATACGTTCGATGGTTTCTGCCGGCATCTGTTCGAGTACCTGAGCGCGGTTGTCTTCGTTGAGGCCTGATGGGCGGCCGTTTATCCAGATGATGACGTTGGAATTGTTTCGCAGCGATACGTTGCCTTGCACATCTACCTCTACCGAGGGAATGTTTTTGAGCACTTCGGAAGCCGAGGCACCGGCAGCGGCAATATTTTGGTCAACATTGAAAACTTTGCGGTCGAGCTCGAAGCGCATTTGAGATTTCTGGCCGGTCACCTTCACTTCGTTGAGTGTTTTGGTTACTTCCGACAGCGAGAGAGTTCCGAGGTTGATGTCGGGTCTTTTTTCGTCGAGTGCAATGGGTAGTTCGAAGGGCGAATAGCCTACATAAATGGCCTTCAGAATGTATTTGCCCAACGGCAGGTTTTTGAATTCGAAGGCGCCGGATGCAGTTGTGTTGATACCTTTTATGGGCGTTTTTCCACCTACCTTAAACACGGCCACTGTGGCAAACTCTACGGGCGCTTTGGTCTTGTTGTTGACAAGTTTTCCGGTCAGATTACCGGCGAAAGATGGCAGAGCCACTAAAATCAGAAGAATAGAGAGAATAAATAAATTCTTTTTCATTTTATATCAGTTAGTTATCTTTTCAGGATATATTCTGTTTGTCGAAATAAAAGCCTCGCACACGCGAAGCCAAAATAGAACGCAGATTTTGACTGAATTGATTTGTTTGAGTTTAAATAATAGGGTCTATTTAGGCTTTTTTGGGAAAATATATCACATCAGGTAGCTACAATTGGCGAGAGATGTGGCCATTATCCTCAAATCGGGGGATTGCGGGGTGGTGTTTCGGGCGGTAATTTTGCACCATCAAACAGTTGCAATTATAATTTCAAAAACAAAAACGTATGAAAAGAAACATTTTTACATTTGCCCTGATTGTTTTATCAGCCCTCTCTTTGCAGGCGCAAAACAGTGCCGACCTGCTTTTGCAATCGGATAAAAGTCTGACCATTGGCGGATATGGACATATTGATTATAGCCAGCCCACAGGCGCCGCAGTTCGAAAAAACGGCACGATGGATGTCACCCGCATGGTGATGCTTTTGGGGTATAAATTTGATGCCCGTACGCAGTTTATTACTGAGTTGGAGTTCGAACATGTCTCTGAGCTTTATGTAGAACAGGCCTTTTTGCAATATAAGTTCAATCCGGCATTTCAGTTCAGGGGCGGGTTGCTGCTTATCCCTATGGGACGCATCAATGAGTACCACGAGCCACTGGCTTACAGAGGGGTGAAACGGCCCTTTATAGATAATGTGATTTCGCCCACAACCTGGCGCGAGGTTGGAGTCGGTTTTACGGGTCTTATCTCTTCGGCTTCGCTGAAATATCAGGCTTATCTGGTAAATGGCTTCAATGGCTACAACGGCAAAGGGGTGTTTGGCGGTGCATCAGGTTTCAGAAGCGGACGTCAAAAAGGTGCTAACAGCTACATCAGCTCACCCAACTTTTCGGCTAAGGCTGAGTATTTCGGGGTGAAAAATCTGCAAATCGGTGCGGCTATCTATGCCGGAAAATCGCAGAGTACCCGCTACAACAATCTCGACGAGAGCAACCAAACGGCTGTTGCGCAGGCCGACTCTTCGGTGGTGGGCATTACCATGCTGGGCCTCGATGCAGTCTATCGGGTGAAGGCGCTCGAACTCAAAGGTCAGTTCTATTATACCGGGATTTCGAACAGCGACGAATATAACCGCTTCACACGTACCGGTGTCAAAAACAACGATCTGGGTAGCAGCATGATGGGCTATTACCTCGAAGCCGGATACAATGTGCTTTCGCATTTCAATTTCGAAAACAAAGAGCTGATCCCGTTTGTGAGATGGGAAAGTTATGATACTCATCATACGACCGGCAGTTCAGTTGATCGCAACAAAGCATATCAAAAAACAGCCATCACTACCGGTATCGATTTTAAACTGAATAAAAATGCGGTTCTGAAAGCTGATTTTCAATGGCAGAAGTCTGAAGCCGATAAGGCATACAGTAAAACAATTAATGCAGGTATCGGTGTAATGTTTTAATGCATGAAGAGAAAGATAATGAAGAGAATAGCCACAATAATTGTGTTTAGTTTCCTGGTTTGTTTGCAGGCGATGCCGGGTGTGCAGGATCTTATTGACCCTGCGCCAAAGGCGTTGTTGAAGGTGATGAAGTCAGATTTTCCCGGATGTGTGAGTGAAGAGATGCCGGTCACACTGTTTAGCGAATGGACACCTGTTTTGCAGGGACGGTTTTTCCGGATACTGCGTGGTGATGCGGAGGCGGGATTTCTCTATGTAGGTCGTGTCAAAACCTGTCGGTCGGGTGGCTGTTCGATAGCCGCACACAATGAGGGCGGCGAGTCGGAATATATGGACTACTTTGCGCTTATCTCGCCACAGAAAAAGATTACCCGCGTAGTCATCTACAACTATCAGGCAACACACGGCGAAGAGGTGACTGCCAAATACTGGCTGCGTCAGTTTGTGGGGGTGGGCAGCAAACAGCAACTTCGGGTGGGGAAAAACATTGATGCCATTTCGGGCGCAACCATCTCAACCAATTCATTTACAGAGAATATTCAGCTGGTTTTGGGGGTATTGGATTCGTATGCGAAATAGATAATATTTCTGTGTCGCGTTGGCAATTGACTCTTTTTTTGATTATATTTGTCCGGTTTTTTCAAAAAAAGTGATAACCCTTCAATAAACAGAAATAGTATGCTGATAATTGGTATTGCAGGCGGAACAGGATCGGGTAAAACAACCGTTGTGCGAAAAATAGTAGAGAGTATTCCCGAAGGCGAAGTCGCTATTCTGCCGCAGGATTCGTATTACAGAGATAGCAGCAATGTGCCTCTCGAAGAGCGTTTAGAGATGAATTTCGACCACCCCGATTCCATTGAATTCGATTTGCTGGTACGCCACATCCGCGACCTCAAAAAAGGCAAATCCATCGAGCAGCCAATCTATTCTTACCTTACCTGCACCCGTGCCAAAGAGACCATTCCGGTCAATCCCTGTCGGGTGATAATCGTGGAGGGAATTCTTATTCTTA
>CAZHNZ010000124.1:0-11654 GCA_964534355.1 uncultured Parabacteroides sp.
AGAGTGAAAGTAAATCCATTTCTATTGAATTATAAATAAAAAGAGAAACACATTTGTTTAATTTGGAATAAATATGAAGAAAATATTAGTTATTGAAGACGAAAGATCTGTAAGAGAAGTAGTAGGTGAAATACTTCATTATGAGGGTTATTCTGTAATATTAGCCGAAAACGGTCGAATAGGAATGGATAAAGCTTTAGAATTTTTGCCAGATCTTATTTTGTGCGATATTATGATGCCAGAAATGGATGGGATAAGTGTATTAAATGAACTTCGTTCAACTCCATCCACGACACTCACACCCTTTGTATATATGTCTGCATTGGGCGAACGGGAAAATATTCGATTAGGAATGGGACTTGGTGCAGATGATTATTTAATAAAACCATTTACCAGACTTGAACTAATAGATGCAGTTAAGACCAGACTAAAAAAACAGGAAAGCATCGAAGAAAAAACAGAACAAGCTCTAGAAACGTTGCGATCAAATATAATAAATCGATTGCCGCACGAGCTGCGTACACCTCTGACCTCAATTATCGGATTTGGCACATTACTAAAAGTAAACGCAAAAGCTTTGAGTTATGAGGAGATAGAAGAAGTAGGTGGCGAAATACTCCAAAGCGGGAACCAACTGATGCACTTAGTAGAAAACTACCTTATATACAGCCAATTACAACTTAGAAATATAAGTGACAATGGTGATATTTCAATAATTGAGATTAAGAATCTGTTAAGTCTGGTCAATATTTCACTTGAAGAAAAATACAACGAAAAGAAATCTGTTATTATCGATTTACAAGAAATAGAAGAGAGACTTGATATTTCAGAAACCTATTTTCAAAAAATTATTTATGAGCTAATTGATAATGCACTAAAATTCTCATATACAACAAAGAACGTAACTGTTAATGGTAAAAGTCAAAAAAACTATTACGTTTTTGAAGTATCTGATTATGGTGTTGGAATGAGCCCGGAACAAATAAAACAGGTTGGTGCATACATGCAATTTAACAGAGAAAAGCAAGAGCAACAAGGCATGGGGCTTGGTTTGGCGATAGCGAAGAGAATGGTTGAAATATCCGGCGGAGAATTTGAGATAGAAAGCACAAAAAACGAAGGAACAACTGTAAGATTAAAAATTAAAAAAATTACAAGTTAACGATAATTTTGTTTCTCCTCAATACCACAACGAATGAGAAGAACCCACAAGCTCACAAACACGCGCAAGCATGTTCTCTCTCATCTCCGGATCTGTTGAAGGCAAAGAGCCTAAAAACAGGTGTTTTTCAACTTGCATACCGCAAAACTCAAAAACACCTTCATCGGTTGTTTGTGTCATAGAGTAAATCATACCGCTACCCCGGTAAATTTCTTCGGCAGTTCCCATCGTATTTACAATATTCACCTTTTTGGTTGTAAGTAATCCATTTACACCATCAGGTGAAGCAGCATATGCAAAACCAAACGAAAAAACGCGGTCTATATATCCTTTCAAAATTGCGGGCATTCCTGTCCACCAAACAGGATAGATAAACGTAATCACATCTGCCCACTTAATAAGATTTTGCTCCTCTTTTACTTCGGGCAATGAGGATCCGTTTTTCATGGCAATCATATCTCCCATGGTCAAAACCGGATTGAAATCAATAGCATACAAATCTCTTACTTTTACTTCTACGCCGTAATTTTCCAGTTCAAAAACCAATTTATCAAGAATTGCATTACAAAAGCTCTTCTTGTTTGGATGGCAATATACTACTAGATGTTTCATATATCTAAGCTTTTAAAGAGAAGATTTTTTCAATTTTGAGCCACACTTTAAAAAAATAAAATCCAAATGAATACTACCTCAATACTCTTACAATAAAACAACTATTAATTTCAATAAGTTCAAGAAATTCAATAGATTAACTAACAAATAAAAACACAACAAAGTAAAATAAAATGCATCAAAACATAGAAAAACAAAACGAATTTAAAATAGCAACATCGCTATAACTTATCGGTTTACAATCCCCCATATTTCGGCCAGAGTTTTATCGACACCCGAAAAACCCATAAATGCCATCGCCAACAGTCCTGCCACCAAAAGCGCAATGGGTGTACCCTGCATCGCTTTGGGTATTTTGACCAGCGACAACTGCTCGCGCAGTCCGGCAAAAAGCACAAGCGCTACACCAAAACCAATGGCCGTAGAGAATGCAAATACGACAGATTGCAACAGATTCAGCTCCTTTTGAATGACCATAATGGCTACACCCAGAATAGTACAATTGGTGGTAATGAGCGGCAGAAAAACACCCAGTGCCTGATAGAGCGGAGGTGATACCTTTTTCAGAATTATCTCTACCATTTGCACCAGTGCCGCAATCACCAATATAAAAGTGATAGTCTGCATAAAATCCAGACCAAAAACGGTAAGTACACTTTGAATCAGAAATGTGAAAATTGTGGACAATGTCATCACAAACGCCACCGCAGCACTCATTCCGATTGCCGTATCTAATTTTTTGGAGACACCTAAAAACGGACAAATACCGAGGAACTGAGCCAAAACAATATTGTTGACAAATACGGCGGTAATAAAAATCAATATATACATCATAACACCAGCTGTTTAACAGACAAATAATCAGGATTTCTTCAATTTATTAATCAATGCAATCAGGTAACCCAAAGCAATAAATGCCCCGGGCGCGAGAACAAAAATAAGCGAACCGTAATTTTCGGGATAGAGAGAGATTCCAAACGCTTTACCGGTACCCAGAAACTCGCGGACAACCCCCAGAATTGTCAGCGCCAGTGTAAAGCCCAGGCCAATACCCAGGCCATCCATGGCCGAATCGGCTACGCCATTTTTGGCCGCAAAAGACTCCGCACGCCCCAGAACGATACAGTTGACCACAATGAGCGGAATAAAAAGTCCGAGGCTATCGTACAATGCCGGCAGATAGGCCTGCATCAGGAGTTGAACGATGGTCACAAAAGTGGCAATAATCACCACAAAAGCCGGAATTCGCACCTTATCGGGAATCAGGTCTTTGAGCGAAGAGACAGCCATATTCGAGGCAATCAGCACAAACGCCGTAGCTAGTCCCATACCCAGCCCGTTGATAGCCGAGGAGGTCGTTCCCAAAGTAGGACACATCCCCAACAAAAGCACAAAAGTAGGATTCTCTTTTACAATCCCATTCTTAATTATTTTCAGACTATCACTCATTGCTTATCCTCCTTTTCCGTTTTAGTTGATTTTGTCGAAGCCAATACAGACGAATAATTGTTGTAAGCCGAATAAGCCCTGTTGATGGCATCGAGAAAAGCTCTCGAAGAAATAGTGGCCGCAGTAATGGCATCTACCTCTCCCCCGTCCTTCTTCACTTTGAGCGATTGAGCCGGATTTAAGCCAATCACCGATTGTGAAATTTTGACTGAATCGCAAAACCACTCCTGCATTTTCGAACCTAAACCGGGTGTTTCGGCATGTTGCAACACAAAATAATTTCGTACGGTACCGTCGGCATTGAACCCGATCATGACCTTTATCAGGCCCGAAAAACCTTTTTTGGAAGTAGCCTCTACAGCCGCACCCACCAGTACCCCACCCTGCATAGCCGGATACACCACCAGCGAATCGCCATCGGCGGTGGCTGCCAAAGCCCTGTCCTGTGCAGGCAAATTATCGAAAGCCGGTGTTACAGCCTGTATGGCTTTCAGTTGTTTATCTTTCTCCGATGCAACAATAGGATCCAGAGTCAGTTTGTAAACCAGGCCCAATGCTGCGGCAGAAAACATGGTAATAGCCAGCAAAGAGAGGGCCATATTCCGAAATGTTGAATCCAGCTTAGACATGTTTTACCTCCTTTCCGAACCGGGTAGGTTTGCAATAGGTGTTGAGCAGCGGAGTAACCCCATTCATCAGCAAAATAGCAAACGAGACACCCTCAGGATATGCACCATACAATCGAATAATAACGGTGAGCAAACCAATGGATAGACCATAAATAAGCATCCCTTTCGAAGTCATAGGTGAAGTAACATAATCCGTTGCCATAAAAATAGCACCCAACATCAATCCGCCCGAAAGTAAATGCGCGAGTGGGTCGGCACCCAGCAACCAACAAAAAACAGCTACTGAAGCAAATATGGAAACCGGTATATGCCATGTGATGACACGGCGATAGAGCAAAAAGAACAGACCGGCCAATAAAGCCAGAGCACTCACCTCGCCGATACTACCTCCCATTCGTCCGAGAAGCAAATCCAGATAGTCGAGTCCATCCGGCGTGGCACCCTTCAGCGTAGTCAGATGGGTAGCACCGGTGATCACATCCACCGACTGAAACCTGTTTGGCGCCATGCTGACTGGCCAGGTTGTCATCTGAACAGGAAATGAGATAAGCAGAAAAACACGCCCGACAAGTGCCGGATTAAATAAGTTACTGCCCAAACCGCCAAATGACATTTTTGCAATAGCAATAGATACAAATGCACCAATCACTACAATCCAAAGAGGCAAATTAGACGGAAGGTTGAACGCTAAAAGCATACCTGTGAGCAGTGCTGAGCCATCGGTGACGGAGTTATTGCCTTTCAACAGATATTTCTGAATCAGGTATTCGAAAACAATGCAAGCTGAAATCGCTGTAACTGTTACCCAAAGAGCACCCAGTCCGAAAAACCAGACCGATGCTATCCAGGCCGGTAGCAGGGCTATAAGCACAGCATACATGTTGCGCGAAACACTGTCGCCGCTGTGGATGTGAGGTGAAGGTGATACTACAAATTTATGTTCCATGCCTGTTATCTTAAAATCTATGTATTGATTTATGACTCTTTTTCTACTTTCGGGCCCGTACAATGGCGCCTACCTTCGATTTACACAAACGGATATAATCGACCAACGGACGCGATGAAGGACAGGTATATGAACAACTACCACATTCGATACAATCCATCACGCTCTCCTTCTCCGACCTCTCCCAATCCTGCATTTCGCCCAGACTACCCAACAGATACGGTTCTAAACCCATTGGACATGCAGCCACACATTTGGCACAACGAATGCAATTTTGGGGTGCAGAACGTTTTGCTTCGTGAGGTGGCAAAACCAAAATACCGGAGCAACCTTTGGTAACCGACACCTCCGGAGAGACGACTGCTTTACCCATCATGGGACCGCCCGAAATAATTTTACCGGCCTGCGAATGATCACTACCGGCACAAGTAATCAGCATACTAAATGGAGTGCCAATACGCGTCAGCACATTGGAGGGCTGATGGACAGCCCGTCCGGTGACTGTAACCATTCGCTCTATCAGGGGCTTATTTTTCTGAACCGCTTCGTAAACGGCATAAGCCGTAGCGACATTCTGCACCACCACCCCGACGGAAACCGGCAATGCACCACTTTTCACCCGTTTACCGGTAATGGCTTCAATCAGTTGCTTCTCGCTGCCCTGCGGATATTTTACTTTCAGCGCAACCACTTCAATTCCGACATAAGAAGCCGCAGCACTTTTCATCTGTTGTATAGCGTCGGGCTTGTTGTTTTCGATAGCGATATATGCTTTTGCAACACCGGTAGCCTTCATCAATAGCGCTGTACCCACCACAATCTGATGTGGCTTTTCGAGCATCAATTGGTGATCTGCCGTGAGATAAGGTTCGCACTCCACGCCATTGACAATAAGCGTATCCGGCGCCATTCCGGCCGGTGGATTCATTTTGATATGTGTGGGAAAAGTAGCACCACCCAAACCAACAATGCCCGCTTCAGCAATTTTTTTTACGATCTCTGCCGGGGAATCTTGTATCTGACTGTTCAGCTCCTCACTTCTATCAATACTATCCTCCCACTCATCCCCGTTTACTTCAATAAAAATGGAAGGACGACGATAACCACTGATATCGTACACATCATCTACTTTGAGCACTTTACCAGAAAAAGGAGAGTGAATATGGGCAGATACAAACCCGTTGGCACGAGCAATCAGAGTACCCACTTTCACCACATCGCCTTTGGCCACCACAGAAGACGACGGGATACCCAAACTCTGAGCCAGAGGAATGGTCACTGTTTCGGGCAATGGTGCAATAATTGTTTTATTACCGGCAGAAAGCTTATTTTCACAGGGATGTATTCCACCCATTCGAAATGTTCGCATAATCTTTATAATCAGTATTATAGAATAGTATATTCAAAGTAAAGCAGAAGATAAAATCAATTCTCTTCTGCCGCAATTGTTTCTCTCTTTTTGATGGGGAAATTCACCTCGACAATGGCCGATGTAGGGCATACTTCGGGGCACTTGCGACACAACCGACAGAGGTTAGGGTCGATGTATGCCACATTGCCGGCAATAGTAATCGCATTAAATTCGCACACCTTCTGACATTTACCGCAACTGATACAGGCCACATTGCACGCTTTGCGAGCCACCGGCGCCTTATCTTTGTTGATGCAACTGACATAAATGCGGCGGGAACGGGGACCCTTTTTGCGCATTTCGATGATTGATTTCGGACAAGCTTTGACGCAGGCGCCACAAGCCGTACATTTCTGCTCATCAACTTCCGGCAAACCTGTTTCGGGGTGAATGTGTATGGCATCGAATTTACATACAAAAACGCAATCGCCATGACTCAGACAACCGTAGGCACATCCGGAATCGCCCGAATAGAGCGAAGACGAGACGGCACAACTCATGGCGCCATCGTATTGATTGGTCTTTTGTCGGTGTTCGCAGGTACCATTGCAGCGGACTACCGCAATCATAGGTGTGGCAGTAAACGACTCTTTTCCAAGAGCCTGAGCCACATTTTTCATCGTATCGGCACCACCAGCCGTACAAATCAGGTTTTCCAGAGAATCGGCTTTTACACATACCTCTGCAAATCCCCGGCAACCGGGAAAGCCACAACCACCACAATTGGCAGCCGGCAACAGCGATTCAACTATATCTATTCGTTCGTCTTCTACCACAGAAAATTTTTGGGCCACATAATAGAGTATTACGGCACTTACCAGGCCAACAATACCCAGCAAAACGACTGAAAACAGAACAATATTCATTTTTCGGACATTTATAATTTAAGTTTGAAGGAAAAGCGTTTTTCAAATTTTCCCTTATTCAGAAAAAGTAACAGATAATATATTGAAAGAGTGAGCAACGAAACCATTGCAGCGGGAATCTCATTCAGTCCAAACCAAGAGCAGAGAACCAGCGAAGCAATTATCAGCACAACAGGCAACATATAAGCCCATAAGGCCGCAGACAATCCCAAAGACTTCTCACCCACTATTTGCACGGGCTGACCAATAGCCGGTTTCTCGCCGGTGTGGTGTATTTCTATGATTTTTTCGGAAGTATCTGATACAGAACAGGCCGAATGGGCATGACAATCTGCACAGGCAGATAATTGAGTAATGCGCACCCGAACTACTTCATTCGAAACAGATTCTACAAACCCTGAACGGCAACTGATTTCATTCTTCATTTTGCTATCTGAACATTACAATTGCGCAAAGATAACCAAATTTTAATTATCTCTCTGTTTGAAGCTTTTAGAAATGAAAAAAGAGCAACAAATTGTTGCTCTTCCTTTTGTTAATTCATAAAATAATCCGCTCTTTCGCCGTTTATCAGGCTTGGGGAACAATAAGATCCCGCAAATTGGAGGATTAAATCCAACGTTCTTTTGTCCGGTTGCTTGTCCGGTTGTTTGTTCGGTTTTAATTTTGTCGTTGGGGTAGTCGTTGTAGAGATTTTTTTCATAGGCAGGGTTGGGGAATTAATAATTAAGAATTAATAATTAATAATTGGGGATATGCAATTTTTGATTCATAATTTATCTTTCGTAATTCATAATGCATAATTCATAATTTATAATTCGCAATGCACAATTTGTAGTTCGGAAAATATAGATTTTATTCTCTTATTTTAGACCTGTTACAAATTTAAAACGGCTTGATTTCCTTTTTATTATCAGACAAAGTGAATATTTTGTGTTAAGAATAAAAAACGGGTTAGTTTGGTATTGTTGCAATATAAACGAAATAGTGTACCTGCTGTTTACATATCACCTATCAATTTACAATGATAATAAAATAACTGATTGTCAGGCAAATATACTATAAAATCAAGCAAATGAATGAATATTTTTGGTCTAAAAAGCGTTGTTTTAAAATTTTTCACTAATTTTGCCGGTCGAAATTCTATTCCGGAATTCAAAATGAGCCATAATACCCTGTATTCTGCCTTTAAAAATTAAATTTCCGGATTGGCAAATCGACCGGGAGCGAATTTTTGTCTGTTACATATATTATAATGTAAGATGCACAAATAAGCCCATAATTATCATGCAAAACTAAGTATTGAATTGTAGCAATTAGAATTGAAACATTCGAGAGTGCAACAGTGCTTGGTGTTTTTCATTTAATGTAAAGAAAATAGAAAGCAACAAATGAAATTACTTCAACAAAAATTAGCCGAATACGATGCCCCACAAAAGGCTAAAGATTTAGGTGTTTATCCCTATTTTCGTAAAATTGAAAGTGATCAGGATACTGAGGTCGTCATCAGCGGCAAGAAGGTATTGATGTTTGGCTCAAACAGTTATTTGGGTCTGACGAATCACCCTAAAATCAAAGAAGCAGCCATTGCGGCAGTCAAAAAGTATGGTACCGGATGTGCCGGTTCCCGTTTTCTGAACGGTACTCTTGACATACACGTAGAACTCGAAGAAAGATTGGCCAAATTTGTAGGTAAAGAAGAGGCAATTGTTTATTCTACCGGCTTTCAGGTCAATGCAGGAGTTGTATCCTGCCTCACCGGTCGCAACGATTATATTCTGTGGGATGAGTACGACCACGCTTCTATTATAGAAGGTCGCCGTCTCTCTTTCTCAAACTCGGTTAAGTTTAAGCACAACGATATGGAATCGTTGGAGAAAGCTCTCGAAAAATGCGAAGAAGACAAACTGAAACTCATCGTTGTTGATGGCGTATTCAGCATGGAAGGAGATCAGTCGCCACTGACCGAGATTGTACCACTTGCCCAAAAATACAAAGCTGCTATAATGGTGGATGAGGCGCACAGCCTCGGGGTTTTTGGCAAAAACGGACAAGGTTTGTGTCACGAACGCGGTGTAACTGACGATGTGGATTTGATTATGGGTACATTTAGCAAATCATTTGCCTCATTGGGTGGTTTTATCGCCACAGATAAGGTTACGGCCAACTATTTACGTCACAATTCCCGTTCTTATATATTTAGCGCCAGCATCACCCCATCGTCCACAGCGGCTGTTATGGCTGCGTTAGACATTATGGAATCTGAGCCAGAACGTATAGCCAATCTGTGGGAACTGACCCACTATGCCCTGGATGGATTCCGCAGAATCGGATGCGAGATAGGCCACACCACCACACCTATTATACCGTTGTATGTTCGCGACAATGACAAAACATTTATGGTGACTCACCTTCTCTTCAATGAGGGAATTTTTGTGAATCCGGTAGTTTCTCCGGCTGTTGCGCCCAACGATACATTGATCCGGTTCTCGTTGATGGCTACTCACACCAAAGCTCAACTTGATTATGCCTTCGAAAAAATTGAAAAATGTTTCAAACAATTGGGTATTATCTGATTTCGATTTACTCATTCTACCATACAAAGAGGTTGTCTGTACAGACAGCCTCTTTTTTTTTGTCGTTTTCCTTATTTTTCAACAAATCAGCAAAAATTTGTTTGAAGTCAGAACATTTTAACCATCAGTTATGTTAAAATTGATACATAATCACATTATTATAGTTTCTCATTCCGGTTTTGCGATCAACGCCACCCACCAGGAATAAAAAAGCGATCGACATTCTAATTTAGAATTAGATTGGACTGTTTTTCTAATAAATTGATTAATTTTGCCATTACATACTATAAAACTGTAAGACGATGAAAGAAGTATTCGACCTCGAAATGATTAAAAAGATTTATCTTGCCTATCCCGAAAAAATAAGCCGTGCGAAGAGTCTTCTGCAAAGACCGTTGACGCTCAGCGAAAAAATCCTGTACGCCCACCTGTTCGATCAAGCAGAACTGAAATCTTTTGAGCGTGCGGTCGATTATGTAAACTTTGCGCCCGACCGCGTGGCCATGCAGGATGCTACCGCGCAGATGGCACTTTTACAATTTATGAATTCGGGCAAACCCACAACAGCTGTGCCTTCTACGGTACATTGCGATCACCTGATTACCGCAGAGGTAAATGCCGGTGTGGATATGGCTTTTGCTGAAAACACCAACAAAGAGGTCTATGATTTTCTTCGATCCGTTTCATCCAAATATGGTATTGGTTTCTGGAAACCGGGTGCAGGTATAATACATCAGGTTGTACTCGAGAATTATGCTTTCCCCGGTGGAATGATGGTGGGAACCGACTCGCACACACCAAATGCCGGTGGTTTGGGCATGATTGCCATTGGCGTAGGTGGTGCCGATGCCGTGGATGTAATGGCCGGCATGGCGTGGGAACTTAAAATGCCGAAATTGATCGGTGTAAAACTGACCGGCAAACTAAATGGCTGGGCGTCACCCAAGGATGTTATTTTGAAACTGGCCGGCATTCTGACCGTAAAAGGCGGAACCAATGCCATCATCGAATATTTTGGTGAAGGAACGGAATCCTTATCCGCTACCGGAAAAGCCACCATTTGCAATATGGGGGCAGAAGTAGGTGCCACCACATCTTTGTTTCCTTACGATACTAAAATAGCACAATACCTGATGGCTACCGGTCGCGAAGAGATTGCTCTGGCGGCCAACCAAATTGCCACCTGCCTGCAGCCCGATCCCGAAGCAGTGGCACAGCCTGAGAAATTTTACGACCGGGTCATCGAAATAGATTTATCAGCTCTGGAGCCTTACATCAACGGACCATTTACCCCCGATGCGGCCTATTCCATTTCTGAATTTGTAAAAATAGTAAAAGAGAACAACTACCCTCAGGCGATGGAGGTCGGGCTGATTGGCTCGTGCACCAACTCATCGTACGAAGATATGAGCCGGGCCGCATCTGTTGCCCGTCAGGCTGCTGCGAAAGATCTCGAAGTGAAGGCTCAATTCATTATCAATCCCGGATCAGAACAGGTAAGATATACCGCCCAAAGAGACGGTGTGCTGACAGACCTTGAGCAGATAGGCGGTGTGGTAATGGCCAATGCCTGTGGACCTTGTATCGGACAGTGGAAAAGAAAAACCGATACCCCTGAGCGCGCCAATTCTATCGTCACTTCATTCAACCGTAATTTTGCCAAACGCAACGATGGCAATCCCAATACCTACGCATTTGTAGCATCGCCGGAGCTCACCACTGCACTCACCATTGCCGGTGACCTGTGCTTTAATCCGCTCACAGATACATTGATCAACAAAAAAGGGGAAGCCGTAATGCTGGACATACCTACCGGTGATGAATTGCCGGTAAATGGCTATGCCGTAGAAGATGCCGGATATGTGGCACCTGCGCCCAACGGATCGGGTATTGACGTAATTATTCACCCGGAATCGACCCGACTACAAAAACTCGCACCTTTCGGAGCCTGGGACGGAAACAATTACGAAGGATTAAAACTACTGATAAAAGCAAAGGGCAAG
>CAZHNZ010000125.1:0-11570 GCA_964534355.1 uncultured Parabacteroides sp.
AGGAAAAAAAAACGGTATTTCGAAAAAGAACCGTTTGAAATTCAGTGAAAAAATAGACAATTTTGTAATAAAATGATGCTTTTTGAGAGAAAATATAATTATTTGCGATGCAAAAACACGAAATAAATAAATATGGGCGGTAAAATACCGACCTATTTCCGGCATATTTCGTTGTAAGCGCAATATGTGCATGATTCTTCTACGCTTGTCTGAGTAAAATTGAATGCGGGATCAAAGATTTCGTCGATACAACTCAGCAGGGCTGCTTCAAAATCATTAGCAAATGGGGCGAAATCATCTATCCGCTCGTTGGTCGATTTGTCGGGTTTGTAGCGAACGGCTGCATCGAAATTATCAAACAGGTTTCGCAGGAAGTATATCCCCGGCATAACAGCCTGATTTCCGGCCTGTAATCGATACAAATAGGCGTACAGGAATACCTGCATAACTGCTTTGGGGCGTTTCTTTTGCTCTTTGTCGAACAGCTGATCGATGGATTTGAATTGCAAATCTCCCTGCCCGGTTTTGTAGTCGATAATGCGAATTCCGTTTCTCACCTCATCCACCCGGTCGATAAGGCCTTTTATCTGTACTTTTCGGCCGGTGGGGGTAGTCAGCAGGTTGTGAACAGGCATCTCTGATTGACGGTAAACAAACGGTGTGAGTTTCTTGTCTATCTCGAGTACTTGTTTTACATAGCGTTTCAGCACAGAAGCTATGAGGAAATTGTTGCCCGTTAGTTCCCGTGGTTTATCGCTTTTGAAGATGTATTCGCGAAATGCATTTTCCACTTCGCAGGTCAGTAGCTTATCATTTTTCTGAATCTCGTTCAATGCGTCTGCCTGTATTTGTCTGTTGGCAAGGTTGTTGTACAATCGCTCCATGATGAGGTGAAACATGCTTCCGAACTGACTTGCCTCGGGTGTTTCGCTCACCTCTTCCTCTTCGCGCATTTGCTCTATTTCCTGAAAGTAAAATTTAAGCGGACAGTCGAGATATGTATTGATGGAACTGGCCGACAGTTTACGCTCGCCCCCCTCGAGAAATCGGGAAAGCGAGAGCTGTATGTGTTCCGATTTGCGTACGGATATCGGGTCGGTTTTCGATACAGAGATGTCGAAATTAACCTGTTTCTGGTTTATTTTCATTTGATAATGATACCTCATCTGATGTACATACCGGCTTACTTCTCCGGTCTGCATACCATCACTGCGGGTATCGTAGAGCATAGTGATGTGTTTGGCCCGGTGTATCATTCTATAATAGTGGTACGCGTACACGCTCTCCTGATGCTCGTATGTGGGTAGACCGAAACCTTTTCGCAGATTGTAGGGAATAAAGGAATTAGAGGCTGTTTTGAGCGGAAAAACACCTTCGTTCATGGATAAGATAATCAGATTGTCGAAATCAAGAACGCGGGTCTCTAAAACTCCCATCACCTGAAGTCCGGACAGTGGTTCACCCCGGAAGGGAACACTCACACCGGCAATCAATTTTCGTAAAAGACGGAAAAATGTGTCGCTGCTCATGTGGGTATTGCTGTTTTGCATGATATCCCCCATGCGGTTTATCGTGATGTAATAATGGTACATAAATTCGCTCTCCAACTGCGATAAATTATTGGGTAACGACTCGTCCTCTTCATTCTCTGTCTGAATCGCATTATCCTGAATCAAGCGAATGACCTGCATCAGATAGGCCGGGAAATCGGCATCGCTAAGCAGTGGCACAAAGACCTTCGAAAGCAGTTCGTCTCCCTCAAAATCAGCTGCAGAGAGGTAAATCCGGTTGGTTTCGATAATGTTTTTGTGCATTTTTTCGGCAAAAACGGGAGACAAACCGGCAATATACCGATGATTGAGCACCGGGACCAGAAACCGAAAATAGAAAACCGGCACACCCTGATGCAACCTCACATGGGTTTGCATGGCAAATATCTGCTCCATCAGTCCGGCCACAGGCGACGAAGCCAGCGGATAACCCATGGTAACATTGATATTGGTGATAGATTCGGGAATGGAGTAGAGAGTGGGCAACAGCAGTCGCTCGTCGGGCAAAACCACCACGGTGTTGATTGCCTTTGCCGGATCAACTATTCGCTTGGTTTGTACTAAATTAGTCAATACATCATACACCTGTCTCGATTGTCCGATTGCAGAAGGAATACCAATTAAATCAATAACAGGTTCCTCCGGTTCATTCGTGTCAGCCGGCCACTTGAGAGCCGACGGAAACTGACGGGCGTATCGGGTAATAAAGTTGGAAGCTTTGTTGTAGGTATCGGTGAGCCTTGGCGACTCAATGTCCCAGAAAAACTGAGCGACTCCTCTTTTCTGAATATGCTCAAGCAATATCTCTTCGCTGTGGGTAAGGGCATTTAGCCCTACAAAAATATAGTCACAATCGATGAGTTGAAGCTCCTCTTTGCGCAAAATACGCTCGCAAACTTCACGAAACACAACCCCTTCGTACACTGTATTTTGAGCTATTAATTCTCTGCGAAACGATTCGTAAAGTGGGTAAAGAATTTCCCACGTTGCCAAAAAATCTTCTTTGGTTTTGCCCTCTTTCTCGGGTTGAAAATTAAGCCAGAATTCGCGAATAGTAGCCACCTGTTCATCCGTGAGACCAGACATCCCGTTGTCTATCTCCTTCAAATCTTTCACGTTTGAAAAAAGCTGTCGGGCATCTGCCATATATTTATCCACATCATCGAAATCGTTCAGGATCATCTCACCCCAAAAGACAAATTCGTCGAAGCTCTCTTCGCGTTTTGATAACTGTTGAAACTCGCGGTAGAGAATAAAAAGCAAATTGATGCGGTCGGCAATTCGGTAAGGTGTAAACTCCCTGAAAAGATCATTTACGGAGATAATTCTGGGAGAAAAGAGCGGTTTGCCCACCAGGGTAGCCAGGTATTTCTGAAAAAAAATGCCGGCGCGTCTGTTCGGAAACACAAATATTTGGTCGCTAATCGTATCTTTGTAATGTGTAAGACAGGCCTGAGCCGTCTTTTGTAAGAATGCTTGCATTTGCTTTTCTGTTTTGGGGCTGCAATTTAATAAAAAAAGAGAGACTAATCACCATGAAACTGATTTGTAATATATATTTCATTCGGTTGCAACGTAGTTTTGACGGAGAATGAGTAGTTTTGTGTTTGGATATTTTATTTAAATCGAATTAATAGAACAGTGTATGGACGAAAACCGTATTTTAGTAGTTGACGATGAAGAGGATTTGTGCGAAATTCTTAAATTCAACCTCGAGAACGAGGGATTTACAGTAGATACAGCCAACTCGGCAGAGGAAGCTCTTACACTTGATCTTTCGGTCTATTCTCTTTTATTATTGGATGTTATGATGGGAGAGATTTCGGGTTTTAAACTCGCCAATATGATTAAAAAAGAGCCTCAAACAGCTAAAATACCCATTATTTTCCTCACTGCACGGGATACCGAAAACGATATGTTGACGGGTTTTAATATCGGGGCAGATGATTATATATCTAAACCATTTTCAATAAAAGAGGTCATTGCCCGCGCAAAGGCTGTCAAACGCAGAAATCATACTACATCGGCTGAGAGTCGCAAAAAAGAGGAGTTGGTGAGATACGAAACTTTAATTATCAACCTGAGCCAAAAGAAAACAACGGTAGATGGCGTAGAAGTGGCTCTGACCAAAAAAGAGTACGAAATACTGAAATTGCTGCTCGGTCAGCCCGGACATGTATTTTCACGCGACGAAATTCTATCGTTGGTATGGACCGACGAAGTGTTTGTACTCGATCGTACGATTGATGTTAATATCACCCGATTACGAAAAAAGATAGGCATTTATGGTCGGAATATCGTTACCCGCCTGGGCTTTGGCTATTGTTTCGAAATAGACTAAAAGTGCATTTTATTCACTCTTTCAGTGCAAACGGTTCATACAATAATTTCATGTCGGATGATGCTCAATAAATTTCCTTTTCATAAAAGACTGTTTTTCAGTATTTCACTGCTGTTCTTTCTGTTTGTTATGCTCATTACGGTGTTTCAATACAGAAGAGAAAAATCTTTTCGGGAGCAAATGCTCGATGCTACGCTCACCCGATACAATACACTTGTGATATATGAAATAAAGAAACATGGCGTATCCGATTCAGTTGTATCGCAGGTAGAGGCTATGCTGGATGTGCCCGAAATGCGTCTTACAATAATAGATTCATTGGGAACTGTCTTGTATGATTCAAAAAAACACGACTATACCCGGATGCAAAATCACCTGCACAGACCCGAGATTGATGAGGCTCGCAAAAAGGGAAGTGGGTATGCTATTCGTTATTCAGAGTCGGTCGATCGCGACTATTTTTATTCAGCACAAAAATTCAACCAATATTATATCCGAACATCCTTACCTTACAATACCACCACCATTCAGCTGTTGAAAGTGGATCCGTTTTTTATCTACTTTATCATTATTTTATTCTGTATAGCAGTGATTACTCTGCTTCGCTTCTCTTTTTTATTGGGGAAAAATGTTACCCGGTTACGGGAATTTGCGATTCAGGCAGAGAACAATGAGCCTCTCGACCACGACATAGTATTTGGCCAGGATGATATTGGTGAGATTTCTCAAAAATTATTTCGAATCTACAGACGTTTGGTACGTACGCAGTCTGCGCTCTCTATCGAACGGGAAAAACTACACATGCACTTCCGTTTTTCGCGAGAAGGGTTGGCTATATTTACCAAAACAAGAGAGGAGATATTGACAAACAGTCTGTTTATTCAACACATTAATCTGATTTCAGACAAACAACTACAAACTTCGGAACAGGTGTTTGAGCTTCCGGAAATTACACCTATCATTCAGTTTCTGGATGCCCGACTACATGCTGCCGACAACAAAGATGAAATTGCATCCAAAGTAATTTCTGTTCACAAAGGTGGTAAATGGTTCGAAATTAATTGCGTTATTTTTGACGATAAGACGTTCGAAATATCCATCTACAACAATACACAACAGGAAGAGGAAAACAGATTAAAGAGGCAGTTGACTCAGAATATTTCGCACGAACTAAAAACACCGGTTAGCAGCATCCAGGGATATATGGAGACTATTCTCTCGATGCCCGACATGGATCCGGCTAAACGTCAGCTGTTTATCGAACGTTGTTATGCACAAAGCAAGCGCCTTTCTTATCTGCTCAGCGATATCTCTATGCTCAATCGAATGGACGAAGCCAATAAACTTTTTGATCGTGAAAGAATTGATATCTCGCACATCATTCGCGAAATAAGCAACGAAACTCAGCTCGAACTGGATAAAAAAGGTATTCAGACTATCCTCAAAAACATTCCGGATAAGGCCTACATCGAAGGAAATTCATCGTTAATCTACTCCATTTTCCGAAATCTGTTCGACAACGCCGGAATCTATGCCGGAGAAAATATCAGCATCGTGCTAAATTGTTACCGGGAAGATGCTCATTACTACTATTTTAGCTTTTCAGACACCGGAGTCGGAGTGGCCGAGGAGCATTTAAACCGTCTCTTTGAGCGTTTCTATCGGGTGGATAAAGGTCGCTCGCGAAAGATTGGCGGCACCGGACTTGGACTGGCTATTGTGAAAAATGCGGTACTCTTTCACCACGGAGAAATATCTGCAAAAAACAGACCAGAAGGTGGTTTGGAGTTTCTGTTTAGCATCAAAAAAACGTAGAATTACTTCCGCTTCAAACGAATAATGCTTATTTCTGGCCCTGCACCAAAGCGCATCGGATAAAGTACATAGCCCGTGCCTTCGTTTACATAGATGTGTTTGTCGCCATTCGAATATAAACCACCCCAGTTTTTGTATTTAAACACGGCCGGGGAATAGCGGTATTTTCCCCAGCCAAAGGCCATTTGCCAGGCATGTGTATGTCCGGCCAGCGTAAGGTCAATGTTGTAATTCGGCACTACTACCTGCCGCCAGTGTTCCGGATTGTGCGACAACAATAGCTTAAAGGAGTTTTTATCCACATTTTTCATCGCTTTTTCCAGATCTCCGTATTGGTGAAATGGGGGCTCTCCCCAATTTTCGACTCCAATCAGAGCGATACTATCTTTGTTCCGTTTTAAGTAGATTGATTCGTTTTTCAATACCTTCCAGCCCATTTGAGCCTGTTTGTCGTAAACGCTTTGCAGATTGGCATCGTGGTCGGATTTGCTTTTCCAATAGACATAATCGCCGTAATCGTGATTTCCCATCACCGAATAAACACCATCTTTAGCTTTCAGAGTTTTCAAAATAGAGGCAAAACGGTCTATTTCATTCGCTTTGGTATTAACTAAATCGCCGGTAAAAAGAATCACATCGGGATGCAAGGCATTGATACGAGTAACCATCTCGTGTATGATACTGTCGGAATGGCCAAAATTGCCCAGATGTGTATCTGAAAACTGTACTACAGTGTAACTGTCAAATGATGCCGGCAAACGTACAGATGCAATTTCAGCCTCATTCTCTCGAAAACAAAATCGACCACCGGTAGCACCCCATACCAACGCTACAACAATAAGCAGTGCCAGTATACCACCTGTGAATGAGAAAGCTTTCGTCTTTTTCAAAATAATTTCCGGCCATGAAATAAGCATGTAAGCCAGTTTTGGCACGTAAACCAACAGGTAGAAGTAGATTATCCAGATGTAAGTATTGGAGGTTGCATCAGTACCCGGATTGGAGAACTTATACATTAACCAGCTTAGCAGTCCTGCCAGAATCAACGAGATGCCCCAATGAGCACAACGTATCCAATGCGCTTTCGTAAACCGGCAAATTACCCGTTTGTAGAAATAGAAATCTGTCAATCCATTAAAGACTAACAGAAAAGTGATCATTGTGAAGATTATTCTGGAGGCCATTTATGATATGTTTTTATGTTGTCTGTTGTTCGTTCATATACAGTATGACATTCAACCCAAAACAGAGAAATCTAAAACACCTTAAATCCCATTATTTCCCGTACCTCTTTTACGGTTTGCTGAGCGCTTGCTTTGGCTTTTTCGGCACCCATTTTAACCACCTTTCTGAGGTATAATTCATCTTTTTGAATATCCAGAATTCGATCTCTGATGGGTGAAGTTACAGATATAATATCTTCGGCCAATTGTTTCTTTAAATCGCCATAACGAATTTCGCAGCTATTAAATTTATCGTTAAAGTAGTCGTATGTATCAGCCGATGATACCACTTTCATAATGGTAAATAAGTTTTCAACCGGTTCTGGTTTCACACTATTCGGTTCGGCTGGTCCCTGATCTGTAACAGCTTTCATCACTTTCTTACGAATTGCGGCTGGTTCATCAAATAAATACACACCATTTCCTTCTGATTTACCCATTTTTCCGCTACCATCCAATCCGGGTATCTTAACCAGTTCCGATCCAAAATTATAGGCTGCGGGTTCAGGGAAATATTCAACATTATACATTGTATTGAATCGACGGGCAAATTTGCGTGTCATCTCCAAATGCTGTTCCTGATCTTTACCAACAGGCACCTTATTGGCTTTGTGCATCAAAATATCAGCGGCCATCAGGGTAGGATAGGTGAGGAGTCCGGCATTTACATTTTCGGGTTGTTTACGTATTTTTTCTTTGAATGATGCGGTTCGCTCAAGCTCCCCGATATACGCGTGCATATTAAGCAAAAGGTAAAGCTCTGCCACTTCAGGTACATCGCTTTGAACAAATATTGTCGAAACCTCCGGATCAAGCCCGGCTGCCAAATATTCTGACAAAACCTGACGAACATTCTGATGCAATTGAGCAGGATCGGGGTGAGTGGTCAGAGAGTGATAATCAGCGATAAAAAAATAGCAATTATTTTCGTGCTGCATTTTTATAAAATTGCGCAATGCACCAAAATAGTTGCCTAAATGAAGATTTCCTGTTGAGCGTATGCCGCTAACTACTGTTTCCATGCGTTTCTTGTTATTTTCGATTTCAGACCACAAAATTAGCAAAAAAAATGCCAAGTCGCAATTATTATTTTTTCTAAATAAAACCCGGCTTTTACGGTTTTTGTCTACATCCATTTTTATTGTTGGCTTTAAAGCTGTAATTTTGCATTCTTATACGAAATGCAATGAACGAGAACGATGTCATAGAGGTATTGGGTGCACGTGTACACAATCTGAAAAATATAGATGTAACGATTCCGCACAAAAGCTTCACAATTATCACAGGACTTAGTGGAAGTGGAAAGTCATCACTGGCCTTCGATACCATTTTTGCAGAAGGACAACGGAGGTATATCGAAACTTTGTCATCATATGCCCGCAACTTTCTGGGTAATCTTGAACGCCCGGATGTGGACAAGATTTCGGGACTCTGTCCGGTCATCTCGATTGAACAAAAAACGACCAACAACTCTCCACGTTCTACAGTGGGAACAACAACTGAGATTTACGATTTTCTTCGTCTTCTGTTTGCAAGAGCAGGAGAAGCCTATTCCTACAATACGGGCGAAAAGATGGTTAAATACACCGAAGAGCAGATTTTGGACCTGATTCTGGAGCGTTACAACCGAAAACGAATTTATATGATGGCTCCTTTGGTCCGAAACCGAAAGGGGCACTACAAAGAGTTGTTCGAAAACCTGCGAAAAAAGGGATTTCAGAATGTTCGGATAAATGGTGAATTGCGAGAAATTATACCCGGATTACGACTTGATCGCTACAAAAATCACAGTATAGAGCTTGTAATCGACAAATTAGCCGTATCTGCAAAAGACGAAGTACGACTCCGAAACAGTGTGAGACTGGCCATGAAACAGGGCGATGGACTGCTGATGATTTTATCGGAAGATGGAACAGATGTACGTCATTTTAGCCGACAGCTGATGTGTCCGGATACCGGCCTTTCGTATGGTGAGCCGGCACCCCACAATTTTTCTTTTAATTCGCCACAGGGAGCCTGTTCGTGTTGCAAAGGGCTTGGCATTGTGAATCAAATTGATCGTGAAAAAATAATTCCTAACCCGGAGAAAAGCATCTACAACGGTGGTATCACTCCACTGGGAAGCCACAGAAATAGTACCCTGTTTTGGCAAATTGAGGCGATATGCGAGAAATTCGGTTATACGTTAAAAACACCTTTGGGAGAATTTTCGGATGAGGCTCTTGACGAAATACTGAATGGAACAGAGGAACGACTACAATTAAAGAATCACCCTTTGGGTGGTGGATCTGCCATCTCGATGAGTTACGAAGGCGTTATTAAATACATCGAAATACAGCAGGAGAGTAGCGCTTCGGCCTCCGGCCAAAAGTGGGCCAATCAATTTGTTAAGGTATCCGTCTGTCCCGAATGCAACGGCAAAAGACTCAATAAAGAGGCACTACACTACCGGATTGCGGATAAAAATATATCTGAATTATCAGAAATGGATATTTCAGAACTATATGAGTGGCTCAATAATCTGGATGGTAAACTGACCGAAAAACAACGCATTATCGGGTCCGAAATACTGAAAGAGATACGTACCCGGCTTCGATTTCTGATTGATGTGGGATTGGTATATCTTTCGCTCAACCGCTCATCGCAATCGCTCTCCGGAGGCGAAAGTCAACGTATCCGGCTGGCTACACAAATTGGTTCGCAACTGGTGAATGTACTCTATATACTTGATGAGCCGAGTATCGGACTTCATCAACGTGATAACGACCGGCTCATTCGATCGCTCAAACAACTTCGGGATACAGACAACACGGTGGTGGTGGTAGAACACGACAAAGATATGATGCTCGAAGCAGATTATATTATCGACCTCGGCCCTCATGCCGGACGTTTGGGTGGAGAGATTGTTTTTGCGGGTACACCTTCAGAAATGATGCAGGTTGAGACACTTACCTCGTCATATTTGAATGGAAAGTTGAAAATAGAAGTCCCCGCACAAAGACGGGCCGGAAACGGGAAGTTCCTGCGCATACGGGGCGCCTGTGGTCACAATCTGAAAAACGTGGATGTAGATTTTCCTCTCGGAAAGCTTATTTGTGTAACCGGTGTTTCGGGTAGTGGCAAGTCCAGTCTGATAAATGGGACATTGCAACCTGTAATCAGTCAGCTTTTTTACAGATCATTGCAAGAGCCATTGCCCTACAATTCGATCGAGGGTATCGAACATATTGATAAAATTGTAACAGTAGATCAGAGCCCCCTGGGACGCACACCCCGATCCAATCCGGCAACCTATACGAGCGTATTTTCTGATATCCGTAATCTCTTTGTGGGCTTACCTGAAGCCAAAATCAGAGGGTACAAACCCGGTAGATTTTCGTTTAATGTTGCAGCCGGTCGTTGCGAAACATGCAGCGGAAACGGATACAAAACCATCGAAATGAACTTCCTTCCTGATGTGTTGGTACCCTGTGAAGATTGTCATGGAAAACGCTACAACCGCGAAACTCTGGAAGTTCGTTTCAAGGGTAAATCTATCGCTGATGTGCTGGATATGACAATTTCTCAGGCCGTTGAATTTTTCGAGAATATTCCTGTTATTTTACATAAAATAAAAGTTCTGGAAGATGTAGGGCTCGGTTATATAAAATTGGGACAACCATCGACAACACTCTCCGGAGGCGAAAGTCAACGGGTAAAGTTAGCAACAGAACTGGCTAAACGTGACACAGGAAAGACTCTGTATATATTGGATGAACCAACAACAGGGCTTCATTTCGAAGATATCAATGTACTTATGGGAGTAATAAACAGGCTGGTCGATAAAGGCAATACGATGATAATAATTGAGCACAATATGGATGTTATCAAATGTGCCGACTTCATTATAGATATGGGACCAGAAGGCGGAAAAGGTGGCGGTGTATTACTTTGCTCAGGCACACCGGAGGAAGTGGTGAAAAATTACCAGACATTTACCACTCAATATCTGATTAAAGAACTAAATCAATAACAAAGAAATTTCCTTAACAAAAAACAGGCTGCCCGTATGGACAGCCTGTTTTGTTATATTCAAATTTCGTAAAAGAAATTATTTTGCATTTTCAGGACGCAATTGACGAACAACTGCTCCGGCACGCCACATTTCGCTTTCGCGCAATGCTTTCAACTCTTCTTCGAGTTTTTCGCGGTAATCCGGTTTGCTGTTTGTGTCGATAGATCTTTGAGCTTCGTTTCCACAAGCTACTTCAGCATACAATTTTTCGAAAACAGGTTTTGAAGCATCGTGGAAAGGTCCCATCCAGTCGAGTGCGCCACGTTGAGCAGTAGTCGAGCAGTTAGCATACATCCAGTCCATTCCGTTTTCAGCAAACAAAGGCATCAAAGATTGAGTCAATTCTTCCACTGATTCGTTGAATGCTTCTGAAGGCGTGTGGCCATTGGCACGAAGAACTTCGTATTGAGCCAACAGGATTCCCTGAATAGCACCCATCAAAGTACCACGCTCACCGGTAAGGTCAGAGTAAACCTCTTTTTTGAATGTTGTTTCGAACAAATATCCTGAACCAACACCGATACCTAAGGCTACAACGCGATCCCATGCTTTGCCGGTGGCATCCTGGAAGATAGCGTAAGATGAGT
>CAZHNZ010000126.1:0-4953 GCA_964534355.1 uncultured Parabacteroides sp.
ATCATCGGGGGAGGCGTTCGTCTCCGGGGCTTCGGAAGAGGGACCAGTCATGCGATCCCTCTCATCCAGTCAAGGATTCGAGCGACCCACACGTGGCGGGGCTTCGGGCGGGAGTTCCAGATTCGGACGTATGCTTGCGGCGGCAGACAGGGACGTGTTAGTGGTGTGGTTTGACGGTGTGCTGGCATATAGGTTTTCTGGTTATAGGTTTTCAAGACTGTCGGGGTTGTTGATTGCAGCGAACCTGGCGCGAAGGCAACGTGTCGCCTCCATCTGCAACTGGCGGACGCGCTCTTTGGTCGTGCCGTAAATCTTGCTCACTTCAAGCAACGTATGCGGGGCGTAGCCAGCCATGCCGTAGCGACGGTGAAGCACGTTCTGGTGCCTCTCTGACAGCCCTTCAACAAGGCGCATCAGAAGCTCGATCTGGTCCTGCCGGTCAGCAAGATCGTCCGGGGAAATCGTGTTCGGGTCGGCCAGCACGTCGAGCAAGGTGCCGCTTTCGGGCTTCGTCGTGCTCAGTTTCGCATCAAGCGACTCCGGCCTCGTGCCAAGCATAAACCACTCCTGCACCTTGGCGGCTGATATGCCGGTCTCAGCGGCGACTTCCTCGACGGTCGGGCGTCGTCCGTAATCAGCCTCTAAAGCGGTTTCCACATGCCGCAGGCGACGGATCTGAGCACACATGTGGGGAGACAACTCAATCATGTGGCCAGCCCTTCCGAGCGCACGGGAAACCCGGTGCCGGATATACCACGCCGCGTAGGCAGAGAACTTGCCCTTGCTGGAATCAAATCGCCGTGCCGCGTCCACAAGCCCGAGGTTGCCCTCTTGAATCAAGTCCGCTGTCGCAAGGTTGATTCCTGTGAACGGCTTCACACACGACGGCACAAGCCTCAGATTGGCCGTCACAAGTTGACGGATCGCCTCCTCCCGCGCAGCATTGGCCGCTTTCGTGCGCTCCGGGTTCAGAATCGTGGCGGACAACTGGTCCTCTTCCTCCCGACTCATCGGGACGTATTCCTTTACCTGACTGAAATATGCGTCAACCAGGTAGTCAGTGTGGTCAGTCATCGGTTCGCCCTCCTTGATAGGACATCAAGCGTCTGCACCGTGGCGTAGATCGAAGCGGTGAGAATCGTAAAGAAGATACCCATCTCAAAAACAGGTCAGCGGAAGTTTTTTCACAGGCGGGACTTGAATGATCCCGGCATCCTGCGGGGGAACGCTTACAATAAGCGATGGCCGGGGCGCGGGGGAACTCTTGGGCGTTGTTGCGGTGTGGAGTCCCGTAGCAACCGCCAAGGCGACGATGGCCCATCCGGTGAAGGAATGCTTCCCAAGCCCGAAGGTCTTGTGGATGTTGGTCCGGGGGACGGGGGCGGCTCCGGGGGAAGCCTGCTGGCGAAGGAACACTTGCTTGAGTGTCTGGACGGTCTCCAGATTGCGCTCTGCCTCACGGAGAAGCAGCCGGTCCTGGCTGTGCCCGCCGGGACTCAGCTTAATGTCCTCGGTGATTACGTTAAGATCCTCCTCCAAGCGAAGGAGCACTTGGTCGATGTCGTGCGTGGTTAGTGTCATGTGTTGAGTAGTCGGTCAGTTGGTCAGTTGGTCAGTTAAGTTCGATGTTGCGGGGAACCTCGGTCGCGAAAAGGGTTGGTCCGGCGGGGGAACTCTTGGGCGTTGACTTATCATCAATCGCTTGCGGTTCAGCCGGGGGTGTCGTGGTGAACGCGACGTGAACAGCGTTTACCGCGCGATAGATCGAGATACGAATCCCCGCCCACAACGTCCGATCAAGCCGTTCGTCCCGATCGAATGTCAGGTCGCCGGTCTCCCGCCAGTGGTTGAGCAAGGAAGCAGTCGTCCGGGCGCGAAAGATCGCTTCATCGGTGCCGGTAGAGGCTTCGATGAAACATAGCAAGTGTCGGACGAAGGACAGCTTTGCAATCGGGTCCGCCCACCCAATGCCCCCGGCCTCTTGAGCGAGGGTGCGGGCTTGGGCAAGGGACCGCTCCGCCAACTGGACAAGTTTCTTGCTGTGCTCGGCGGACATGGCGGACAAATCCTCCGGGAACAGACCGGCAAAGAATCTGTTAACTCGGGTTTGCTCCTGGGGGTCCATGTCGTGGACCATGCGGAGGATTGACTGGATTGCAGGATGCTCGGATACTGGCGCGGGATTGGTCATAGGTGTTTGTTCGTGGTTTGACAAGTGGATTCTGGTTTCGTTCAAAAAGAATCTGGCAGAAGATACCCTAGAGCAATTTCTGGATGATGTCCTCCAGGTCGGGCGCGATGTCGGGGGAACGCTTGCACAAGTCGCGGAGGGAATCCACCGCGTTTGCAATCTTCCAGTCCCGGTCTTGGATGTCGCGCTCCGCCTCATCTTCGATTTCCTCGATCTTGGCGAGGGCATCCTCCAAGTCGTCGGCCAGTGTGGTAAGCATCGGCGCGGCGTCCCTAAACCGGCGGCTGTCGCCGGGGATCTTGTCGGCCTGGGTTTCCAGCCAGATGTGCAGGTTGTTAAGGGTAGGGTTGAGCATATTATTTGGAGGATGTCTTGTGCTTCGCGGCCTGGGCCTTGCGGGTATCGCTCGCCTTGATGTATCCGATCTTGATGGGGGTTTCGATGTCGATGCTCTCGGCAATGTCGAGAATCCATTCGGCGTGGGGCATGTCGGCAATCCACTTGATCTGCCCCCGGCGTCCAAAGTGGATCGTGCCGTCCGGCGTGATGATCTCGCGACCAGGCATGAGTTTGTTCTCGATGGCGGGAATCCCGCAGTCCGCAAGCTCGGATAGGAGACGTTTGATGTTGTTGGCTGAGATGTTCATAGTTTGATTTGATGTTGGTTGTTGGATTGTCAAATGAGGGGCTGAATGATACGCGGAGATGGGCCGGTTGTAAACCACACCGACCCGGCATTCCCGGAGGGAGTCGGTTTGCGGCGGGTGAGTTCATACGCTTGTGCCGGACCGGTTGCGGTGGGGATTTCCTTCGCAGGACGCAGGGTGAAGTTGTCGAACGTGTCCCCACGCTCGCGCATTTCGGCGGGGGAGAAGAACGGATCGCCGGTTTGCCTGTGCATCGCGACGAGGGCGGTGAGGGATGGGGGTTTCATCGCCTTAGTCATTCCAAGGTTTGATTGTCCACTTGCCCACGGTCAGGCTGTCGCCCTTGGCGTTGCCGTCACGGTAGTCCTGCGCCCAGTCGTCGAGCTGGTCACGGGTCGCCTTGGGAATCTTCTCCCCGTCGTGTTGCCAGCCCCACTGGTGGTAGCTGTCTCCGGGAGGACGGTCGAAGTAGCAACCGTCGCCCTGGGGCAGGATCAGGGTTTCGACCCATGAGTCCGCCATGCGTCCCTCGCCTTGCGGCTTGCCGCCGACGTAGCTGCCGTAGACACGCTTGCGGGCGAGCACCTTGAACCCGATGTAGGCACGGTTGCCCTTCTGGCATTCCTCCGCCTCGTCCCACGCTTTGTAGATCGCTTCGCTGATCTTCTCCAAAGTAGGCTTGCCCCTGACCTCGGCGGAACCCACGCCCTCGGTGTCGAAGTCATCGGAGACGCTCGCCTCGACGCAGACCCGGCGACCATCGGGGGAGTAGACGCGGGCGGATGCGATTTCCTTCTTGCTACCATACCATCCGGTGTCGAACGGTTTGCCGGTCGCGAGTGCGGCTGCAAGTGCCTTTTCTTTTTCGGGATACCAGTCAGCCAGACCGCAATGCGCCCCGTCGCCGGACTGGAACTCAGGGATGAGGGGGATGTCCTTGGGTGCGGCGAAGCGATCCTTGGGCTTGTCCCAGAATGCCACAACCTTGATGACCTTGGCATTCCCTTGGGGGAACGATTCGACGACCGTGACCTCGGTCTTGACCTTGGGGTTGTCGGAGCATATGCTGACAACACGGTCGGAGAACTCGGACCACCAGGACGCATCGGCAACCTTGCCCTCGTCGGGGGAGACCGCATATCCCTGACCGTTGAATGTCAGATCGGAGTCGATGCTCTTTGCGAGGTCGATGTGCTCCTGCACCGGGTAGCATTCGTTGAAGTTATTGCGCCGGGTTCCTGCGAACACGACCGCACCGTTGATGTCCTCAAGGATGTTGATGTAGATGGTGGTCTGCTTTTTCATTGTGTTGGATTTTCTGTTTGATGTTTGAGAGTTGAAAGAGAGTTAATTGACGCAGCAGATGATCGTGCCGTATCGCATTCCCTCCAGACCCATCACGGGGCGGGCGGGACGGATACTCCAGCCTATGTGCGGGCGGGAGATGTTGACCAGCAGTTTTCCTGTGCGGGTGCGGGTCACATCGCCCCGGCGCATGAGAGTGTTGAGTTGGTGTTCCGGCAGGTTCTCAAGCGGCAGGTATGCGGGGAGAGTCTTGCCGTCAGTGCGGACCTGTGTCGGGGTCGCACGGTTTGCGAACTTGTTACGGGCGAATTGAATTGAGATTTCCATACTGGTTGGTTGGTGGTTAGAGTAGAGTCTTATTTCTGGAGGGGTGCATAGCAATCTCCCGGACGATAGCTTGCCGCACGGCGGCGTCAATCCGGGCGACGAACGATTCGCCCACCCGCTCGAATTTGTGTGCGCGGGATTTCTTCGCGTGATCGAGCGCGAATTGCCGGACCGCCTTGGCATTGAGGAAGGAGGTTTTCATATGAGGGAATGATTCAGTTGCCGGTTGCTTTTGCGAGTGCTTGGCGGGCTGCGGCGATTGCTGCGGCGTTTGTCAGTCCGTCGTGGGTTGCGGACTGGTCAAGCTGCTTTTCCGCGAGGGCGAGCAGGTTTGCCAATGCGGCAATGAGTTCCTCCCCGTGGTCAAGCAAGCGCACTTCGCTGTGGGCGTTGCAATCGGTCAGGACTTCACGGGCGAGGGCGAGGGCTTGGTCAGTATCCCAGCGGTGCCGGGTGTTGAACTGGCTGGCGATGTCGAGGATT
>CAZHNZ010000126.1:5053-8009 GCA_964534355.1 uncultured Parabacteroides sp.
TTGGTCAGTATCCCAGCGGTGCCGGGTGTTGAACTGGCTGGCGATGTCGAGGATTTCTTTTGATGGGTTCATGGTTTGGTTCATGTTTATTAGTGGTAGAGTTCGTTGATTTTTGTGAGAAGAGCACGGGCTTTCTCACAGATAGCTTCGTTTCTGAAGGGCTCCTCCAGCGTCTCCTGATCGCAAAGAAACTCAGTGATCAGGGACACCATACTGGGGGCAGCATCGACCTGATTTATCAGGAGTTGCCACTCGTCATCTGTTAGGAGATGCTTGTGGTGTTCCGTGTCCGAGAGATCGGCGGGAGCGTAGCGATGGAGTGATGCAACGTCGTATCCCTCACGGGTTCCGAGGAATGCTTTGTTCTGATCTGCGTCTGCGATTCGTAGGTCTTTCATAGGGCTAGGGTTGGTTTAGAGGTTAAAGGAATAGGAGTGTGATGCACATCCCGAGGCCGACGAGAAGGCCGAGGGTGTCCAGGATGAGAGCAAGGGTGGGATTCATTTGTTGAGCGTGGATTGAATGTCGGCGTTGCCTGGGATTTGTTGGGCGAGTTCTTGCCTCCGGGTTTCCAGGTGTCTCCGGGTGAATTTCTGGCAGACTTGCAACGGCCCGTATCCGATTTCATGTTCCAGGTGGGCGAGCATTTCCCGCGCGTCTTGGTCCTGCGGGTTTGCCGGAGCGGAGCAATAAGAAAGGTCGGTTGAGCTCGAACCATGCTGACCGATCATCATGTAGGATTCGCAGGTATAGGGGCTGCCTGTTCCGGGAATTTCCGGGAAGAGGGCGATGAGGGTTCCGTTGTCGTGGAACCGGCGGAGGATGACTTTTGTTTTCATGGTTTGATTTCTTGGGTTAGATGGCACGACGGATGATTCGATAGTTTCCACCCTCGTTTTCCTGGTAGCATTTGAGTTGCTCGCGTGCCTCCTTGCGGGTTTCTTCCGAGGTTAAGTCTTCCCACCCGTGGCCGTCGTAGTACCCCTGGAGGATAAATTCAACCTGCGGCGTGTAGGTTGTCCCGGCAGGCATCCGGGAGACTGGCGGCAACCCATCGTGGGCACGGGCGGAGTTGTAATCTTGCAAGGCTTGCTTGCGGATGGGCTCGCGGGAATAGCGGCTATCGACGGTCGTCTTGTATGACCCTTGCTCGGATGTCGGGGGAACGGTTACGGTGTATTTCATAGTATGATTCTCGTTGAGTTGGTTGGAGTTGAAAGGAATATACCGGTTATTCAAGCGTCATTGCATATTCCTGCGGGGCGGCAAGGAACGCTTCGCAAGCGGCTTGGAAGCGGGCGCGGACGGGCTCGGGCAGCCTGTTCCATGCTGTGAACGGTTTGCCGTAAAACGCATGGAGAATAACCGAGCCAATCCGGGCGGGACCGTTTGAACGGGGAGTGATCGACCGCACCGCAGCTTGCAAGGCGAGGCATGGCCCCGCGCCGTAAGATCCATTCGCGATCCATTCGATTTGCTCCGGGATGTCCATATCTTCCAGGTGTTCGGCAAAGTCTTTCACGGTGTCAAAGTAACTGTGTTTTTGTGCGCGAAAGAGTTTCAGTTCGTGGGTTTGATATTCTGTGTTGTTCATAACGTTAATTTATGCGGGTTTGAGGTTGAGAGGTGCTTAGTTGGACCAAACAGCAGCGTGCTCGCGGATTTCATCGGGTTGCATGACCCGCAATTCACGCAAGTAACGCACCGCGTTGCGTAACTGGATGTAGTTCCAGCGGCGGGCGGCGGCGTGCCGGGAGGCAAACCTACCGTGTCGGGTGTTGTCTGGCATGAGATAGCAAAAGCCATCGTCCACGATGCGGGCGGGCCAGGGGATTGACCCGTATGGCGAGAATCGGAATCCGTCGGCCAGTCTGATTGCGATTTTCGCCGGGGAGATTTCCGGGCACGGACGCATGGATTGGCGGGCGATTTGTTTGATGAGAGTTTGATGTTTCATATCGTTCGTATATGCGGATTTGAGGATTGGAGGGATTTACTCGCCCAGATAGAAAAAGAGCTGGCCGTCGTCGGCCAGGAAGAGGCGGGAGGAAATCCGACCGTCACGTGCGTCTTGCTCGTATTGATTCCAATCCCACTCCGCAGGATCGTCGGGGAGATCATCCCCGAACGCCTCCCGGATGTCCCCAGCCACCCACTGGTAGAGTTGTGCGTTAAGGTCGTCCGGGGTGAATTCGTTGCATTCTTGGCGGGTCCACCCACCGGACGAGCGTACAAAATCCCGCATGGCTTGCAATTCCTCCGGGGTTTTGAGTAGTGGGGATTCCTTGGCTTGTCGGGTTGCATTGCTCCACGTGATTCTGGCGGCGTTCGGACCTAGGTTTGCCTGAGAGTTGCACAGGCTGTAGTGATCGAGATTGAGGATAGGTGAGATGTTGATTTCCATGGTTTTTGTGGCGGTGAGAGGTGAGAGGATTCAAAGAGAGTATACCAACCGGATGTTGTGCTCAACCAATTCGGCCGGGGTTGCCCGTTTGATCGGGTTTGAGATATCCAAGGACGATACCGCGTAAAGCGAATGGATGTGAGGGAATTGCGATTGGTTGCTGGGCGTGCCGGACCCGCGATATTGCCAGCCTTCCGGCAACTCCGGGTAGTTATCGTCCGTCACAGTGGCGCACGCGGCGTCGTATTCGGCCAGTTCCCCGGCATCGGGTCCGGGGAAAATCTCGTCGACCGCGATTTCGTAAGCCTCCTCCCAGTTGCGTGCCCGGACCGCACCGATTGGATGGCAGGAATATCCGCAGTTGTCCCATACGAGATAGATTTTTCCCCAGCCACCGTCCCAGACGGGGAGCGGGTTGCCGTTTTGGGTTGCGGAGACAAGGGAGAACGCGTCGTTTGGTTTGAGCGGGCTTGCGGGTTGCGGTGATTTCATATTTTTGAGATGTGAGATGTGAGATGTGAGATGTGAGATGTGAGATGTGAGATGTGAGAT
>CAZHNZ010000126.1:8109-11496 GCA_964534355.1 uncultured Parabacteroides sp.
GAGATGTGAGATGTGAGATGTGAGATGTGAGATGTGAGATGTGAGATGTGAGATGGCTAGATTGCGGGCGTGGCGAACTGTGCGGCGGGCTCCTGAAGGCAGCCGGAGAACACGTCGGCCAGATATTCCTTAATGTCATTCCGGTTGCGTCCCGAGACTGCGACGGCAATCCCGTCGAACGCGGGACGCACGGTTATGCGGTGCGCGGTCCATCCGTCATAAAAACCGTTTTCGTTCATATGGTGAAATTCCGTCGTGAACACGATTTTCTCGGGGGTGGATGCGTCAAGGTCAATCGCCGTGCCAGCGTCAATACCGGACCCGGACGGGAGGCGGTTTTCCGCGATAGCGTTTAGCCGGTCGGTGGCGACGTTGAGCCAGGTTTGGTTGCCTGCGGCGATGCAGTTTTGACGCTGCGCGATAAGAGTTGCGATTTGTCGGATGAGAGTTTGCGATTTCATACGGCGGTTTATGCGGTCCAGGTTTGACCAGGTTCCGGCGGGTTTGTTCAAATCGGATTCTGGCGGATGATACCCCCTGAAATATCGCAAGATGTGCGATATTTTGGGTCAGTTCATTCCAGAATGAACTGTTAGTCATAACTAACTTTTCGCTCGTCAAACGGATCGCCCGGATTTCCGGCCAGAATATCGCAAGACCTGCGAAGTCTAGTCCGCGCACGTTAGGACAAATAGGACAAGCTCTAGGCCAGCGGTCCGGCGTAAACCGCTGCTAATCAACACAAGACAAACGGGATTCAAACCCGCTCCGGCCCCGGCCCGGTCGCGGCGGGCGGGCAAGGAATCCATTTGACGCCCGTACCAGACCCCACCACCCGGCCAGGGGAGGGGGGCCAGCGGCGACCACCCCTCTTACCCTAATTAAGTAGTAAAAATTCCCTAAAGGGGGCTGTAGCGAATCAGAGCGAGTTTTTCTCCGTCTTACTAGTAGGGGGAGAGATGACATAATTCACAAGTCCCACGCGATAGCGAGGGGCCTCCAAAAGGGCTCTTGTAAGGTATGTAATGTTTATTTTCTAAATATAATATAAAAATAAGAGCGGGAAACGCCTACAGAAGGGGCGTCTTTGACGCCGGAAAACACCACCCCTTGCGGCCCCGGAACCCCCAAATCCGTCGCCCAGGCCGGAGTACCAGATTTCATTTTTTGACCCGCACTGTCTTACAAGTGCTGTTTTGACCCCCTCCGCCTATCGAGAAACACTTGTGAATCATGTCAATCGTCGAAGCCGAAAATTTCCGAAAAACCCGATTTTTTGACAGGATTAAGTTGTTTTTTTACAAACATTAAGTTCTTGGGCCTGCTTCTAAATTCAGAAAAAATCCGAAAAAATGAAAAAACTTGACTTCCAAGGGAGATTCTACCATACTCCGACCGATGAAACTAGCATCCCGCAACGACCTGCTGTCCCGGTTCGCCGGTGACGGCCTCACCCCTGACATATTTAACTTCGCGGTCAAGAAACGCCTCTTCCGCCGCATCCCGTCCACGAAGCCCGACGACGGGACAACACCCCTTTGGTATGCTGATGAGGTCATCCCGAAGATCCCGCTCGCTGTCGAGTTCAGCAAGGCTCAGTTCAAGCCGGAACTGCTCTCTATCGTCAGCTTGATGACGGAAGCACTCAACGATGAGAACGACTCCTACGACGGCACTGTGAACGCATTCGCTGCCAAGAGTTCACAGCGGTTGATCCGTGCGGTCATGCAGATGCGTCCGGTTAGCGAAACGGAGAACTCAAACAGCTACGACCCGCAGTCCCCGTTCCTCTACGGGTGGTATCACCACCGCACCCACCTGAACGCGTTGCGTGCCTGGGCGCGGCGTGTGTGGAAGTATGTTGTTGCGGAGTATGGAGCGGACAAGCCGCTCCTCGGATCGACCGCTCCAATCAACACCGTTCACAAATTGATGAAGTTCATGCAGAACAGCGAAGCCTTTGCGACTTGCCACCGGGAACCTTCCGGGGAACCTAAATTCAAAATCTACCCCGTCGTGTTCGACAGGTCAGCCGGATTCACCGAGAGCAGCGTGACGTGGACACATGTGGTCCCGGAGTATTTCAAGGCGTTACCACGGCGCGGTAGGCCCGCAGGAAAGCCGCTCTCTGAACAAGGCAGGGCGAAGTTCACGCACAACATCCGCGCAACGCAGGAAGCGAAGCGGCGGCACATGGCAGAGCAGTTCTTGAAAGAGCACCCGCGCTTCGCACAAGGCGACCTACAAGCACTCCCGCCGCCCGTCCGGGCCACGGTATCAGTCATACTTGCTGAACGCGCCATGGAGGGTGCGAAATGAGGCCGCAGTGTATTGATCCGATTGCCGCAGAGAACGCGATTCTCGCCAGCAACCCGGAAATCTTGCGTGAGGAACTCTGGCGAATCCTGCGCCGGGAACCCAGGAAGTATGCCGCTGTGTCCGAAGTCCGGGACGGACATTTTGCCCATACATCCGTAGATAACTTCTCCGCCTCCATCGCTGTGCTCACCTACGAGTCCAGAATGCTCTACATCGACATGCTCAAGAACGACTTCCCGATTGTTCTCTGGCAGGGCAAGTGGGGCAAACACGACAGATTCAAGAGCGTCTTGAACGGTGAGTGGGTGACGGCAGAGGTGCGGCAGTTGCTCAACTGCTACCTCGTGTATTGCGACTGCCGCGCCGACTCGCCGGAAGTCCGTCCCTACGCGCTGCCGAAGTTCCGGTATTGCGAGAACGTGAACACAAAGAAGTGGCTTCACCACGTGGAACAAAAATCTGAAAATAATTTGAACGAAACTTGCTCATCGCGGTCGAATGGGTATATTCCGAAGGCTTCTTAATGACACCAACCGAAAAATACACCATACTACAGGGAGACTGCCGTGAGCAACTCAAGAACCTGCCAGACAACTCCATCGACTCCATCGTTACCGATCCGCCATATGAACTCGGCTTCATGGGTAAGAAGTGGGACAGCACCGGAATCGCCTACGACCAGAACGTGTGGCGTGAGTGCCTGCGTGTTCTCAAACCAGGCGGACACTTGCTCGCATTTTCTGGCTCCCGCACCTACCACCGCATGACCTGTGCTATTGAAGACGCAGGATTCGACATCCGGGATCAGATCATGTGGTTATACGGGTCCGGGTTTCCGAAAAGTCTGGATGTGAGCAAGGCCATCGACAAGGCGGCTGGAGTAATGCGAGAAAAAATACTTATTCCAACAAAAACAGGCAACCATCCAGATCAAGCTGGAGATATTGCACTTGGCGCAACAGGAATGCGGGATGTTTCAGAACCAATAACCAGCGGAGCAAAGCAATGGCAAGGCTGGGGCACGGCCCTCAAACCAGCTCACGAGCCAATCGTCCTTGCCCGCAAGCC
>CAZHNZ010000127.1:0-11403 GCA_964534355.1 uncultured Parabacteroides sp.
TGAAAATAAAGATAGTTCCTTTTGCCACTTTATTTTGGATTTTTTCAGCCGACCGATTTTACCTTAATTTGTTTACTTCATGTGTCTGCGCTCCTTTCTTTTAGTTCTGCGTAATCATAAATAGTGACTGCAGCTTTTATTATTTTTCTTATATCTTCATCTTCATCCATTGCGGTTGCTATGCCAGCAATAATATCAGTAATAGTTCCTTCTATTTCTCCGATAACATCGTCGCCATCTGTCTCAATTAATAGTTTCATGTTATTTATTTTTTATTGGTTAGTAATCTGATATCATGTTTTATATCCTGATACACGCTTTGTTCTCCAAAATCCTCCTCAAATAGGTATATCACAGCAAGCAGTAGAATAACGCATTAAATTATTAGTATTCCTATATTGAATCCGTAGAAATACATCATCCAGAATCCGTATCCTGAGAGCATGGCGTGAAGATACACCACGTAGAAATTTGGGTTTTTAAAAGTTCTCATGTTATTTTGGTTTGGTTGTTTTTGACTCTACAAAGATATGTAGTATTTTTGTAACCATAACTATATTTCATGTTAAATATTGGTTAATTATCACCAATCAGGTTTTGCAGCTCTTCTCTTCATTATCACTATGTCATATCCCAAATATCTGAGTGTTCTTTCAATAGTGTTTAGCGTGCAACCTTTTCCACCTTTCTTTACTTTTATAAATGTCTGCAATGGTATCCCTGTGGCTTGTATGAACTCTGAATAACTTATTTGAAGCTCTTCTATACCAGCTTTTACGCCACGTGATATCAGGCGATTTATGTCAGTAGTTTCGTCTTTTCGAATTTTGTAAGGCGAAAGCATCCTGTATATCTTTTCACGTCTGATTTGGTCTTTACACTTCATAACAGGGATATATTCTCCGCCCCATGCAAACTCAAACACTTTTTCTATGTTGTAACATATTCGCCTTGTTAGTTTGTACATTTGGAGATATTTCCTCATAGTGGCAGCACTTACATTTGCTGTTTCGGCTGCATCCTTAAGCGAAAAATTATGCTCTTTTAGGTACAACTTTATTAGGATACGCCTTTTTACAGTGTAATGCTTTGCTCCCTGCCAATCATTGTCATCAGGCCTATGTATCCTTACCTCTTCTTTTTCTCTCTGTTTTAAGAGCTCAATTTGCTCTTTATGTCTGTGGATGGCTTTTTCGGCTGGGGTCATCGGCCTACCAAGCTCTTCCTCTCTTTCCTTTATGCTAATCATTTTATGTGAGTTTTTATTGTGTTTAAAAAATAAGTAAGCGCATCAATGGTGTGTATCTCAATGTGAGTTATTACTCTTTTTTTACGCATATATGGCTGAAACTGAATCATCCGACCCGGCTTCGTGTGAGTGCTAATTCTCATTGTAACCAAGTAGTCGTCAGGCATTATATTCACCAAGTAATATACCGAAGTGCCTGTTTCATTCACTTTTTTGTACCACACTTTGTTTTTTCGAAGAGCTTTTGTTACCTGCCTCTTTGCTTTCTTCACGTTAATCTGTGGATTCGAAAACAAAATGTGGTACTTTCCAATATAGTGTATGGTTACGCTTTTTATTATCATTTCACAATCCATGTGTTATGCGAAACCCGAACCATTCTTTTGCCCTCCTCTCGCTTTGCCTGCTCTTTTCTGAACTTCGTTATTTTTTGAGACAGACGCTCTTCTTCATGCGAAATTCCTATAACTTTTGTTGTTCCTGTCTCACAGAAGTTTTTGAAAAATACGTTGTCACATATAATAGCAATGCTTTTTGGTCGGGCAAAACCTCCTTCAAGGAATCTATTAACAGCGTTGGTGCTCAATCCGCACTCAGCGGCAAATTTTGTTACCGATAATCCTGACTCTATCAGGTAGGCTTGCAATTGTTTCGCTGTGCTCATACTCCGAATTTTTTAATATCAAGGTTTTCTTTTGATGGAAAAGACTTGATGTAGTTAATGAATAGTTTGTTTATTTTTTCGTTGTTTCCTGTTCTGTCAACGAATAACAGGATTAATTCCAATAGGTCGTCAATATCATCCGCCCAATCGACCTGCTTGTCAAGACCGATTGTTGATACCACTCGCTTCAACTCCTTTGCGTGCTTCAACAGAGCCTTAAAATGAAATTTGTGGTCGTGCCGCATCGCTCTTCCACTCTTCTTAAACTCGGACTCTGCCACCATCAGCATCGTCTCAATTAAATCTGCAAACATGAAGCTTAAATTGTTCGCTGCTCCTGCTTCTTTTGACATTTGTACCATGATTGTTTATTTTTATTGGTTAAACAAAATTAGTAATAAAATCGCATTTACAATGGCCTGAGCCACAATAATAGCTTTACACACTGATATTTGTTTGATGTGCATCATTTTTGCTTCTTTTATCTCGTGAAGATGCTCATCCATCGAAATCATTTGTCTTCTCATTTTTATTTGGTTTTGTGGTTTTACTTTTACTTAGTGGGGTATTCCATTTACATAGCCCCATACGCCATCGGTGAAGTGGTCAACAAAGCGGTTTCTTTCCCGCTGTTCGCAATTTCACATTCTCACGTGCTAATTCGTACATATAATTGTCAGTACGCTCATATTTGCGCTTAAAATGGCTCTCATACAATCTGATTAACTCAACACGCTTTTTCATTGTGTAATACTCGTATTCTAAACGTTCCTGCTCATTCTTTATTCGGGAATAAAAGGCTCTGTATTTTTGGGCTGTTGTCATGTGTTATTTATTTTTAAATTAGTTTTTACTTCGATGAATGGGGTGTTTCGGTCTTTCGATGAAGTGGGTGTCGGTCTTTTTACACGGTGGTATTCCTTTGCCACGGTGGGTAAGTACGTTGCCACGGTGGGTCTGTCGGTCTTTCGATGAAGTGGGGTACACCAGTGTTTGCTATGGTGGGTAATACCACATTTTCAAATTCAATCCGTTTCATCTTTTCCAAAACATTTTTAGTTTAATAGTTTTTTGTGGTTATTGCTGATTAAAATCTTTCCCACAATATTTCACCGTTTTGCATATAAATTTCAACAATCCGTTCACCAGATTTATAATTCACAAGCTCCCTGGCTTTTGTCAGAGAAAACCAGCTATTTTCTCCCGTACCGGCGAATTTAAATTTACCGGATTTTGTTTGTATTCTAAAATTTGTTTTGTCCATTGTTTTATGATTTAGTTTAGTTTTGAGCAAAAAAAAAGCGCACAAAATAGGGGCTTAATCCTACTTTGTACGCCTTTTTAAGGTCTATGTACTTTTGTTTGTTGTGGTTATTCGAATTGTTTTAAAAATTTAGCAATACTAGAACTATTCGCTTTTTCTTTGTTTATTTTGAAAATATCGGCATCCTTTGGTTTTTTCGCTTTTTTCATTTTGTCATATTTTTAAAGTGATTGATAAATTTTTTCATGTACAAGAATTCCATGTTCTGCAAAAATCTTTTCCATCATAAAATCGGTTATTCCGTTTCTCAATGCTTGTAAATCTGAAGACAAATTACCAGCTTTATTTTGTTGGTGCAATATCAGACGCAAAACCGCCTCGATATCAGAATAACCAAAACGGGAGGCAATCAAAATTCGTGCCTCCGTATGATTATTATATTCAGTGTTTGTCTTTACTTTGCGGCAAATTTCATCTAAAATTTCCATGTTCTTAATTTTTTAATATTTAATCAAACAATACCCGTTAATTTTTATGCCGGTAAAACATTCCACAAACGAAATTAACCCGACAAAATAAGCGTTTTTTTTGTCTATTTTGTTGTTAAATTCACATGCCGAATTTGCATCTGCTTTTGTTTTAAATGCTCCAAACTTCATATCTTTAATTCTTTGCGCCACACTTGCAAGTGATTGCAATTTGGCCGTTAATGTTATATGTTATCTTATCGCAGGTTTTAATCTGTTTTACTTCTCCAGACTGCACATATAGCAATCTGTTACACCGTTTGCATCTCACTTCCATATAAAACTATTTACAAGGTTAAACACTACACAAAAAAACAGTTTGCACCGTTGCGCCCTGTTTAATCTGAAAATCTGTTTCTCTGCTCTGTAATACCAGATAGCGGCTTTTATTTTATCAATCATAACTCAAATTTTAGTTTGTTGTCGTCACCTATTGCATCCAATAGAATAGATATTGACAGACTTATATTATTTGAGTAAAGCGTTTTTTCTCCTTTTTTCCACAATTCAATATCTGATTTTGTGGCCTCTGAATTTTCAACATCCACTAAAACAGAATAATTTAAAAACCCGTCGTAAATGTCGCAGTCTTCAAATTTGAAATTGTAAAACAAAACATTTTCAAAATATTTTTCAATAGCTTGTTTTGTTGTGCCGGCCGAGATAAACCCGTTTAGTTTGTAATAATTTACATTCTCCTGCTCACCGTCTTCAAAACTGTCAACATAGACAGAATGTAACGTTTCGATAAAAAATTTTTTCTTTTCCATATTTTAAAATATTTATTGGTTTATACGGGGTTTTACCCCCGTTTCGATTATTAAAATCTCGTCAGTAAACCTATTTATTTACACAAACAGTCAGGTATTTGCTTGTTTGTTTGTCCTGATTGTAAATAGATATTTCTATTTTTTTACCTGAGAAAAAACCAACTCTGCTAATCAATAGCCCGGTAACCTCCGATATTGTCGTAAACTGACTATCATACACAGACGAAAGCAGTTTACCGTTTCCGATGGCCGTTGCTTTAATTGTATCGTTTTTTGCTATTCTGAATCTTGTTTTCATAATTTTAATTTTTTATTGATTAATCCATTTTTTACCCTGTTTTGTGGCAACAATCCGAACAAAGTAGCCAGCATCAAAACGAACTGAAACGCAGTTAAAACCGTTTTTTGTTGCGTAAATCTTTGTGCCTCTTTCGCTGTTTGATATATCGGTATGAATACCGTTTTTTAAAACTCCATATGTTTTTTGCATAACCTTATTTTTTTAGTGGTTAAAAAAATATCAACATAAACGCCAACGCAATGAATAGCCCACCGGCCAACACTGCAAAAATTTCTGATTTTTTCATTATTCTTCGTTTTTAAGTTCATCAAAAAAGTTTTCAATATCAGATTCTAAGCAGTTCCATTCTTCTTCAAAATTCCTGCTTTTCAAAAGTGAAGCCAAAATTTCAGAATTTAAAGCCTTCAGCGTATAACCAAATTCGTCAGCAATCTCCAAACATTCAGTTAAGGAGCAATCATTTTCGGACAGATATTCTATTGCGTTTTTGTAGTAAATTACTTCGATTTCAAAAAATCCCTGTTGCTCTATGAGATAGTCAGTTAACCATTCAAACGATAGGTCTTCCTCTTCATGTTCGTACCAGTTAATAAAATCGTTAACGCTGCTTTCTCCGTGAATTTGATTTCTGTAAATTTCACCAAAAAAGGATTCTAATTTTTCTACATTTGTCGTTTTCATAATTTAATTATTTAAGTGGTTTATTATTTGATTACCTTACAAAGATACATAAAGTTTTTGTAACTGCAAACATTTACACAAAAAAAATAACCCCAAAATACAAAAAACTTTCTATTAATTGTAAAACACCCCTCTCTCATAACCAAAAGTTATAACTAACTAATTGCGCAATCGATTGCACAACATGAAAAAGTGCATATTTTGGGCTACTCATAACTTTTTGTTATAAGAATGGGTTATATTTGTGTGTGGTTTTGCATGATGCGCCCACAAAGAGGCCTTAAAATTGCACAATCAGCACAGTTTTGTGCAATTTCAGCACAGTTCAGCACAGTAATCAGCATAGTTTTTGCACAAATCAGGACAAAGTGTGCAATAATCAGCACAGTATAAAATCAAAATAGAAAGATAACAATCAAAATAGAAAGATTATGACAAAGATAGTAAAGCAGGAGAGTTTAACCCCCGATAAGATTATCAAACAGAATAGGGAGGAAAGGACGCTAAAGGTTACGAATAAGATTAAGGAAAATTTAGCCGTATTTATCAATGATTATATTGATAATAACAGTTTGGCGGAAGACTTGTGCCTTATGAGCCCAAAAGAAAGGGTCGACGCTGTAATAAAGCTGGCTAATATATTAGTGCCCAAAAAGTCAGAACAAGATGTATCCGGACAGGTTGAGATTAGGCAGGTGGTTATAAGACTGGATGATGAGACAAATATCAGACCGTTGTAAATACAAAGTGTTGATATATAGTTATTTAATAGGGTATTAGGTATTTATATAATACCTATTATGTTAAGTACGTTGTATAGATAGTTACTTCCTGCCCACCCCTACCCTATTATAAAACAGATAGATAGCTTATAAATTACAAGTTTATAGGCTTTTGTCGTTTGTTCTTATATGATGCAATACCCCCCCGCCTTTTTGCGCCTGAGTAATCGGTTTATTCTATCATCCCCCCAAATAGATTTTTCCCAATTTTCAAATCCGCCTTTACATTTTTTAAGGTTTGGTGTTTTTGGTGGTGTTTTGGTTGTTGGAGGTGTGTTTTTCACGTCATATACGCAACTATACACAACTATACAGAACTTTTTTCGCTTTGTATTTTGTATTGGTTGATTTTGAGTTTGACGGGAGTTTTATTTACATTTGTTTTGTATATTGGATTATTTTTGGTTGTAAATGTATTTTATTGTTTTATTTTGCAAAGAAATCATAATCAACTAAAGTCTTAGTTCTATTCTTTATATTAATATTCTTCTTCTTTTTCTCTTTTATAGATGGTATTGTAATAGTTAATTTATGTAATTGTGTATTTTATATATATTGTTTATTATTAGATAGTTAGTTATTTTATATATTATTGAAGTGTTTAATAATAGTGAAATTACTATACACAAAATACAGATGAAACTTTTTTTAACATAGCTTCTGTATAGTTATAAAATACTGATAATCAGATGAATAAGTGATGAAAATACACAAAATACGCAAATACAGAACTTTCCTAAGAAAATTCCGAAAAGAGAACATCACGTTCTATAATATAACAGCAATATAGAGAGTGTTTGTGTATTTGTGTATTTTTTGCTCGTAAACTGTTGATGTATAGTCATTTAATAGCAAGTGTGAAAATATCATAATGTGTATTTTGTGTATAGTTGTGTATTTTGAGCTGATTTTTCTTGCATATTCAATAAAAGTCCGTATATTTGCACCACGTTAGTCGTCTCACACAATCTAACGAAAGAAATTATGATAGCCCCGACTAATGAGCATTGAAGTGAGACGCATTGTGAGTTGGTCGGGGCATTTTAATCCAAGTAATTATGAAAAAGCTATTTTGCATCACGTGTCAACAAGAGGTTGACGTAACAACAGAATTGAAGAGTAACAATTATGTAGCGCACTGCTCTGTATGCGGTCGTTACATAAAGAATGTTTCTCATCGTGAAATGGGCATTGTAAGCGAAACCGACTATGTGTTCCCTTTTGGGAAGTACGTTGGAGAAAGTATTAAGAATTGCAGAGACAGAGATTATCTGATATGGTATCGGTCTATCTTAAAGAATGCATCATCAGGAATGACAAACGCAATCACTAAAAGGATACAGTCATTATGATGAACACAACGATATCTATTTTCAAAAACGCAAAAACTGCGTCAAATCCATACAATAGGAGCATCGGGTATTTTTTAGACAGGATAAAAAATGGTAGTCCAGCTACAAATCTCGTACTTGAGTACAGAAAGACAATGGACTCAGAAGTAAAGAAGAAGCTACCGGGTGCTTGTATTAGTGGAAAATTTAGTCACAGGGCAAAAGATAAGTTAATTGAATATTCTCAATTTGCCTGTCTTGATTTCGACAAATTTGGAAGTTTAACTGATGCTGAAGCCATAAAGGCTAATATTTCAAACGACCCATGTTGTTTTTCAGCCTTTATAAGCCCATCTGGCCTCGGAGTTAAGGCAATATTCAGGACAGCACCTGATAGTTCGAAATACGAGAGCTATTACAGAGCTATGTGTAAAAAATACAGCGATGTTCATTTAGACTCAAAAACGAAGGACATAAGCAGGCTGTGCTTTGAGTCTTACGACCCTGATATTTACATAAACGAAAATGCAAAAGAGTGGTCTGAAGTTGAAGAGGAAGAATTATCAAACATTGGATATGTTCAAAACACAATAACAGTTCCATTGAGGAGCGAGCAGCGCATTATAGAAAAGCTGCAGGTATGGTTTGATAAGAAGTACTCGATGTCGTCTGGTAACAGGAATAACAGTTTGTTTGTTTTCGCAAGTGCGTTAAACACATTTGGAATAAATCAGATGTCGGCAGAAAGCTATTTAATCAGATATGCTGAAAAAGGGTTTAATTCTGATGAAATAAACAACATAATCAGGTCTGCATATAAAAACGTATCAGATTTCAATACAAGGGTTTTCGAGGACGCTGAAACAAGGATAAAAATTGAGAAAGGTATAAACTGTGGAAAAAAAGCTGCTGAAATAAAGGCAGAACTAACAGCCCAAAACAACCCAGTTGTTCAGGATGATAATGTTTTCAATAATGCTGTATCAAAAATAAAGAATGATGAAGAGTCTACCACTTTTTGGAAATTTTCTGATGCAGGTGCAATAAGTCTTGTTCCACACAAGTACGAAAAATACCTTCGTGACAATAGCTTTTTCAAGTACTACCCAGGAGAAAAAAGTGAGGCTTTCATATTTGTGTATAAAGACTCAAACCTTATCGAAGAAACAAGCAACGACAGGATAAAAGACTTTGTTTTGACAGATTTAAAGAACAGGGATGATATTGGATATGCTCCATACGACTTTATGGCATTAAACACAAAGTTTTTTAAGAGCGATTTTCTAAGTTTATTATCTCCTGTTGATATAAATCTGAAAAAAGACACTGCTACAACTTGCTATCTTTATTATCAAAATTGCGTTGTTGAAGTTACGGCAGACTCGTGTAAGACGATAGAATATATCGACATGGATAGCTATGTTTGGAAAAGCAATGTGATTAGCAGATATTACAGGCCATTCGACCATCACGGAAATGAGTTCAGGAGTTTTATTTGGTACATATCTGGTCAGGATAAGCACTCATATAACTGCTTCAAATCAGCAATTGGATATTTGCTCCATACATACAAAACAAATGCAGATAACAAGGCGATAATATTGAATGATGAGATGATTTCTGATAACCCAAACGGTAGAAGTGGTAAAGGATTGTTTTTCAATGGCATAAAACAACTAAAAAAACTTGTATCAATAAATGGTAAAAATTTTGACTCTCAGGGTCAGTTTGCGTTTCAGACCGTAAGTACAGATACTCAAGTTCTTGTTTTTGATGATGTTAGGAGGAATTTCCCATTTGAAGACTTGTTTTCCATAATAACAGAGGGTCTAACAATTGAATATAAGGGGCAAGGGGCTGTAAAACTACCTGTTGAGAAGAGTCCTAAAATTGTAATTACAACAAATTACACAATAAAAGGTGAGGGAGGTTCTTTTGACGCAAGAAAGCATGAGCTTGAGTTGAGTAGCTATTTCAACAAAGACCATACTCCAAAAAAACAGTTCGGGCACTTGTTATTTGATGATTGGAGTGAAGATGAATGGTCAAGATTTGATAACTTTATGATACAGTGTGTTCAATTCTATATGAAAAATGGGCTTATAACTCAGCATCACAAAAATCTTGAGGTAAGAAAGTTGATGAACGAAATTTCTCCAGAGTTCTATCAATGGTGTGAAGAGGGAAATCTAACCACCGATTACAGATGGGGTAATTCTGAGTTGTTTAGCAAATTCACTGATGAAAATCCAGACTTCAAAAAAACATCTCAGAGGACAATAAAGAAATGGCTTAAGATGTATTGTGAATTTAAAGGGTTGATTTATTCCGATGGTGTTTTTAATAACCAAAGATATTTCTACATTTACAAAAATGGAAGTGAAAAGACGCAATCTCAATTCGATAGTGATGAGCAAATGTCAGAAGACGCAAATTTACCATTTTAAAACCAAATAATTATGAAATCAAATTACGATGGTGCTCAAAACGAGTACCGAATTAAAGAAACGAGAGAGGGGTACTTTTTAATTGAGAAAAAGAAAGTATTGGTTGAGCGTGGCTTATTCCGTAACAAAATAACGGAAAAATGGATTATGGTTGATACCATCGGGACTGAACTTTTCTCTGTAGATTGTTGGGTTATTTTCGGGAGTAATCCATACAAACGCACGCATCAATATCTGTTCGAGTCAATCGAAGAAGCCCGTGACGCAGCACGACAAATAATAATTGACGACAGGTTATTCAAAGATGGGTTTATAATCCATCCTGTTGAAGTAAGCTACCAACAATTTTAATCAAAAAAAGAGCGACAAATAGAAATTGTCGCTCTTTTCGTTTAATGTTGCGGGTGAAGGATTAGAACCTCCGTCAAAGGATTATGAGACCTTTATGCTTTCATTACACCAACCCACATGTTGTGTAAAAAGTTTGATTCGAACCAACAATTCCCGAAGGATGCAGATTTACAGTCTGCTGGTTTAACCATTCACCCACCTTTACAAATGTTTTGCAGCGTTCTAGCCTTTTAAACTACTTTTTTCTAAAAACGCAACGTTTCGTATATTTAGAAAAAGCCATGATTCGAACATGGATTTCTGCCTGCGAGCCGAAACAGGAATCGAACCTGTGTCTATAATCGTCCTGATTACATTCTACCACTGAACTATTTCGGCTATATTTCACATACAGTATTCTCCCGTTGGCACTACAACGCAATAAAATCACGCAGTCAGTAGTCGAACCTGAATCTCTGTGTCGTGCTCAAAGCAGGACTCGAACCTGCACTCTTTTGAAATTTGGGCTTAAGCCAAACGTGTCTGCCAATTCCACCATTTGAGCATTTTTGCAGACTATCTTCACAGACCGTCCGCAAATAAACATCAATTAAATATTACAATTAAACTCGGCACACATACAGGACTCGAACCTGTGGTCTGACTCCAAAAGGGCGTCCGCTCTACCAACTGAGCTAATGTGTGCTTGTGTAGTATGTCAATTAAAGCCTGATGCAAAGATACAAAAAAAATAGTCATGTAAATATACACGACTATTAAATATTGTTATTTGGTTTAACCACTTTTGCAACTAACCATAGCATCCGTTCTTAACTTCTGTCCGTTTGCCGCAGCTATTATATGATTTTAATAGCACCTTTCTTGCTAAACCAATAAAGCAATACTCAGTGTATGTGTTTTCGAATGCGAGAATGTATTCGTATCCGAATATAGTCCATCTTGTTATGTAGGTTGATTCTGACATCTGTTATTTTTATGATGCAAAGATACAAAAAATGCGGCTACTTTCACAAGCAACCGCACAAAAAAATAACAT
>CAZHNZ010000128.1:0-11241 GCA_964534355.1 uncultured Parabacteroides sp.
TAACTCCAATTGGGTCGATTTCCATACTGTGACCGGTAACACCAGTGGTGAGTATAGCGGCAGCTTTAAACCGGATACTATCAGTCAGGTGCGCCTATACATCACCAATACATCGAACAATACAGCACGCGTTTACGAGTTTGAACTCTATGGCGTGCCCTATATCACTTCAGGCGTTTCTAACTCCGGAACAAACAGTGTTTCGATATTCCCCAATCCGGCATCAGACAAGCTTTACATCACCGGGCTCACAACTCCGGCCACTGCTGAGCTATTTAACCTTCAGGGACAGAAAGTGCTTTCAACACACACTCAAAGCGAAGTAAATGTATCTCCATTAGCTTCGGGCATCTACGTGCTTAAGGTCAATAATCACCGTTTCCGCATCATTGTTTCGGGTAAATAAGCCCAATATCAATCACATAAAACCGGCTGCTTCATTTTGGATGAGACAGCCGGTTTTTTTATTTCAGACAATTTGCGGCTCGTCCGCAAACCTTTGCATAACAAAATCCAATGTACCCGGAATCGTTAATGGCTTCGACACACTAATTTTGCGGCTCAAAATGCAAATTCCAATTTATCTATGAAACTAAAATCTATTCTACCGTTATCTATTCTGACTTTCTTACAGTTCTTGCCACTTCAGTCTCAAAAACTAATGACTGATGTAACCCTCACTACCCGCTACATGGCTCACGGGCTCGATGTGGGCGGGCAAAACCTGGAGGCTCTGCAGGTAGATGCAATTGTGCCGGTGGTCAAAGATCTTGTTTTTATTGCCTGGGCCAATTTCCCGCTCGACCGACACTTCAACGAAAATGATGAGGTAGATCTGCTCTTCAACTACAAATACAGCAGCAAAAGCAAATCCCGTTTTCTGATAGCCCCCAACGGCTACTTCGACTACTGGTTTTTTCAGAATAACAAATGTACTTCCGACATCCACGGCAATGCACTCAACAATGCTATGCTGCAAGGATTCAAAGTCAATCTGGGTATAAGCATGCCCAACATCCTACCCGTTGGCTCTACCCGCATTGTTCCTGCTTACAACTACTATTACTGGACTCCACTGGGAGGGAAAACCTTCTACGCCGCTGGCATCCACGAGTTTACTCTCAACAGCAGCCTGCCCGTCAAATTCGGCAACTCGCGTCAAAACCTCGATCTGGCTATCAGCAGCGACTACTCCGAACAAAATGCGTTGGGAAACAGCAAAGGCTGGACCAATGTAGCCTGCCACGCCGGCACTACACTCAAATCGGGTAGCTGGTCGCTCACCCCCTCGGTGCACTACCAATGGTCATTTGCCGCTAATGCGGTCAATCACAATCAGTTTTGGTTTAAGATGAATGTCGGAAAGGCGTTTTAAGTTTTAAGTTCTAGGTTTTAGGTTCTAGGTTCTGGGTTGTGGGGTGCGAAGTTTTCTGAGCAAATTGTTAGATTTTTCTCTTTCAATCCTCTTCACCAGGTTATCTGTTACACGTCTACTTGTTTACTCGTTTACTCGTAACAGGCAGCCACAAGGGCAGCCCCTACCCGTAACTCGTAACTCGTAACTCGTAACCATTCATCATTTTTAACCAACACAGCCTCTTTTCCTAAACAAACCTATAAGAAACACATGTTACAAAACAGATTCAATTCTGTTACAAAAAATATTCGTAACTTGCGCCGTTTTTTAATTTAAACCACAAACAATTATGTTAAGAGGACTATTACCTAAGGAAGTTGCCTTTTTCGATTATTTCGACCAACTGATGGAAATCAACAAAACCATCAGTAAAACTTTCGCTGAAATGATTGAGGGAAAACAAGATCTGACAACGGCTTCTGTTGCTATTAGAAAACTGGAACGTGATGCCGATCGTATCTCCCGTGTTTGTTTAGACCTGCTTCACCGCACGTTTATCACGCCCCTGGAACGCGACGACATCTTCAACATTGTAAAATGTCTGGACGGTTTTGCTGATAACATCCACGCAACGGCCTTCCGTTTAGCCAACTACAACATCACCGAGCTGCGCCCCGAGTCGCACGAATTTGCCAAAGTAATTGTGGCTGCCGTAGAAGCACTCGATGTAGCGATGCACGGACTCAAAAACATCAAGAAAAACGACCAGATAATCCGAGAGAAATGTGTATTGATACACGATCTCGAAAACGATTCTGACGAAATAAACCGCGCCGCCGTGGCCAAACTGTTTGACCAGGACGACATCAAACTCCTCCTCAAATGGAAATCAATCTACGAGAGAATGGAAAAAGCAGTCGATAAACTCGAGAGAGCTGCCAATATCATCGAAACTGTAGTAATTGATCATTCGTAATTTGAGTTACGGGGGATTGGTTACAAGTTACAAAAAAACGTAACCGGTAACTTCAATCTTTCTACAACTATCCCTCAATTACTTGCGGCAAACGGCAAATGGCTGGTTGTGGCGCGTAATCTGTAACTATTAAACCCTGTAACTTAAAAAAGAATGGAATCCGGTATATTTATTATCGTCATTATCACCGTTGCACTGGCTCTCGTATTCGATGTCATCAACGGTTTCCATGATGCCGCCAACTCTATCGCCACCATTGTATCGACACGGGTATTATCTCCCCGCTTCGCCGTACTTTGGGCCGCGTTTTTCAACTTTGTGGCCATGTTTATCTTTGCGCCCAAAGTGGCCAATACCATCGCCAAAATTATCATTATTGACCCCAAGGATACCGGCTTTATCTACGTCGTTCTGGCGGGTCTGCTGGGGGCTATCTTTTGGGATTTGCTCACCTGGTGGTACGGCTTGCCTGCCTCGTCATCTCATGCTCTGCTGGGCGGACTGGTGGGTGCGGGTTTGGCATACAAAGGTACTGCTATTATTCACTGGGCTAAAGTAAGTGAAACCGCCGCATTTATACCCATCGCGCCGCTGATCGGTCTGGTATTGGGCTACGTCGCCATGCTGGGTGTGATCTGGCTGGTACACAAATGGACACCCAAGCAGGTGGATACACATTTCCGCACAGGTCAGCTTATTTCGGCCGCTCTTTACTCCATCAGCCACGGTGCCAATGATGCACAAAAAACAATGGGGATTATTGTAGCTATTATGGTGGCCGGAAATATGATGTCGCCCGATGTGCAATTGTCTCTATCGAACCCCGAAACCATCTGGATTATCCTGTCGTGCCAGACTGCAATGGCAGCAGGTACAATGATGGGCGGCTGGAAAATAGTAAAAACCATGGGTATGAAACTCACCAAGCTGAAACCGGTTCACGGTTTTTGTGCCGAGTTTGCAGGCTCTATGTCGATATTCTTTGCCACAAGTCTCGGGATACCCATTTCGACTACGCACACTATCTCCGGTTCTATTATCGGGGTGGGTTCTGTTCAGAATCTGGCGGGTATCAAGTGGGAAACCGCTATCCGTATTGTTGCAGCATGGGTACTCACCATTCCGGCAGCTGCTATCGTCAGTGCACTGTTCTTTTGGTTAATCCAGGCGGTGCATCCGCTCTTCTGATTCTCCTAAACATATAACTCAAAGGGCTGTCTCTGATGAATCAGAAACAGCCCTTTGCTTTTAGAAGCATTTTGTAAACGTTTACAATGATTTTCCATGCATTGTAAACGTTTACAGTGTTAATATTTTGACACTATTCATCTTTACTGAAATGACTTATATAAATTTGAACAAGATTTATACCAACATACACAATTATAATTCATTTAAACTTTAAAATCATTACAAATTATGAAAAAACTCACACTCGCATGTGCTCTTTTGGCATCCTGCTCAGTTTTTGCAACAGACGTCTTCGTGCGAACCAGCACAGATGCCACTTCGTGGAACAATATTCCCGGTGCAAACATTCTAACATTGCCTACCGGCAACAAACTCCCCAACGTCGGTGCAGATTCTGTGCTTTATCTGGCACCGGGCACCTACACAGCAGTGGCTCTTACGGTAGGTAGAGGAACTGAAACAACTCCTCCCACCTCTGCCAAATCAAAAATCTATGGTGGATTCAAGGGTGACGAATCAGCTATCGACCTGAACGCACGCCTGACCTCTGATTTAGACGGAAACGGCATCGTAGAACCCTGGGAATTCAGTAACGAAGCCATCATCACAGCATCTGGCGATTCTGTTAAGTTTTTGAGCACCACAGGATCAAAATCTCGCATGATCGTTGTTTGTGGTCCAGAAGCGGAAGTAAACGGGGTTACTATTACAGATTTTTATTATCCAACTTATGCCGGCCCAATCACATTGGGTGTACCCACCGCTACCGGCACTGTAGCAAATAGTGTAACAGAAAAAGCAGGTTTCCTTCGCCTTTGTACTGTGAAACGTATGAAAGCAGGATATGGCATAGTCACTTCCACAAACAAATATTCGAAAATCGAAAACTGTTTGATCGAAAGTAACGTAATGAACGTTGCTAACTTTGGTGGTGCTGTATTTCTTAATGCCGTTGGTGGTACAGTATCCGGATGTATTATTCGCAACAATGCCAGCGTAGGCGGTGGAGCCCGTTCTGCTGCAATTCATGCAACAAGTATAGCAGCTACAGATATGGATGCCATTGTCGAAAATTGTGTGGTTTACAACAACTATGCCATTGCTTACGGTGGAGCCATCCGCGGTGAAGGTATTTCGGGTAAACGTGGTCTTCAAATTGTAAATTCAACTATTGTAAATAACAAAACAAACACAACTGCACAAACCGGCTACGCCTCGGTAGAGCTGATCAATTGCGGATTGATTGCGAACTCGATTGCAGTAGGCGACATTTCCAGAGAAATACGGGCAAACACAGCAAATTCATTTATTGCAAGCAATGTTATGGGCGACTCTATAATCACCGCTGGTGGTTACAAAGCCGGCAATATGAGGGGTAAAGAATACACTGATTTAAGCTTCAAGAGTCCAACCGGATTCGCCGGTGTAATGATTCCTGACTACACTACACCTTTTGTTCAGGCAGATTACGACGCTATCCGCAAAGCTAACTTCACCATCACCAGCAGCAGCTCGCCTGCCGTATTGGTAGCCGGTGTAGCAACATTGCCTGCCAACTACACATATACTGGTGGTACAGCTGCTGTTAGCATCACCGCTACAGTACCTGCCAAAGATATTACCGGAGCATCCAGAGCAGGCAATAGCACTGTTGGTGCTTACGTATACCAACAACCAACCAAACTGGAAACGGCGTCTGTATCTAAAGCAGCTGCTTATGCTACAGAAAACGCAATTGTGATACGTGGAAACGTTGGTGATATTGCTTCTGTATACAATGTAACAGGTAAGCTCATAAACAAAGTATCGTTAACATCTAACCAAACTACAATTGCTGCCAGCAAAGGACTCTACATTGTTGTATTGGGTACTCACAAAAACAAAGTTATTGTAAAATAATACAGGTAGGTAAAAAACCATCGTATATTTTCAACTGAATACAGCCCTGCAGTTTTTACTGTGGGGCTTTTTTGTGCCTATAGGTAAAATTAATTTAACAAATAGAATCATTAGTTTAAGTTCGATACAATAAAATACCCCGTTAACAGATTAAGAGAAAAAAGATATCAAGTCGTTAATTTACTACAACACATTTGATTATTTACAAATTTGAAAATGCACTCATTCAACTAATCCTTTTTTTTCGGGATATTTTTCGTAAACGTTTACATCGTTTTTAACCCGGATTACCGTAAACGTTTACATAAAAAACCCACTGTTTTGCAAACGTTTACGACGATTTTTACAGACTTAATTGACAAAAAAAGAACTAACAGAATATAACTTTGACAATATTTGACTGTATTGAGTACAATCCTATGTTAACATACTTATACAATTTACAACCGATCAATTCAGAACAATCAAATCAAATATAAACAATTAAATCTTTTCCGTATGAAACAAAATCTTCTTTTTATTAAATCTCTTATGGTCGGCGTTTTGCTGATGATGGGGGTAGGTGCTGAGGCGGCGACATTCTATGTTCGTCCGTTTGGGAATTCCACTGCGTGGAGCAACATCCCGGGTGCAACAATTGTAACATTGGCATCTGGAAATGTTTTCTCATTCAGTGCAATGGGTGCAACCCCTGCAGCCACAGGTGCAGATACCTATTATTTTGCAAAGGGCACATACAAGCTAACTGGAGTGATAAGTCTTACATCAGGAAAGTTTTATGGTGGATTCTCAGGTAACGAATCTTCTGTATCTGACCTTTCATCCCGAATATTATCAGACAATGATGGAAATGGGATAGTAGAACCCTGGGAATTTGCAAATGAAGTTGTAATTAATGGTGCGCAAGCTTATACAGGCACAAGTGGATCTGCCAGACTAATGACTGTACTCGGAGGCGAGATTAACGGTTTTACGTTCTATGATTACAACTACAGTCAGTCATTAGGTAATGGTGCATTTATTTTAGGACAAGTAACATCTGCACCATCAGATGGCAACAATACCTTAGCCAATTCCGGAACAATGAAATGTTGTACTATCCGTAAAATAAAAGCTTCGATTGGTTCAGGTATTATTATGATGACTTGTTCCAACTCTGTGGTAGACAAATGTCTGATTGAGGATTGTAATGTTGTAGCTGGAAACGGTGGTGCAATTTATATGAATAAAATGGGAGGTACGGTTTCAAATTGTGTAATACGAAATAATATCGCTTCAGGTAACGGTGGTGCAATTTATCTGGGAAACACACCATCTAATTCAACTGCTTTTATGGCTGTGGTAAATAATTGTGTTATTTATAATAATACAGGTGGTACATCGACAAGCACCGGTGGTGGTGCAATCAAAGGAGATGTTAGTAGTGGCGCAAAAGGTCTCGAAGTCATTAATTGTACTGTCGTAAATAATACAACAGCCACTTCAGGTACGGCTTCTGTAGAGTTGACAGGTAGCGGTGTATTAGCGAATAGTATTGTTTTGAGTGACTCAAAATCAGAGATTAGACCTGGACAAACTACAAATTATGTTCTGAGCACAATTTATGGAGCAAATGGTGGTTCTGCATTATATCCCGGAACAAATTGTACTTCCGGTATTGCAGATCTTACCTTTTCCGGGGTGAATTTTAAAACTGCAACTACATTTCAAGGTGCTGTAGGAAATTCAACTTCAGATGCGTCTGGCTGGACATTGGCTAAGCAAAATGAAATTAAAGCAGCAAACTATTATATTACATCCTCCTCTTCTTCTGCTGCAACAACATCCATCTCTACATTGCCAAGTTCGTATCTTGCATCTGGTGGTACTGGTTCAAGTATTTCAATTATGGGAACAGTGCCGGGTACAGATATCAATAATGACACCCGCAATGCCATTGGAGCATATAACTACGATGTAACAGCGCCAACTGTTACAATAACATCTTCGGCAAGCAGCCCCACCTCTACTTCTCCCATTCCTGTAACTTTTACGTTTAGCGAAAACATTACCGGTTTTACAGCAAGTGATGTAACAGTTGGCAACGGAACACTTTCTGCAATCACTACAGTTAGCGCGAAAGTTTATACTGCAACCATTACACCCTCGGCAGGTGGGGCTGTAACTGTTGATATTGCTTCAGCTAAAGTAAAAGATGGCGCAGGCAATGATAATACTGCAGCCACTCAATTTTCAATAACTTATAATCTTGCAACAACAGCACCTATAGGTGTATTGACAACAGCTGTATCAGGTATTGGTTCATCAGATGCGACATCAGGCATTAGCTACGCATCGACCGGTGGTTCACCCATCCTGACAAGTGGTGTGGTTTGGAGCACCTCTTCAAATCCGGATGTAAGTTTATCATCCAAAACCACCGATGGCACTGGAAACATTACCGGGTTATCACACAATACGACTTACTATGTAAGAGCGTATGCTACGAATGCAATCGGCACTACCTATGGTAATGAGCTTATATTTACATCTAAGCATGCAATTAGTGTATCTGCTGCAAGCACGGATGGTACGGTATCAGGAGGTGGAGATTTTGCAAATAACGCCACTGTAACACTCACCGCAGCCGCTACAGCAAGTGGCAAACGATTTATAAACTGGACAATTGGGGGCAATGTTGTATCGATAAACAAATCCTATTCCTTTGCCGCAACTTCAGACTTATCGGTAGTAGCTAACTTTGGTGACATTTATACAATCTACTATGTTCGCCCTTCAGGAAGTAGTGCATGGAGCAATATCGGGGCATCGACCAACCAGATCATTACAGCTACAGATGATGCAAACAACTTCAACCTTTCGTATTTAGCTGATAATTCGGCAGATGGAACTGCCACATACTATTTTGCCAGTGGGACATACACCCTTAATGGTGTAGCGACCAAAGGCACGCAATTAACCAGCGGTAAAATCTACGGTGGGTTCAAAGGTAATGAATCATCAATAGACCTAAACTCAAGAGCTACGTCAGATCTAGATGGCAATGGTATAGTAGAACCATGGGAAATGACAAATGCAACAACTCTTTGTGGTAAATCGGGATTTAAATATGCTGAAACCGGCACAACTGACGGTGAACGTCTTTTACGAATAGATGCCGGTGGTGAGGTAAATGGAGTTACACTGACAGATTTTAAATATGGTAGTTTTTCAGGTGCAATAAGTATCGGTTTAGCCGGAGCCGCAAATGATAATGATGGACAGCAAGGTTACATGAAGTGTTGTATCGTAAAAAAAATAAAAGCACATTCAGGAATTGTTACTCTTAATAATTCGAGATCTGTTGTTGATCAATGTTTGATTGAAGACAATTATGGAACTACTTCGTATGGTGGTGTATATTTCTACAAATATGGAGGTAATCTTTCAAATTCAGTCATTCGCAATAACAAAGCAACGACATATGGCGGTGCTGTTTATGCATTAGGGGCATCTTCGGCTCCGGATTTAAAGGCAATCGTAAAGAATTGCGTAATCTACAACAATTCAGCCATAACCAATGGTGGTGCCATTCGTTGTGATGCATATTCTGCAAATAATTCTGGTCTCGAAATTGTTAATTCAACAATCGTCAATAACTCTACCGGCACTGGGGTTGCATCCGTAGAACTAATAAATAATGGGCTGATAGTTAATTCAATTATTACAGGAGACGTAAAAGATGAACTAAGGGCTAACACAACCAGCCATTATGTAGCCGGTAATGTTTTCGGCACAAGAGCTACAAATACAACCGGACTTTATCCTTATACTCCTGCCACAAACGACTCTACCAAATTAACCACAGATATGCTGTTCGTATCGGCACCTACAGCTGTAGGCTATGTGGGTATACCCGGTGATGCCGGCTTTAATCAGGCAAATTATGACGCGGTACATTCGGCTAACTTTAAAATAAACAATACAGCCTCAGCCGCACTAAAATCAGTACGGGCATCATTACCTGCCACATATCAGGTACAAGGCACGGGTACAACCATCAACGTTTACGCCTCTGCGCCCACCAACGATATTGTTGGCGCAACGCTGACCGATGCAGATGCAACGGCGGGAGCTTATCAGATACCGTCAAACACATGGAGTGGAAATACAAGCACAGACTGGAGCACTGCAGGAAACTGGAGCGTGGGGGTACCTACGGCCAACGTTAGCGCGACTATCCCGAATGTCACCAACAAACCGGTAATCGCATCTACCACCAGCGCGACTTGTAAAAACATCAACGTTCAAACAGGATCCAGCCTGACTATTCAGTCTGACGCTACTAACAGCGGTCAATTGCAAATAACAGGAACTGCTACCGGCAATGTAACTTACAATCGCTACATGGCACCTGCCAAATGGCATTTGACAACTTCTCCGGTATCTGGCTTAACTGTTGCTGAGTTTATCACCAATAACAACAGCAAAATTTCTACCGGAACAAGCTCTGTTCGTGGCATTACTGACTACAATTCAACATCGAATGCATGGAACGGTTATTTCACAGATGGAGCTGCAAATGGAAACATGAATGCCGGTCGCGGATTCACTATTCGACTCAAAGGTTCTTCTGACGGATTGGTAAGTTTTACCGGAACACCTCAAACCGGAACTATCAACACAACTGTTTCTCAGGACTGGAACTGTATTGGTAACCCCTACACAACTGCTCTTTCTGTTTCTGCTCTTAAAAGCGCAAACGATGCATTGTTCAACAGCAGCAATTCCGGTCTGTTCAAAGCCGTATATGTATGGGACAACTCAGGCTCAGGCCAATATGTAACTGATGCAACAACAGTTCAGGCAGGTCAGGCATTTATGGTAAGAGTGGCAGAAGGAATCACAACTTTCCCTCTTACTGCTGCCATGCAGGTGGTAAACAGTGCAGTTGCCTTCCGTTCTTCAGCTGTTAGCGACTGGAGCGAGGTGAAACTTTTTGCTTCAAACGGAACAGACAAATATTTTACTCAGGTAAAATTCAACGACGGTATGAGCAACGGAGTTGATGCCAGTTATGATGCAGCCCTTTTGCGTGCCAACAAAGACTTTGCACTCTACACCCGACTGCTGGATGGCAATAACACAGACATCTGTCTGCAAGCACTGCCTTCAACAACAGATGCTATACCGGTAGGTCTCGATTATACCACAGGTGGAAAAATCACATTCTCAGCATCATCGTTCCCTGCAGGATACAACGTTGTACTGGAAGACCGCGTAGCCAAAACATTTACAGATTTGAGCGTGATCAATGCCAGTTATACCGCAGAGGTTGATGCAAATACTCAGGGCACCGGTCGCTTCTATCTGTATGCCAATCCGAATAAGATTGCTACCGGGCTGAATGCTGGCAATAAGACTACGTCTTTATCTGCATATTTCTCAGCAGGTTCACTCATTATTAAAGGCGAAGTTAGCAACAATGCTGTAGCAACTGTTTACGACATTACAGGAAAAATTATTGTTTCTGCCAAATTGAAAGCAGGCCATATTCAATCAATCCCGGTAAGTCTGAGTAGTGGCATCTATGTGGTGAAAGTAGCAGACGGCGATATGTCGGTTCTGATTAAGCTCAATAAGTAATTTTAAATATTGAGATATTCATTATGAAAAAGAACAAAAAAATAACTGAAAGCCCGGCTATATCACGCCGCGATGCGATAAAAAAAATGGGTTATACTGCTGCAACTGCATCCGTAATGATGTTGTTGCTAAATACCAGGTCGGCCAGAGCAACATCTGTTAACACAGGCCCGACCAACCCCGGAGATACCGG
>CAZHNZ010000129.1:0-11070 GCA_964534355.1 uncultured Parabacteroides sp.
CATCACCATCAATTAACCCATTGAGTTCATCAATTGACACTAAATAGCAAAATTCATTTTCTGATTTGTTTAAAATTTTGAAGCTATCATAGATAAAATCTATCAAAACTGTTCCATCCAGATTAACAACTCCGAACTTATTTTCTTTAACAGCAAATATATTGTTGTTGACATCAACAATTGATTCTAAAATCTCATAACCAAATTCATAAAAATAATCTTCATAAACTGATTCATCAAAATACAATTCACTAAAGTTATATATACAATCGAATTGAGCCTTAATCACAATATTGCCTTCATAATCAATTAATCCGCGTCGGTTTGATGATTTATCTTGAAATACAAAATAGCCTGAATAATGCGCTAACATGCTATATATAGGATCAATTACCACCTTATTTCTGTTCATCACACCATATAAATCATTTTTTTTAAATTCAATTAGACCATCAAATTCTCTCGACAAGTAAGGATAAGCCACTGGTATAACAGTATTACCGTCTAAATCAATATATCCATATAAATTGTCTATCTTTACAAGCGAGATCCCGTCTTTAAAACGACCTATAAAATCATAAAAAAATGGGACAATTACTTTGCCATTTATATCTATACAGCCATATTTCTTATTAAGTCGAACAATGGCTCTTCCCTCACAAAAAGCATCTGCCTCATCGTATACACAATCAATCTCCTGTTTTGTCATAATGTTAAGATATCCCATTTTTCCATATGACATTACAGCGTAAAAACCAACATCTTGAGCAGTTGGCTTAAATAGCTGATAATAATCAGTTTCAATATCAGCAGTAGAAGTCACTCTAAATTCTTTATAGAATATTACACTATATTTTATGGGGACGATCAACTCACGACTGGAATTTATCAAACCCCATATATGTCCATCGGAACCCCTGTAACTTAAAAACACTACCGAATCCCTATTTTTAAAATTCAAATAATCATCTTTTCGATAACCACAAAAAACATAGTCAACATTGCCACTTTTCTTATCGATTACATCCCATGGAACATACAGCAATTCGCAATCATGCAAATTTATCACATTGAAAACATATAGATTAATAGACCAATTATTAACCCAGCATTTATTCTTGTATTTGTGTAAAACAATTCTTGACTCAAACGAATTTACAAAATCATAAATCCGCTGATTTCGCACTTCGTTTATATCCGGGCTTACGCAAACAAAGAAATTGTTTACTTCATTTGTTTCAATATTATACTTTAGTTTTTCAAGAGAAAATCCCTCTACATCCAAAATATTCGAGAACAAATGCAATACGGTTTTATTATCTTCTATTGCGATGTGGATTCCATCCACATCATCCAGTTTTCGTTTTACCGTTCTGATATTCGAACCGGGAAGAACTTTTTTCACATGCAAGGCAGCCCTTTTAATGGCTAAATCAGAAGGTTCAATTAGTGTGACTGTTCGAATTGATTTCTTTATTGCATTTGCTTTCATGTAGTCATGCAAAGCAACAGTTGCCAGAGCCTGACCGCACCCCCAATCGATAACCTCAATTTCCTCGGGCATCTGATCAAAAGGAAGCTTCGCAAATGCCTCATTAAGTTTCGCAATGTGCATATTTCCATAAGCAAATATATACATAGACATATGCGCCTCTGTTTCAAGCAGAACAACACCACTTTCCAGCTCCCTCCAAAGTTTATCGTTAATATCCTTTGGTAGTTGACGTATAAAATCTTCTGATATCCGCCTGATCCTGTTAAAACAAATATCCGGTCTTGAATCAATCAGAATCGAATAATTTGTACCTTCTTCAATTAGAAATTCACTCATATCTCTCCGCTTATAGAGTCTGAATCTGTATTTCTTCTAAAACGTAAATAATTGGCTTCCGCTATTTCTTTGCTTGTGTTTGCATAGCAATATTCACATTGATGCGGACAGGTATTATATTCGCCGATATCCTTACTGACTATACAACCACAAAAATCCCGCTGTCCTTTGTCTTTATTATTTTTCCCCCTCATTATCTGAGGTTCCGGGTTAAACATATCCGGTGGCAAAACCGTCACTCCCAAAAAGTCCATCAGAATTTTATCTTTATTGAATAGCCGGATTATTAAATCATCGTCAATGCACTTGTTGTGAACTATCCCATATTGTTCCAGAGGAATCCTTTCGGCACACGTCCCTATTTCAAAATTCCAACTTTGATTAAGCTGTTGCAAACCACTCGCCAACTCATGCATTTGAAGGTCGTCGAACTCCCGATAGGCTATCGGACTGCGATCCAGATTGGCTTTTACCTTACGGTATTGACTAATATCGGCAAAACTAAATACAAGTTTATCCGTATATCCTTTTAGCTGATTGCCAATCCCTTCTGCTTTATGCAACAACTCAGGGACTCCAATTTTGTCAGTCAATATAAAGGGATCAAACCGCCAGATAACCTTTTCTTTCCCTACCCGATCGGCCAATTTCTGAAAGGTCTCAATCCGGCTCTTTACCGAGGGAACGCCTTTTTCAATTCCATCACTATCGTAGTCATTTAGAGTAAATTGGAAATAGTAATTGACCCCTCTCTCATCAAAATAATCAAGATGCCTGATCAATCGCCGATAATCTTTCGACCAGAATACAATCAAACGGGTGTTTTGAAAAGAGACATAAGACGATACATTATTAAATGGATTTTTCCACTTTATATATCCCCGCTTGAAACGCTCTACAAACCAATCCGCATAAAAAGCCGGCACATCTGTAGCGCGACTGGCCGATATAATATAAGGTGCCTGCGCCTCTGCCGTTTCACCGTTATCTAGTGTGATTATGGGTTTTATTGCTTTCATGCTATTTATGCGTTATTCTGGTGATGTAAAAATGCCCTAACAGGAATTGAGATTCAGATTCTTTTCAGTCTACAAGTTAACGTTTTTCTTTTCACTCTATTTCTGTATCTCTACCAACAATTTCACCACATCATCCAGATGGTTTTCATCTGTAATAATCACCTCTGCACAAGGCCCATTATAAAACTTCTGAGCACTTTCACCAAGCGGCCGTATTGTATGATGTTTTAATCTGCTTTCGATCTTCGATTGCTCCATCATAGCCACAATGCTGATTTTATTCTTCTGCACTTTCATAAATGCAAAATTTCGCTTTTTACGCATGGAAATATAGTAGCGAAGCGGATTGTATTTCAAATCTTTTATCTGTTCGAAAAGCGATTTGCGTAGCGATGCATATACCTCTTTGAGTTCGGGTTTTGCGCCCTCCAGATGATAATCTTCGTTATATGGGTTTACAGTATCCTCCTCGGTGACGGTATCGCTGCTCTCCAGATTTTCAAATTCGGGGGTAAGGCTAATGATGCTTTCGCTGTTGCAGCAATACTCTTTCAGCAAGGTTAGTTTTACTATTTTGCCCCACGTATCGGTGTAGGTTTTCACAATCTCGGGGAGTTCTGGCATATCTTTATCGAGAATCAAAAGAATGTTTTGACTGTTCTCAATCGTGTCTTTGATAAACTTATAAACCTCCTCTTTGCCTATTCTTGACTTAAACTCCTTCAATAACTCATCATCCGTACGGATCACATCATATAATTTCGAAATTAATTGTCCCTGACTTTCCGGATTTTTGAAGAAAGCGAAAAACTTGGTGATTTGCTTGAAGATGTGATTGTAGAAAGAATGGGTAGAAAGTTCTACTTCGATCAAATAAAATTCGGGATTCTTCGGGTCGCTGAGGTCAAACAAAAATCCATCGGGGATAGTGCCACCCAATGTTTTGTGTTCTATCAACTTCTTTTTCTCGATCAATATACTACTTTGACCGAATAAAATCTTCGCATTCGAATACATCAGATTCTCAAGCTCCGATTCTTTGGTAAACTCTTTTTCTACAAAGCGTTTTTGGTTAAAATATAGGGCTGTTTGCATGATTAAATCAATTCATTAAATATTACTTTGGCATTATTCCAAAATTCCGATCTAATTTTTAAGTGATCTTCAGAAGACAGCGGTTGAGCAATTCGTTTAGCCTCTATCCCTTCAAACACATCTGATGAAACTATTGAAACTTCAAATATTTTAGGACTTCCTTTAAATTCTGCCTTTATTTGAATTGATTCTGCCTTTGTTTTATTGTCAAATTGATAAGTCATAGCAGTAAAAATATAACCACCTGCTTCTGACTGTTTTACAAATGGATTCTCTCTTAGATTTTTTCCTTCCAAAATAGCCTGACTTATTCCAGACAACTGGGATTCAGAAATCTCTGCTTCGTCATCTACTTCTTCGTCATCCTCTAATGCTTTTCGTCTTTTTAATGTCAAATGCTTTGTATCAATAAAAGACCAGTCTTTACTTAGACCCTCTTTAGCTAGTTTATCAAAGAAAGTTATGGTGTCTTTTTTATCGAGTTTATCAATCTCAAGAATTTGAATATTAGTGGTTGCCTTGGGCACTATGCCTGAAATAAGATTAATGACTTCTTTGCCATCAGCTGATCGCCGTCCATCAACTTCAATTTGCCATTCCCCATTTTCAAGTTCAGTGAAATAGAATTCGGCAAAACTCATTTCTTCATCCAAAAATTCTATTCTACCTGGTCTTTTTTTGGTGTATTCAATCGACCCCTTAAAACTATCTTTCCCTCCAATACTAACTTTTGTCAATAACCCAAGTTTATATCCTTTTGTTACTGTTTGTCCATAGTCTCGAGTTCTTTCATAAAAACCTTTTAAACTGAAATCATTCTCTGATGATTTAATTACAAAACCACTTAGGGCATGACTTGAATTGTTTTGATATGCCATTTCTCTTAACTTTTCTAAACTTTTTGGTTCAGAAAGTATACGTGATAAATTTTCTGCGACATCTTCATGTCTTGCGTTTATAAAGAAAATACCTTTAGATTGACACATTTGGGTCACAAAACTTCTGTTAGCAAAGTTTGTTAGTACCTCTTTTAATTCATATGGTGTAGGATATTTTATTTTACTCATATCGTCAAGTCTTTAATTGAACCAGGCAAATCACTTAGAGAATCCATATTTTTTATTTCAAACTTTATTTCACTAAACATTCTTTCAACATCTGGTCGTATTTTCCTAAACTCATCATTTCTTTGATATAAATATAGAGTTAACGGTTTATCCTTATCCATAAATTGAACATTTGTTAATAAAGATTTGATATATCGAAAGGATTTTACATCTAATTCGCCGAAATAAAATACTATTTTACATTCTTTGTCATTTTTGTCTTTTGACTCTGCGAGTATTATTTCCGAAAAGATATATTCAATTGAAAGAGTTTTTGATCTTACAACGGGTCCTTCATTAATTAATGAAGACGGATAATAATAGTTAAATTCACTATTATTATCAATATCTTTTATTGCATTCAACATAGAACAAAGCCTCAATATAATTGGGTTATCAATCACAAAAATCTTATTGTGTTGATTGCTTTTCTTAGGTTTTGAAGATAACTTTACACCTTCAAATATTGAAGTAAGAGGTTTATAATTTTGGTTATCAGAAAACCAAATAGCTATAATTCCATAATTAAGAGTTGCTGTTTCACGTAATTCGGGAAACTGTTCAAAAAAATTATCTGAATTTCTAAGTTTAGTTAGCTTTGTATCTAATCTTTCAATCCATCCTTTTATCATTGAGCTTTGAAAACTTGTGGTTTTATATCTTTTAGCTTCTAATATAATGCTCTGAGGTAAATTTTTACTATGATCTGAAAAGGTTAGGATAGTATCAAGTCCATATTTCTTATCATCATCCCCTTTCACATCAATGTTGTGATCACCAATTTTCTGCCAAGATAAATATGACAACAAAGTTGCTGCCTCTTGATTCCAAATATCCCCATTTGCTGATTGATCTTCTGCCATATTCTATTTAATTAGATTTAAAAAATTATCTATTATAATATACAAATCATCTTCTTCGCATTTTATACTAATTGAGTTATTTGTACTTAGTGAAATTTCATATTCAATTTGATTCGATGAACAAAAGTTTAAAACGACTTTAGATACATCTTCTGGATATTCTTTAATTAAATAATTTCCAATTATCTGATTCGATATTTTTGCAGTGTATCGACCCAATGCGCCTTCTTTATATCTGAATCTATTTATTACAATCTCACTAAGTGAGAAGACCTCCTCTTGCGCCTCTAATCTACTCATTAATTGAGGTATGTTTAATTCAAGGTTCGAATAATAATAAGGATCTGTGCAAATCCTATTTATTGCATTTTTTACTTTCCCCAAATTAGCCAGCGCACCAAAGGCATATAAAGTTTGAGATTTAAAGTCAATCCCAAACGAAATTTCCTCAAATATAAAAATCTCTCTTTTTACAAAAGATTGAGTATGAATGTCAAATTCCTGAATTATAGTTGGTGTACGTTTAATTAACTTTGCATACAAAACCTTATCTTCATCGCTTTCTACGTCAATAAATCCTAATCCTTCCTCAACAGAGTAAGTGTTATTAATTAATAAACTCATTAAATTATTGAATTCGGACTTCCTTATCTCAGGCATCCGATTAAATACCATACTTATTTTTCTCTTCATAATTCACAAATTCTAATAAATCGTTTTATTATGGGAATTCTAACCAAATATCTCTTTTTCAAACTCCACTAAAGCCAATTGTTTATTATCTTTTGCTTTTAATTTATATGATTCGATTTTGGCTTTCATTGAAGAAATGGTGTTTGCAATTTCAATTTGAATATTAATCGGTGGAATAGGAATTTCTAAATTAAAAAATATCTCTTCATTTATTCTCGGCATTCTCGCGCCACTGGTCTTATCTGTAATTTGAGATTGAATAAAATTGGAAGCCAAAATATATTTAAAGTACAATTTATCCACATTACTATCAATGTCAAATACAAAGAACTCAGATGAACAAATGATATTGTCAAATTCGGTGTTATTTATCCAATACTTATTCAAATATGGTCTCAACTTACCGAATATTAAAAATTCTTTTGGAATTATCAGTGTTTGACTTTTAATTTCATGCCCCTTTACAATAGGCATTTCCAGAACGTTACCTGTTTCTTTTTCAACATGCTCCATTCCAATATAACGAAACTCATTTGCAGGAAAGTTTTTCGTATCAATTCGACATGACTTACCAAAACCATCTCTATTGAAATTAATAATAATATCTGAGAACTGTTTCAATTCATATTTAGCTATTGAAGAGGGTAAGCGACCTAAAAGAAACAGTGTATCCCATCTCTGAGTATTTGAAAACTTGACTAAATTGAATAAGGTTCTTTCAGTTGATTCCATTGAGATTACAATTCCCAATTTCTCAAACAAAAACAGCTCAATTTCCCCTTCCAAACCCTTCGCTTCTGTCTCCAACCGTTCCGCCTCATCTATTTTTTCCTGATAGCTCTTTACAATGCGTTTTTGATCTGCAATTGTAGGCAGAGGTATGAGATATTCAAGAACGTGATATGGTCTTATAGCCGCATAATTTGTACTCCCAGTCGATTTTATCTGTTTAGCAAAATCATTCTGCTTAACAACAATTCCTAAAAATTCCGGAAGAAGTTTAGATTGATCTATCTCAAATAGAAAATAGTGGCCACTTACAATTGCATTTTCCAGTTCTTGAGGAACAATACCGTATCCCCCTACTTTTGCATCAATTTCAGCTACAAGAAAATCATCTTTTTTACACAGTTGTTGCTTCTTTGTTTTTATCTCTTTTCCAATTACTTCATCTCTTAAAACGACGCCTTTTGCCTGCACCTGCACACGGCATCTTTTGTACAATAGCGAATCATCAATTAATATCGACTCTTTTCTTTGAGTAAGAACCTCTTTAAGTGAAACAATAGGATATCTTGATTGTATACTATTCTTGTTGTTCAACGAGTAAAAATCCCAGAACACGGTTTTTCGAAGAGAGGTAAATCTCAAATATGTATTTATTATTGTCTGCATCTTTACCCCCTATTTTCCGTAAAACATTTCCGGTTCGCCTGCCACTTGTGCTTCTCCACTGTACGGCATTCGATAAATATTGCCATCGGGCAATATTTCGTAGTCGATACGGTCGTATTTACTTCCCCACAATTGGTGCGACTTTCTATATGACACAAACTCTTTAGCCAAAGGCTCCAATTCATTTTCAATTGGTGCACCAATGCTGCTGATACCCGCTTTCTCCACCTCAGCTATAGGTATTTCGTAGTCGAATGCCTGTTTGATGTACGCTTTTATCTCAGCAGCCATCTTCTCGTCCAGTTGCTTCAGGGTTTCGCGCAGTGCTTTCTTTTCGGCAGCAGAGGGTGCCTCTTTACCGCGAAGTTCCAGTTTTTCAGCTATTGGCTGCATTTGGTTTGCATATTTCGCACGAATGGTATCGTTTGCTTCAGTAGCAATCGTGTTCCACTCAGCAGCCTCTTCTTCGGTGAATTTCTTGAAGAACAGCAAGCTCGGTTTCACCGTCGCACCACTGGCAATAAACACATCTTGTGGGATAGAGACTATCAATACAATCTTGGCTTTGCTCTCCACATAGTCGCGAATCTTTTGTAGGTTGGTGTTGTTGAGCACACCTTCGGGCAACACAATACCCATACGGCCACCGGGTTTGAGCAGGTTCAGGCATCGTTCGATAAACAATACCTCGGTGAGTGTACTCATCGAACCCGTTTCATATAGGTCGAGCAGCGATTTTCCGATATTGTTATTCACCTGTTTCAGAGCCTCTTCGTAGGCCGAGCCGTATCGTTTCAGGTATTTTTTTATCCTTGCTTCGTCGGTATATTTATCGGCTTCAGTAATCTTCAGACTCTTCTCTACCCGTGCACCGAATGGCGGATTGGTCAGTATCAAATCAAATCGGTTTTCGAAAATACCGTTCACGTTTAGCAATCCGTCGTTGTGATGCACCCCACCGTGTCCGTCTCCGTGCATAATCATATTCATCTTGGCGGTTCGACTCATCCGGGGGTTGGCATCGGTGCCAAATATACAGTCGTACGAGAGAGTACGCAACCGACTCTTTTCGTTGTTGATATCCAGTTCCGCATTCAGCTTGGCAAACAGATCATTTACCTGTTCGTCAATATCGGCTTTTTTCTTGTCCGAAAGCTTTTCATACGAGTCGTTGTAATATTCGTTCTTGATTTTCTCTTTGGCCAGGTGTATTTCATTCTCTATTTTGGAGCGTACATATTCGAACGCCTTAATCAGAAAACCTCCACTACCACAGCAGGGGTCGCACAGCACATCTCCCTCCTGCGGGTCGAGCACTTCCACCATAAAATCGACAATGGTGCGAGGTGTAAAAAACTGTCCCAACTCGCCCCGGAAGGTTTTCCCCAGGAACTGCTCGAAGGCAATCCCTTTCACATCATCCGAAGTAGTGGAGAGGTTATAGATTTCGAGCTCTTTGACAATGGCTTCGAAGCTATTTTCGCGAATGCGTAATGTTTCGGCCGGATCAAACAGATCATCGTCTTTAAAATCTTCTTTGGTCTGCTCAAACAAAAACTGGTAGAAATCCTTTCCGTCTTTGGGTTTGAATTTTTCGTAACTCTCTTTCGCTTTCATGAATTCCTCTTTCGAGAATATCTGCGCATCGGAATTGGTACGCTCGTAGCGAATTTTAATAAACAGAATTTTGCTGATTTCGTCGAAAGCAGCTTCCGGCGAAAGTTTATCGTTGTTACGTATAATATTGTGGCACTTGAACAATAGTTTAGAAAACTCATCGCGGGTAAAGGCTTTGGTCTGTTTCAGCAATTCGCTTACAGCCCTTTGGTCAAGCACCGTTTTGGCATTGGGTATATTCACCACCTCTTCCAGCTTCTTCGGTATTTTCCCTTTCAGCACTTTAAATATTCGGGTCTCTTTGAGGTTGGTGGTCACAAAGAAATCGGCCCCCGCCCACGAAGCATAGTTGTACCCCTGAAAATAATCCTCTTCTCGCACCGTAATGTGCTCAGCTTTGCACTCCACTACAATCACGGGACTATTTTGCTCTGCCTTGTCTTTCGCACTTTTCCATATCACAATATCGGCCATAGCACGCCCCTGCCCACGCTGCGAATTGCTCACCTGTACCTCTTGTGCCATCTGATCGAGTGTAAAACCGTAGGTCTCCATCAACCGAATGATGTATTTCTGCCGAACGTGCTCTTCGGGTTTCAGCACCAACCATTCATTTTTCAGAGGCGCAAATATCTTATTTCCTTTAATTTGGGGTTCTGTTGCCATTTACATTTGTATTCGTATTTATATCATGTTATCTCTGTTCCAAAAACAGGGCTTAAAGATAATAAATAATGGCTAACATTATTCTTTTTTATTTGATTTATCTGTAAAAAAACAATTAAAATATTTCTATTCATTTATTTGCTAGCATTTACATCATTACTTACCATCCGCACCCCACAAAAATTACAACACAATATAATCTGTTTAACCATGTATTGCATACAAAGCATGGCGTATAAAATGAAAAATGAATGAGATAAACGAATCAGATAAAACCGAACCATAGCACAACTGAAGCATAACTATTGAGCAATCTTATTTAATTCTCTGAAATAATGAGGTAATTTTGCTGTCGTTCTGCTCGAAAAGAATAAAGCGGGACAATAGTATTAATCATATATAATTTAATTTTAATGGTCACATTAAAGCTAATTCAACGTCCAAACCCCAAGGACGCAAAAGCGCCACGTAAATTTTACGTGAGTGCACAGAGTGCCGGAGAGGTCACTCTTGAGAAAATGTCGGAATTGATTTCCGAAAAGTGTACACTGACAGACACCGATGTACTGGCCGTACTAAGTGCGCTCACCCGTGAGATAACAACTCATCTGATGGATGGTAAAATAGTGCGTTTCGGTACGTTTGGTTCTTTTCAGTTGGGGCTTAGCAGCGATGGCGTTGCCACCGAAGCCGAAGCATCGCGACAGTTGGTAAAAGGTGCACGCGTAAGATTTCGTCCGGGAAGACGCATAGAAGAGAGTCTGCGCAACCTCAAATTTTCGCTC
>CAZHNZ010000130.1:0-11026 GCA_964534355.1 uncultured Parabacteroides sp.
AACGGAAAAAGAGCTGGTAAAGCAAATCAAACCTGAATTGCTGCCTATTGCACATCACTGGCTGATACTACATGGCCGGTACACCTGTCTGGCCCGAAAACCTAAATGTGAAAATTGCGGATTAACAGAGGTTTGTCTCTATTTTTTGAGTAACAACCGAACCCAAACAAATTGTGATTAAATAATCAACCTTGCGATAAAAGAGGCTTTGTCGTTAAAATTCCGAATTTCATCCGATTTTATGTTGATTTATTTGTAAATTTTCCTATTTTTGAATAATTAAAAATCAAGGCAAATGATACAACTGGAATTTAACATAAACTACCGGACCATTTTCGGTCAGAATCTTATTGTTGAAATAGAGATTACAGACGAACCCGGTTATTCTTTTACTAATATATATCCACTATCATATACCGGAAATGGCGACTGGGCTGCAACTGTTAATCTGGAAGATAAGGTATACAACCTATCCTACCGATACACAATTGTACAAAATGCATCTACCATTCACCGCGAATGGGGTGCCTCCCATCGGTTGATAACAAACGATACCAACAACTATTACCGGATTTGCGACCGCTGGCAAAATCAGCCGACTGATTTGCCCTTTCACTCATCTGCATTTGCTCAGACCCTTTTTGCCCGACACGAAAAAAATAAACCATCGGTCAGGCGATTTAAACAAAGCATAACATTCAGGGTAGATGCCCCGACAGTTACACCCGAATATGATTTAGTGTTGTTGGGAAACGACCCTGTGTTGGGCGATTGGAATCCGAAAAAAGCAGTTAAACTCAACAGCTCTGACTTCCCTGTCTGGGATGTAACCCTGAATGCTGCGGGGATTCAGCCGGATATTGAATTCAAGTTTGCTCTGGTCGATGTCAAAACACGTCAGATTGTAGCGTGGGAGCCCGGATTAAACCGGCGCTTCTTTGTGCGAGAAGTATATGGAAGGGAATCTATTATCATTAACTGTCAGCCTTTCGAATCGCCATTGCCCAAATGGAAAGGTGCCGGGGTAGCTATTCCGGTTTTTGCGCTGCGAACCCACGAGAGTTTTGGTATCGGCGATTTCAACGATTTACACAAAATCACAGACTGGGCTGCGGCTACCGGGCAGAAGGTGATACAGATTTTACCCATCAACGATACGACGATGAATCATACCTGGCAGGATTCGTATCCCTACAATGCCAATTCTATTTTTGCCCTGCATCCGGTTTATCTCAATCCCTATCGGATAGGTACGTTGAAAAGCGCCAAAGAGAGAAGACGGTTTGAAGATATAAGGGAAAAGCTAAATGAGCTAAAAGAGGTTCATTACGAAAAAGTTACAGAAGCTAAATGGGGCTATTTCCGGTTGATTTTCGAACAGGAAAAAGAGACTACGCTCAGCTCTGCCGGTTTTCGTTCATTTTTCGATGCCAACAAGCAATGGCTGATTTCTTATGCTGCTTTTTCTTATCTACGCGATAAATACAATACCCCCGATTTCAGACTCTGGGAGAGTCATCAGGTGTACAACAGCAAAGAGATAGAAAAACTATGTTCTACCGATTCGGCAGCTTATTCCGATATCGCGCTCTACTATTTTCTGCAATATCATTTGCATCTTCAGCTTCGCGAAGCCGTAGAATATGCTCACAATAAGCGAATTATCCTGAAAGGCGATATCCCGATTGGTATCAGCCCAACGAGTGTCGAGGCCTGGACCGAGCCACATTATTTCAACCTCAATGGTCAGGCCGGTGCACCACCCGACGATTTTTCGGTAAATGGTCAAAACTGGGGTTTCCCAACCTACAATTGGGAAAACATGGAGAAAGATAACTATTCGTGGTGGAAACGCCGTTTTACGAAAATGGCAGATTACTTCGATGCGTACAGAATAGATCACGTACTCGGATTTTTCAGAATTTGGGAAATTCCGCAACATGCAGTGCATGGTCTTTTGGGCCATTTCAGCCCGGCATTGCCATACAGCCGGGAGGAGATTGGCAGTTATGGGTTTAACCTCGAAGAATCACACCTGACGCCGTACATTCACGAAGCGTACCTCAATGAGCTATTTGGCGATTATGCCGCAGAAGTATCTTCCCTGTTTTTGTTGAGGCGCAATGCGTATGAATTTATGCTGAAACCCGAATTTGATACACAAAAAAAGGTTCAGGCTCACTTCAATGGAAAAACGGATATCAAAAGCGTCACCCTGCGTGATGCGCTTTATGCACTAATCAGCGAAGTATTATTTCTGGAAGATCCGAAAGAAAAAGGGAAATATCATCCACGTATCTCGGCTCAGTTTACCTTTAAATTCAGGCAATTGGCTGATTATCAAAAACAGAACTTCAACCGGTTGTACGACGAGTTTTTTTACCACAGACACAACGATTATTGGCACAATCAGGCCATGAAGAAGTTGCCCGTTTTGCTATCGTCTACATCTATGCTCGTCTGTGCCGAAGATTTGGGTATGATTCCGGCCTGTGTGCCGAAGGTAATGGACGAGTTACAGATGCTGAGTCTCGAAATTCAGAGAATGCCCAAAGATACACACGTTGAGTTTGCACAAACAGAGAGTTATCCCTACCTGTCTGTGGCTACAACATCGACGCACGATATGACCACCCTGCGTGGCTGGTGGGAAGAGGATGCTGAAAAGAGAGAGCATTACTATTACCGCGTTTTGCACGGTCATGGTCGCTGTCCTGTTTTTGCAGAGCCACATCTTTGTGAACAGATTGTGCAGAATCATCTTCATTCACCCTCAATGTTAGTCATTTTGCCATTGCAGGACTGGCTTTCTATCGACGGTCATATTCGCCGAAAAGAGACCGATGAAGAACGGATAAATATTCCGGCCAATCCCCGCCACTACTGGCGATACCGAATGCATATTAATCTGGAAGATCTGTTGAGCAACCCTGATTTAAATCAACGGATTCACACAATCATCGCTAACAGTAACCGATAAATAAGAAGAGGCTTTTGCCGATTTTGCAAAAGCCTCTTTTAATTCTTTAAACCAATGGTATGGTTATTTAATTATTGTGGATTCAATCTCTTCAATCTGAGTTTTCAGTCCTTTGTCTATTTCAATCAAATCCCGGATAATCTTGCAGGCATGAAGTACGGTGGCATGATCTTTGTTGCCAATAATCTCGCCAATTCGTGAGAAAGATTGATCCGTCAGTTTCTTTGATAAAAACATTGAAATCTGACGCGCCTGAGCATACTCTCTTTTGCGTGATTTGGAGCTAACCATTTTCTGATCGAGTTTGAGGTATTCGCAAACGGCTTCGAGGATACGGGGTACTGTAATCTCTTTTTTCTCGAATTTCACACATTTACTCAGCACCCGCTCGGCCAGTTCAATGTCCACTTCCCGGTTGTACACCATCGAGTGAGCCATCAGCGAAACAATCACACCCTCAATATCGCGCACATTCTGCGTTACATTACCGGCAATATATTCCACCACTTCATTCGAAATAGGTAATCCATCGTGACGAACCTTATTCTTCAGAATTGTTTTACGTAGTCCTAAATCAGGTCTTTCGAGTTCTGCTGTGAGTCCCCATTTGAATCGGGATAAAAGACGATCTTCCAAACCCGTCAACGAAACCGGAGGCCTGTCTGAGGTTATTACCAACTGCTTGTTATTTTGGTGTAAATGGTTGAAAATATGGAAAAACGTATTTTGAGTTGAAATTTTACCGGCCAATTCCTGGATATCATCAATCAACAGGACATCAATACTTTGGTAAAAATTGATGAAGTCGTTGGATGCATTATTCAGTACTGCATCGGTATATTGAATCTGAAACAGGTGAGTTGACACATAGAGTACCCGAAAATGAGGGAAATTCTCTTTGGTCATTGCCCCAATCGCATTCATCAGGTGAGTTTTACCCACGCCCGATTCCCCATGAATAAATAATGGATTGAATGTTTTGCCGGGGTTTCTTGAAATAGATTCACCCGTTGTTCGGGTCAATTTATTACTCTCTCCTTCAAAAAAGTTATCAAAAGAGTAGTTGAAATTCAGTTGAGGATCCAAATCCTGATATACCCGCTGAGTAAACGGATCGGGAACTTTCTTGAGATCTTTACCCGGTAAGTCTTTTCTTTTATTGAGTTTGCTTACAGAACCCTCTACATTGAGCGTGGTGTTAGTTTCACTCTCCACCAACACCTGATACATCAATTTTGTTTCAGGCCCCGCGACACGATGAATCGTACTGTGCAATAGTCCGATAAACCGCTCTTCGAGAAACTCGATAAAGAAGTGGCTGGGAACACCAATCATCAATTCATTATTCATATAATGAATCGGTTTGATCGGCCTGAACCAGGTATCAAACATTTTGGGTTGCTCTTTCGTATTATCCTGGATAATCCGGAGACATTTTTCCCAGACTTCCGTATGCGTCAAACTCATATTACAATTCTATTTCTTTTTTATTTCGAACCACAAATTTCAGCTTTATTTTCGGAAAAAAAAACAACCGATTTTGTTGTTTGTTTAAGAATCAGAATATTGCTTTTAAATTCAGGCAGTTACAAAAAGCCTGTTTTTTTAATTATATCCGGCACATAAAATTATCATAAATCTGAAAATCAACAGATTAACAACAATCCCCAAATTTTATGTTGTAGAACATAATTCATTTTATTCATCCGAAAGGCTTATAAATAGGCATATTATTACATACTGAAAAGAAAAATTCAATTTTCATCACAATAAAGAATGAATCTAAATAGAGCATTTATTATTTGCCAAAGACAGAAAAATGTACATATCTCTTCGGATTAGCCTTTAAATCAATCAGGAGACGATTTGCACTACCGGTAGTACTCGTTATACTATCAAACAAAGAACGATCGTTAAGTAGCAGCCCCAGTGAGTTGTCCGTACTATTTAACCTGCCTGTTGCAATTTTTAGATTCAACATGGTCGAATCTATTTTTGAAACAGCCGATGCATAATCAATTTTCTTTAGATTTTTACTCATCACCGAAAAGTCTGACGTAATTGATTTTACATGACCAACAACCAGAGGCAAATCTGTTGACATCATTTTGCTAAGTTGAGTAGAGGCTTGTGATAGTTCGGAGGTGGTCTGTTGCATATTATCAACAGATTTATTCAATGCCGGGTTAGTGACTACTTTTTGCATTCCGGCTAACACGGTATCCATCCGCGCCATAATAACTGCCAGCTTAGGTAATATATCCTGATTAACTTTATCCATCATTCCCGGATGCTGTACCCCCGGAATTGTATCTCCGGGTGCAAAATATGATTGTGATGTCAGGTCAAGTTTAAGCGTTATGCCTCCGGTTCCCATCAAATCGGTTCTGAATTGAGCTTCTGTTCCTTTCGTTATCCGTAGCTCATCATCCATAGCCACCTCTACCACGATGTGTCCGGGGTTGTTATATTCATATTCGAACGAACGAACCAATCCGGCTTTGTACCCATTGATATAAACCGGACTGGAAACGGTTAAGCCGGTGACATCTTCAAAGACTACATAATAATAATTGGCAGGTTTGAGTAGATTTATTCCTTTCAGATAGTTGATTCCAAAATAAAGAAGCAGTAATGTAAAAATTGAGATAAGTCCGATTTTTACCTCTTTGGTAATTGATTTCATTTCTGTATTGTATTTTATTAGTTTTGATATCTTTGATTTCTGTTATTCGCAACTTTTAGCGAATCCCAATTTTTTTATTGTCTTTAAAAACAACAATAAAACAATCCTTGAATTTCTTTGAAAGCTCTTTTCTTAGCTTTTTTATCTCCTTCTCATCTGTTGTATTGCCATAGGTATATTTATATAATCCGTTCTCTTCGAAATAATCTACCGGTTCAATTCCTTTAAATTTTGAAGATCCGGGCTTCAGCTTTACATTAGAAATCAGCAGTTGTACCCGAAAAGATTCAACATCCTGCACGGCCGACTTACTCTCTTCTTTCTCATTCTCTTTTTCTTTTTTTACAGGTCTTGCCTTGATGATTGCTTCTTCCGGTTGAGATTCTTTATTTTTTGCGGACAGAGATGAATCTGTGGTGCTTCGGGGGGCTTGCGACAGAGTTCCTTGTCTGTTATCATAGTTCCGCTTAAACCTGGCAAATGCATTATAAATAGATGATGAAAGTTTTCTTTGTCCGGATTCAGACAAAAGAAACTCCTCTTCTGCACGATTCGAAATATAGCCTAATTCGATCAAAACGCTGGGCATACCTGTATTCCGAAGAACCAGAAAAACATCCTGACGCACTCCGCGATCAATACAATCTGAACTACGAAACTCTTTCTGTATGGTAGAGGCCATATTGATACTTTGGTCAATAAAAGCATCGTGAATAAGCTCAAACATGATGTACGATTCAGTAGAGTTTGGGTCAAAGCCTTCGTATTTTACCCGATAATTGTCCTCGAGCAAAATCACCGAGTTTTCTCTTTTGGCAACCTCCAGATTCTCATTCGACCTACGAAGTCCGAGTGTATAGGTTTCTGTACCTCTGGCCTCCCGGCTTTTTGATGCATTGGTATGGATTGAGATAAACAAATGGGCTTTGGATCGATTGGCAATATTGGCCCTTTCCTGCAATTCCACAAAATAGTCATCGTCACGGGTGTAAATAACCTTTACATCAGGATGTCTGTCTTTTATCAGGTTGCCAAGTTGCAGTGCTACTGCCAGATTGATATCTTTCTCTTTAGCAACACTTCCCATTGCACCCGGATCCTTACCCCCATGCCCTGCATCAATTACAACCTTAAAGGCCTGAGCGGATGCAGTAATCTGCACAGAAAAATTTAAAATAAGAATATAAATGAATATTTTCGGAATAATAGCTTTTCTAACCATCATGTGTAGTTTTGCGCAAAGTTACAATATTTCGTCTATTAATTAACAAATGTGGTTGAGAATTTAAACAGATTTTGAGTCTTTTCCAACCATTAAATATCAGAAACTACAATTAACAATAGAAACAAAAAAACAACAATATACGATTAGAATCAGAACAGACAGAGGCACTTTGCTGTAAAAAAGCAACCATAACCTAAAAAACATACTGGTTTTTGGCTAAAAAATTGTAAGTTTGCATATTCAATCAGCAATATTTTGCGCTCATTTATGTTTAAATACAAAACACAAATACGTTGAAAACAACATACCCATCTATAAAGCCGATTATTTTAATACTCTTGTTGGCACTCGCCGGTTGTTCTGTTGAAAAGAATAACCGGGTTTCCCGTTTTTATCAGGGCTTTACCACCCGATACAATGTCTTTTTCAATGGAAAAGAGAATTACGACAAAGCCTTCAACGCCCAACTCAGGAGCACAGAAGAGAATACGACTGCACTTCTACCGGTCCACCCCATTAGTCTCTCTAATGGCAAAACCAATAACGATTATAACCGAACGATTGAAAAATGCCAAAAGGCAATAAAAACCCATTCAATCAAAACAAAAAAAGAGTTCAACGGCGCGAGAAGCGGCCCTGATTATCAGGCCTGGCTAAATGAAGAAGAGTATAATCCATTTTTGCACAAAGCCTGGTTATTGATGGCCCGGGCTCAGTTTTACAAAGGTGATTTCGAGGCATCACAGGCCACATTCAACTACATCATTCGCCACTTCAGGAATTTACCCAATACCGTGGCTGAGGCAAACATCTGGAAGGCCAGGTGCCTTGCCGAGGAGGGACAGCTATACGAAACAGAAGATATTCTGCGAAAGATAAATAAAGCAGGCATTAACCCGGCTTATTCAGGTATATATCAGTTGGTAATGGCAGATCTTTTGCTGAAACAAAAAGAAAACAGCGCTGCAATACCATTCCTGGAAAAGGCAATTCAAGTAGAAAAAAATAAGACTCAGCGTTACCGGTTGAATTTTCTGCTGGGTCAGCTATATGCAGAAACCGGCGAACGCGAGAAGGCATTCCGGGCATTCGAAAAGGTGATAAAGCTGTCGCCACCCTACGAAATTGAGTTTTCGGCTCAAATCAAACAGACCGAAAATATGATTGGTCAAAACAGCATTGCCATTCTGAGAAAGCTATCTGCCATGGCCAAAAAGAGCAAATATAAGAGCAATGCTGATCAGTTGTATTACGCTATGGGCAATGTTTATCTGACTGAAAAGGACACCACGAATGCCCTCAAAAACTACATTTTAGCCATTGAAAAAAGCGATAAAAACGTAAATCAGAAAGCTTTGGCACAGGTAAAAGCCGGAGATTTGTTTTTCATTCAAAAAAAATACCCTGAAGCTCAACCCTGCTATGGCGGCGCATTGGGTGTTTTGCCCAAAACACATGCCGAATACGACCGGATTTCGAAACGCTCGGAAGCTCTCGACGAACTGATTATTCATTATCAGAATGTACAATTGCAGGATAGCCTGCTTGCGCTATCGGCCATGAGTGTAGAAGATCAGTTGAAAGTGGCAAACCTCATTATTGACAATATTGTAAAAAAAGAGAAGGCGGAGAAAGAGGCTGAAGAGCGTGAAAAACTAAAAGCCGAAAGTCAGGCTCAGAATGAGATGTTCAACGACAACTTTGACGACAATCCCCGAATAGCACAAAAAACAGCGGCTATCAGCAACGACAAATCGTGGTACTTCTACAATACCTCTGCCGTATCCAAAGGTAAAGCCGAATTTCAAAGCAGATGGGGCAGTCGTAAACTGGAAGACAACTGGAGAAGACGAAACAAAAACAGCTTTACTTTTGCCGAATCGAACAAAGAGACAACCGGTGAACAAGCAACCGGAAATGCAAATAATCAAAATCAAACGGGCAGCGATAAAGATTCAACCCTGTCCGAAAAGAAGATTGTTTCTGATCCGAAAGACCCGAATTTCTATCTGCAACAAATTCCGTCAAACGATGAAGCCCGTCAAACATCGCTCGATATCGTGAGAGATGGACTATACAACATGGCATTGGTTTACAAAAACAGATTGCAGGATTTCAATCTGGCAGAAAGTACATTTAAAGAGCTCTCACGCCGTTTTCCTCAGACACCCAATTTGCCCGATATGTATTACAATATGTATATGATTGGACAACAAAAACCGGACAACAACATGTCTGAGCTCTACAAAAACAAGCTTATTTCAGAGTTTCCAAAAAGCGAATATGCACTGGCTCTGTCCGATCCCGACTATGTAAATAATTACCTTAAAAAAAGACGGGAAGTAGAAGATTTGTACCAACAAACCTATCTGGCCTACCTAAAAAACGATACCTCTTCCGTCAGACAGGCCTACCAAAAGGCATTGAAAGATTTCCCCATGTCGAAACTCAATGCCAAGTTTGCGTTTCTGAATGCATTGGTTTACATCAACCAAAAAAACAACAAAGGCTTCAAAAAGGCATTACAGGAACTTCTGGAGAAATACCCCAACACCGATGTTACCGAGTTGGCAGGCAGCATGATGACTGGTCTGGCACTGGGCAAAGAGATTTCGGGTGAGAAAGTAAACACCGACATTTGGAGCAAACGGGTGGTAGCTGCCGAAGTTAAAGAACAAACAATTGTGACTGAAGCGGAATTTACTATTGATCCGATTTCGCCTCACTTTGTGTTGTTTGCCTACCCCACCGATTCGACCTACAACAATCGCCTGATGTACGATGTAGCGGCATTCAATTTTAGCAATTTCGCCATTCGCGATTTCGATTTCGACATGTTTCCGTTACAGGGAATTGGTCTGCTTCGGGTAAAAGGATTTGCCACATTCAGCGAAGTGCTGATATACAAAGAGCGACTGTTTGGGCCCAAAGGTATCGGACATAAACTACCGGCACAACTGAAAACGGTTCTTATTTCTGAAAAGAATTTTAACAGCCTGATGAAAGGCAGAACATTTGCCGAATATTTCGAATTCTACAACAAAAATCTGGATAAAAAACAGGATAAATAACAGAGGTTTTACACATAACCGGATTGAAACAATTTAAACGGAGACCAAATAATGAGAAAAGAGCGATTGCTTTGGGTGGACGATGAAATAGATCTTTTGAAACCATACATCTTCTTTCTGGAAGAAAAAGGATATGATGTGACGGCAGTTTCCAACGGTCGGGATGCCATTGACCTGTGTCGGGATCAGAACTTTGACATGATATTTCTGGACGAAAATATGCCGGGATTGAGCGGATTGGAAACGCTGTCGCACATCAAGGATATTAATCCGTCTGTGCCGGTAGTCATGATTACCAAAAGCGAGGAAGAAAATATTATGAATCAGGCTATTGGCAGCAAAATAGCAGATTATCTGATAAAACCGGTTAACCCCAATCAAATATTGATGAGCATAAAAAAATATGTTCACAAAAAAGATATTATTTCAGAAACCACTACCACCAACTACCAACAGGAATTTAACAAAATAGGTATGCAGATCAACGACTCATATACCTATTTCGACTGGATGCTGGTGTATAAAAAACTGGTTTACTGGGAGTTGGAGCTCGAACAGGCTAATAACAATATGGATGACCTGCTGCGTATGCAGAAGAAAGAGGCAAATGCGTCTTTTGCCAAGTACATTCGCAACAATTACGAAGGATGGATAAACAATCCGGATACCCGACCCATGATGAGCCCCGATCTGTTTAAGCGAAGAGTATTTCCTATTCTGGATGAAGGCGAAAAAGTCTTTTTTATTCTGATAGATAATTTCCGTCTGGATCAATGGAATGTGGTCAAAAACATGCTGTCGGAGTACTACAATTTTGAAGAAGAGCTCTATTATGGAATACTTCCTACTGCGACACAATATGCCCGAAACGCCATTTTCTCGGGTTTGATGCCCCTTCAAATTCAAAAAATGTATCCCCAACTTTGGGTTGAAGAGGAAGAAGAAGAGGGGAAAAATATGAATGAAGCCCCGCTTATTCAAACACCGATTGACCGGTTCAGAAAGAAATATACCTTTTCGTACAACAAGATTAACGACTCTCAGTTTGGCGAAAAACTGATACA
>CAZHNZ010000131.1:0-10969 GCA_964534355.1 uncultured Parabacteroides sp.
CCTACATCACGGAGATAATGGATAATTTTGAAGAATACATACGACAGGGTGAACCCGACAAGGCTGACAAAGCGAAGGTCTGGAAAACAGCTATTGGCTTGCAACAGGTTGATGGGTTGAAGCCCTCTGATTATTTGATAACAGCAGCGCGGGAGAATATAGAAGGCTACATTTCTATTGATGAGGTTAAGCAGCGTATAGATAGTTATTACAAACAACACCCGGAAGCGGAGACAGACAATCGCACCGAAGAGGCAGATAAAGTTTCGGCACGAATTGCAGAAATGCTGTGCGAGCAAACTTTTGCTTTTTCGCCGGCCGAATACCTTAGCATCCATAAGAGGTTGTTTGATGGCATATATAGCCATGCCGGTAAACTGCGTGATTACAACATTACAAAACAAGAGTGGGTTTTAAATGGTGAAACGGTTTTGTATGCAAGTGCAGGTAGTTTAAGAGCCACTCTGGAGTACGATTTTGAGCAAGAAAAGCGGTTCAATTTCAAAGGCTTAAGCCAGCAGGAAATTGTTGAGCATATAGCACATTTTATAAGTTACGTTTGGCAAATTCATATTTTTGGAGAGGGCAATACCCGAACAACGGCTCTTTTTCTGATTAAATATCTTCGTAAGCTTGGTTTTAAGGAAGTAAACAACGATATGTTTGCGGAGCACTCATGGTATTTCCGAAACGCATTGGTGCGGGCTAATTATGAAGATTTATCCGGGGGAATTCATAAAACGGAAGAATATCTTTTCCGCTTTCTTTCAAACTTATTGCTTGGAAAAAAATATTCGCTGAAAAACCGGGAGATGCACATTCTATATTCTGACACTGTAAAAGGTGTAAATGACACTGTAAATCATGAAAATGATACTGTATTTGATCTGATAAAGAATAATTCAGGGATTACGTCTGCCGAAATTAGTCAACAGTTAAAAATAAGCCCGAGTACGGCAAAACGACGAATTAAGGAGCTTAAAGATAGAGGTCGGATTATCCGAAAAGGGAGCGATAAAAACGGCTATTGGGAAATTCAATAATCTTTTTTCTTTTCGGTGTCTTAAGATTTTTAAGCTCTTTTTCCTGCTCAGTTCGTCGTAGGTTGCCGCAGCTTCGGTATGTCATACGGCTCCCTGTTCGGAGTACCCTGTGATAAACCGTAGCGCGGTAGGTGTTGTAGCAACTCAATCACTTGGCATCCCTCAAATGATAATATTGTTTCACCTCCTCGTAGCTCTTCATGTGTATTCCGGTGAAACAGTGCCACTAATTCCGGATCAAACAGTGCCATTTGTTAAAATACGCCGAACAATGGAAGGCAGTTTCTAAAGTAATGCAGTCAGTTGATGTTGCCTCAATCCGCGTTTTCGAAGAAAACAAATCCGGCCGGAATCCGTATTTAATATATAAATCCGTTCGAATCCGCCAGATCCGCGCTCCAATTAATTCACATTTTTAATGATTTACTCTGTGAATATCAGAAAATATTTCTACTTTTGGATGCTGAAAGGTAAAATTAGCTTAACCCCGGCTGGCTGGCACGTTGCTTACCGAAGGTTTAGTTCAACACACGCCTATGTTCATTGGCTGGCTGAAGTGCATTTAGCAGGTGTTGCGCCCGCATTAGCTACGCTGATTTGCAATTCACTTTGTCGCTTAGCGACCAGGTTCGGTCGTTATGCGCAAGTGTAAAATAAACACCGCACAATGATGTCTCAATTTTCCAATTTATCAGACAAATGTCATACTACTTTTGCAGAGTCAATTTTGACACACAACTCAAAAAAGTAAAAATGGATAGATTCATTTCATGGGTAGAAATCCCCACAATCGATTTCGATAGAGCAGTACAATTCTACAATTCTGTCTTTAAGCTTAATTTAAAAAAAGAAGATTATGGTAAAGAAAAAATGGCCTGTCTTCCAAGTGGAGAAGGAGCAATTATTTTTGCCGAAAATTTCAGTCCCTCTGAAAATGGAATAATGATAAGTCTTAATGTGCCTGACAGCATTGAAAAAACGGTTGAAAGAATAGTTACAAATGGTGGTAAGGTATTACGACAAAAAACAAGAATTGAAGTAGATGGTAGAGATTATTTCGCAATATGTTCTGATACTGAAGGTAACAGAATCGGACTTTATGGCAAATAACTGATAACTAAGAGAGTTGCGAAATTAGCAACTCTCTTTAAACATTCTGAACAATGAGACTTAACATAGCTAAACCGAGTAAAATATTAGAGCCATACATAAACCGATATTGGTTTATTGAAAATATATTGTCTGAGGGAGAGCAATATGTTCAAAGGATAATACCAAGTGGTCTTACGGAATTAACGCTTTACATTAATGCGAAGCCAAGCATTGTTGCAGAGAAAAGAAGTTTTGAGGATAACTTTATACTTAGTGGACACCAAACGGACTTTTACGATTTGCAAATTTGCAGCAATCTTTCTGTTTTTTCAATAGTTTTTCAACCTCAGGGTTTAATGAATTTTTTCAATTTGCCATTAGCTAAACTAGACAACCATAACATTCCGTTAAAGTATCTGAATAAAAAATTAGAACAAGATATATTACCACAATTACTTGATGCCCGGTATTTCGAAAAAAGAGTTCAAATTGTAGAAAGCTATTTCTTTGATTTACTGAAAGAAAATCGTAATCATTTTGAATTTCGACGAATAAGCCATATTGCAAACATTATCAAGAAAACACACGGAAAAGTTTCCATAGATACTCTTGCATCTGAAGCATGTTTGAGTAGAAAACAGTTTGAAAGAAATTTTTCTGAGTTTATTGGTAGTACGCCGAAACAATATTTGAAAACAGTTAGATTTCAGCTTTCACTATTTTTAAAAAGTCAACAAAATGGTCTCAATATGACAGATATAGCCTATGATAGCGGATATTATGACCAATCACATTTTATCAATGAGTTCAAATCACTAACAGGAATGACACCAAAACAATATTTTGACACCAATAATCCATTTTCAGATTTCTTTGAGTAATATTAGCTCGATTAAGACATTAAAAAACTACCACATCGATACTGGATTATATAAAATTGAATCAATATACAGACTTTATAAAAGGAAAAGATTATGAAAATTTGTTTTTTTGGAGTTGGAGGTGTCGGAGGATACTTCGGTACAATTATTTCTGATAGATTTAAAGGCCAACATGATATTTATTTTGTGGCACGAGGTGGTCATAAAAATGCAATTTGTGCAAATGGATTAACTTTAAAAAAATCCGGAGGAGAGCAAGTGATTAATGTTTCACCTACGCTATGTACAGATAACGTTGATAATTTGCCGATTTGTGATTTAGTTTTTTTATCGGTAAAGTGTTATGATTTAGAAAATGTGGCTAAATCAATAAATAAGATTTCAAACGATAAAACAATAATTCTGCCATTGCTTAATGGCGTTGATATTTACGATAGGATAAGGAAGCAGTTGTTTACTGGGATCGTTTTACCATCATGTGTATATATAGGCACTCACATTGAAAGTGCAGGCGTTATATTTCAAAAAGGAGGCAACTGTAATATATTTATAGGTAAAGACCCCCAGTTTCCTGATTATTATCCCGAATCTTTATTTAGTTTGCTAAAAGATTCAAATATTGATTATAAATGGGATAATTCTATTGAAGTTGCTATTTGGTCAAAATATATGTTCATTGCTGCTTATGGACTTGTAACCGCCACTTATGAAAAGACTCTTGGCGAGATTTTAGACAATTCTGAATTAAGTCAGAAAACAAAAGCTATAATGTATGAAATTGAGCAAATTGCAAGGAGGATTAATATATCATTGAGTTCAGATATTGTAGAAACATCATTTTTAAAAGGGAAACAGTTTCCATATGAGACTAAAACTTCATTTCAAAGGGATGTTGAATCAAAAGGTAAAATAAATGAGATTGATTTGTTTGGAGGTACTTTGATTAGATATGGCGAACAATACAACATACTGATACCGAACATTAAGAATGTATTTGATAGATTTATGGAAAAGATGAAATAAAAAAGCGGCTTACAAAACGCTGTCATAAAATATATCGATTTCAGTGCAATATGCAGGTTCATTTACCGCTGGCAAGGTCAGTTGTGTATTCCGGTGTAACAGTGCCATTTGTTAAAATACGCCGAACAATGGAAGGCAGTTTCTAAAGTAATGCAGTCAGTTGATGTTGCCTCAATCCGCGTTTTCGAAGAAAACAAATCCGGCCGGAATCCGTATTTGAGATATAAATCCGGTTGAATCCGCCAGATCCGTGGCATCCGCGTTCCCATTAAGGCTTTATGTATCCTGCCCGGTAGATGTCTGATTTCTGGCGAGATTCAGTGCTATTAATACCGAATTATTCCAGTCCTATTTTTCGGATTCAAAATATTCATCGAAATTTAAGCAAGTATATAAGCCTATATACGGATTTTTTACTATTTTTGGAGATTAAAGGGAGTTTTTGCGCAGACTCTCGTTAGGAGGCAACCAAACAATATAAAAAATTGAGCTAAATGAATTGTGAAATATTAAGAAAAATACCGATTTCAGGAGAATTTGAAAAAAACATTTTGGAGTAACCGATTCAAATTCTATTTGGATTAAATTTATTCCATCAAATTCAGATAGCTGGATAGGTTCATTTGCAAGTGGTAGTTTGGGATTTATAAATGAAAAAATTAAAGGCATTGACAAATCAAACAATTTAGCAATATTGACTAATGGTTCATTTTATCTAATTGATATAGATACAAAAGAGCAATTGATAATTGCAGATGACGGATATTATACAGATTTTGAGATATTATTTGATAAAGAATATGTGTTTTTAGCAACGGATGTAAGAATTAATATATTCACAAACAATACATTAGTTAAGATAATACAAGTTGATAATATTGACGGTATAAGATTTTTAAATAATAATGATTCAAAACAAATTGGTGAGTTTCGGAATATCTCTTCGGTTGATTTTGACGACTGGATTAAATTTGAATTAGATATTAAATCTCTTGATTTCTATTGCGATAAAGGTAGAATGTGGAATGAATGGATAATAAATGGAGAAAATATTGAACAAAAATATATTACAATGGATTTAAAATCAAAATCCAATTAAATATTATTAACGTGATAAACGATTGATTCAATGCCCCTAACATCATAGGACTTAAACGCGACACCCCAAACGCAAAGCTTAGCGGGGTGCTGCGATTTAGCTGCGCTAACATATCAGCCATCAAGACAAAAAAATTCGATTAGTGGCTTGATGGATAGAAATTGAGATTACAATAAGAGAAGCAATAAGATTATACCGCAACTAACAATGCCTGATGACAAAGTGTAATAAATCAATCAGGACACCGAGACAGCGAGTAATGTCGAGAAAAAAGCTCTCAAAACAATTAAAGTTAACTGGCAAATTAATAAGAATGAGTAAAATAGGAAACTGGCTCTTGAGTCTGTTTTTGTGCGGACTTCTATCGTGCGAATATGATTTAAATAAACAGAATTTTGTATATCTGAAAAGCCCTACCAATATACAACAGTTTGATCTAAGCCTTATCCCTGCGGGTGATACCATCAACATATTTTCAACGACCAATTTAGAGTATAATCTGAAGACTTACGGACATCAGCTGGTAGGCGGTAAGTTTACTGTAAAAGACAGAACCTGGGGAGTATACTCGGAGCAGGGATATATAACTCTTCGTCCCAATGACTTTTCACCGGGTTATTATAAACTAATTCTGAATATGTCTGCAAAGACAAATTCGGGAAGTTTAGCTGAGTTTCTGGGATCAGAACGATATCTGGCAACAAAAGAATGGACGATAGTCTTTGATAATCGTGAAGCACCGGAATTACCCATTTCGAAAAGCCTGACTCCAGAAGGATATATTAAAATATCCTGGCCCAAATGCGAACAGTACAACTTTAATTCATATTATCTTTCGGGAAATAATCGGTTGGGCAGTTTCACCAAAATGATCTGCAATAAAAATCAAAACTATTATATTGATAGTACATATATTGGTGGCAATGCATCATACGTTTTTTATACTTTAGTACACAGAGATTCAAAATCATCTTCAAATCTGCAAGATTTGTCGTTCAGTGATTCAATCCCAGAATTGAAATTTGAGATCCTCGATGTGAACAGGCTTCGGGTTTTCTGGAAAAAATCAGCTTATAACGTGTATTACGCCCTATCTTCTGGCGGGAAAACAGAAATATTTAAATCTGCATCTGACACTAGTTGTATTATCGATAATCCGGGTTTTGGTGCACGCAAAGAATTTACACTTTACACTGTGTCTGCCCGCAAGCCCAACTTTACAATTAGTGATTATAATTATTTTTTTTCTAGTTATAAAACATTTGGAATGGGCAATTATATACTCTGTAATTGGCCAAACTACGGATATAATGCAATTGATAAAGTTGTTTACTCCAACTCGTATGATGGAATTGAAGAGTATGACATCAACAGCTGTCAAAATATAAAAAACCTAAGTGTGTATCAGCTTATGTATCAGGGATATTATTCATGTCCGACAAATTCTACCAAAGTTGCTGTATTATCGACAGATTACATTTATGTTTTTAATGACAAATCGCTCCAGAGTCCGGTGAAGATCCCATTTGAATGCTATGGAAAAAGTATTGATCATTTTTACCTTACGGACAATGATGTTATTGCCATAGCAACACCAAATACCTATCAACAAATACGAGTGGCAGATCAGAAAGTCCTGGTTACTATACCACTTACAGACTACCCGGTTGCCAGTAAGTGGGCAGCTTTCTCTACCTCCTCCGATGGCCGCTATTTTAGCGTAGTCACGACCAATGGTACCGTTTTGTACAAAATTTCAAGCGGAAAAGCTGAAAAAATATACAGTGATGACAGGGTTTGTACTTCAGTGCTCTTTGACCCCTTTCGCCCGGAACAATTCTATATCGCTCCATTTAAAAGTAACATACTCGAATTAAGACGGTCTTCTGATTTTGGACTGATTAAATCATACGTCATGCCTTCTATGAAAAACATACTGGCAAATATTGATCCTGAAACCGGGAATATATTGACAACTGATTATGAAAAATTGTATCTTCTGGACCCCTCTAAGTCTAAGATTGTATTTAGTATAAGATCGAACGATTATAACCCACATATTTACTCCAATAAGCTGTTTGGCGTATACGGATGCTACCTTGATATTTCAAAATACATAACCCAATGAAGAAGTTATTTCTGAGCATACTAACAACAACCTGTTTAATTTGTCCGGTTTCAGCACAAAACAAGATAAGAATCTCTTTAACAGGCGGATATGGAGAATACGCTTTGTCGGATATAAAGCATATGCAAATCGATGCCACCCGCTACTTTAAAAATCTTCAGGTAATGCCGGTAGAGAGTTTTCCGGACTATTTATTCTACTCTGCTGATGTGTATTATCCAATATCAAAAAAGGTTAGTCTGGGATTAACATACGATTACTATATGACCGGTGGCAGAAATAGTTTAATTGATTACTCAGGCGAATACTGCTTAGATATGCCTCTGTATGCCTACGCTTTCGGAATTAGTTGCAGAAGCGATTTTTACAACCGGGGAGGATTTCATTTTTTTACCCGGTATAAGCTGGCGTTTGTTAAGTCGATTCTTAAGCTAAATGAGTCTATCTGCCTAAATGGGGTAGATCCGGTTTTCCACAACGAATCAGCTACCGGAAGAAATATTTCATTCGAGCCCGGCATTGGCCTTTCGTATTCAATTAACAAAAGCATAGCACTTATTGGCTCTGCCGGATATGACGTTTACTTTGGTAAGGCGCTTTTTAAGAACAATGAAACAGATGCTGATTGGAGCGGAATTCGTTTGCGTGTCGGAATTATATATATGATAAATATGAAATAAAAATAATTCATCAGAGAATCAGGCTTCTCAAAGATCTAAAAATTTAGTTATGTATCGTATCAAACCTGAATATAAATAATGTATATTTGCACTTTTTTTACGATAAAAACATTTATTGATATAAAAGTATAATACAGATGTGAGAAACATATCTAATTTTATTTTCTGATAAAATACTGATTTTAAGTAAATAACAAATTATCGTATAGTGTACACAAATATATTTACAAATAAAGAAAGACTTGTATGAATCCTGTTAAATTGGGGTTATCGACCGGAAACGTATTATTTATTTTCATACTGATGTTTTTTGCATCTTGCATATACGAACCATCCGAAATATATGAAAACCCTGTAAATTCCAAACCGACTCTACCTCAGATTACTAATCTGGAGTTGAATGTCAATGCCGATACGTTGTGGGTATATGGGAATCAAAAGCTGAAATATAATTTTAAGAGTTCAAACGAAAAGCAGTCTATACTTGGATTAAAGATTTACATTGATGGTGTAATGTGTGACTCCGTAATATCCGACAATGGCGAGTTTAATATCTTACAGTCAGCATTAAGTGAAGGATCACACAAGATGCAGATATTATTGTACACAAAATCGGGGACCGGAAGTATTGCTGACAAAATAGATGGAGAAGCAATATTGCAAGTAAAAGAATGGGTGATAATGGCCGATTATTCAGATAAAAAAGTAACTTATACTATTGAAAATGGGTTTCTGAAATTACATTGGGAAAGGTATAAGAATCTTGATTTGAAAAAGTACAAAATTGAATATTCAGGAACAACTCAGAATAATTATTTTATCGATTCATTATACTACGGAGCACAAAGAACTTATAAAATAACCGTAGAAAAAACGAATGGAGATATTATAACATGGGGGTCTTTGGTTATGGCTGAAAACATTGCTAAACCTGAATTAAAAATATCCGAATCCAATACTTATTATATCACCTGGCATAAAACGCCTTTTTATAATTCCTTAAAATACAGATATGAATTTCATAATAAAGATGATGGAAGTCTGGCTTATGGTGATTATGGTTACAAAAATGGGAATGACACTGTTTACATCGGCAGTTTGCAATTTAGCGAACGCTTTAGTTTTGCACTATATACTGTCCCAAAGAACCTCACGGAACAAACAAATGATTATATGATTTACCCGACAGGCTACCTATCGCAATATGCGGGAGAGCCCGTTGATATTAAAACAAATACTTCATATACTTCTGCAGACACCCTCACTTCATATGATTCGAACAATGTTTATAAATACAGATTAAATGGACAAACCGTTTATAATGAGCCAATCCTACCTGCAAGTTCGACCGGATTTACCGCTTTACAAATTTCGCCACGAGGCAAATATCTGCTGGGATTAAAATATGCTACAAGCACAACCAGCATGAGGTACTTTGCTAAAGATTTATCTACCGGAAATGTTTATTATATGGATTATACTGAGCCTGGTTCTTACGAGCTTAACTATTATTTAAGCATGCACATATCCGATAATGGTATAGGAATTTTCGAATTGCCAACCAAAGAATTGCTTTTTGACTTCAAGAACAATACCGAAATTGCGTCCAGACCACTTTCTACACCACAGTCGAATAATTTTATTTTTAAGATCTCGCCAGATGGAAAACATGTTATATCTTCGAATTATGCTGAAAACGTTGTTGCAGATGTATTCGGTATTAACAATTCAAATCTTAAAAAAATATATAGTGTAGAAGGTACATACACTAAATGGAACTTCAATCCTATCGACCCAAACACACTAATAATTCTTAAAAATAAGACGCTTTCTGTCATTCAATGTGAACCTTACGCTTTACTCAGAAAGATTGAATTTGCAAGCGATGAGGTGTTTATGAATATTGACTATTTCAACAATGAGGTACTTTCAATAAATGCCAATCAATTTATAATCAGAAGTCTGAGTAGCGGCAATGAGATAAAAAGAATTGGCAAGAGAAGGCAGCAATATTATCTGTATGAGAATTTTTTTCTTCACAATCACTACATCATAAAAAACAATGTGATGCTTAAAACCCTGTAATATGAATCGCAGATATCTATTTTTATTTCTTGCACTTATAGCACTGTCAAATAAACTTACTGCTCAGAAAAAACATATTGGTTTTGATACCGGATATGGAACATATGCAATGACAGATATAAAACAGGTTCTTGAAAATTCAGTAAGCACGAATGTATTACAACCTCATAGAGTTAGTAATTTCCCCGGATATTTATTTTTCAGGCCATATTTAGAATTTGAATACAAATATTTTAATGTAGGAATTGCCTATTCGCTAATGTCAACAGGTGCACGTTATTCTATTCATGATTATAGTGGTGAATACAGGCTTGACACACAAATAGCGGGAAATACAGCCGGGACATACATTGAGTTTCCAATATATTCAATTCAACGATTTAGATTGATAATTGCAGCCGATGCCGGGATAATTTTCAATAAACTGAAATTTGATGAAAGTCTTCAGATTACGGGATTTTATAACCAACAGGAAAGCTATAAACTCAGGTCCACAAACACCTTTATAAAGCCCTGTTTGAAGGTGGAATATGAATTCGGGAAAAGGACACGTGCCAATTTCTCAATTGGCTATCATAAAGATATTTCCGCCACAAAAATGCATTTGGAAGGGGATGCTTCGAGCGTATCTGATATAGTTGCACATTGGGATGGGCTTCGAACAAGTGTTGGAATATCCTATAGATTTGAATAAAAAACAAAAAGAGGCTGTTTCCATCTGCAAGCGGAAACAGCCTCTTAATTATTGGTTACAAATAGATCAATGAAAGAAAATGCTCACAAAGCGGTATTTTGTCTTCTTATACAAAGCTGAATCGACAGAATAGACACCGCCACCCAACTGAGCAATAGAGGCAAAAATAAGCAGATAGACAACGGCCATCTCTTTGTTTGCCCACGGATCTGCTGCATGAATATTAAAAATGGCGACCAGCATG
>CAZHNZ010000132.1:0-10945 GCA_964534355.1 uncultured Parabacteroides sp.
ATTTGAACACTATTTTTGCCTGTTCTTCGTTAGATTAGTGTATTTTTGCATCCTCTCGTTTTTTGGTTCGGTCAGACACTGTCCTGAATGACCAAATTTGTAGAGATTGTTCTATTTATTCTTATTAACCATAAACAATAAAACCGTAAGAAAGAGATGATTTGTTGCTTTTTGGCAAATATTTGAAAAGCGCGTTTCTCTTATTTTTTTGAAAAAACAAAAATGATTGTCGTATGAAAAGAAGTTTGTTCGCATTTGCTTTGGGATTATCCGTTTTGGGGTCAACGGCTCAGACCTCTGACCCTGTTCTGATGAAAATTAACGGTAAAGAGATTAAGAAATCAGAGTTCGAATATATCTACGGAAAGAATAATTCGTCCTCGTCTCTTGACAAGAAATCGTTGGATGAGTATATGGTTTTGTTTCGGAATTTTAAATTGAAGGTGGCCGAGGCCGAAAGCAAGGGTATTGATACCACTCAGGCATTTATCAACGAATTGGCCGGATACCGCAAGCAGTTGGCTCAGCCTTACCTGACCGATAAGAGTGCCGACGACAGACCTCTGACCGAAGCTTACGAGAGAATGAAACAAAACATAGAGGTGAGTCATATATTACTTCGTTTGCCCGAAGAGCCTACTTCTGCCGACACGCTCGATGTGTACAACAAAATAATGGAAATTCGTAAACAGCTATTTACCCCGGCTGTTTTGAAAAAAGGAAAACCGGCTGTTAAAACTGCACAAATCCTCAACAAAGATCTGTTTGCTAAAATAGCTGCCGAAAAATCGGAAGATCCTTCTGCCAAAGATAATAAAGGTTACTTGGGCTTTATCTCGGCCTTTATGACCGTTACACCGTTTGAGGTGGCGGCATACCAAACTTCACCCAATCAGGTGTCGATGCCTGTACGTACCAACTTTGGATATCACCTGATTTTGGTTCATAGCCGTCGTCAGGATCCGGGTGAAGTGCTTGTGGCGCATATCATGAAATCTGCCCGTCCTAAAAACGACTCTGTGCCGGCCGATATTGCCGAGGCAGATGCTAAAAAAGGAATTATGGAGCTCTACGACCGGGTGCGCAAAGGTGCCGATTTCGGAGTTGTGGCTATGGAGAGTTCTGATGACAAGGGCTCGGCTGCCAAAAACGGCGAATTGCCTTGGTTTGGTGCCAATCGCATGATTAAAGAATTTGAAACAACTGCTTTCGGACTGAAAGAAAAAGGAGATATTTCTGCACCTTTCAAAACACGTTTCGGATGGCATTTCATTAAACTGATTGACAGAAAGGGTATTGCACCTTTCGAAGAGAAAAAAGCCGAAATACAGCAAATGCTCAATCGCGACCCACAACAGGGAGATGCCGGTCAGCAGTTGTTGATTGCCAAACTCAAAAAAGAGTATAGCCTCACCGAAGATGCTGCTGCGTTGGCCGAAATGGTGCAATTGGCGCAAAAGGGCTTTCCTACCGATTCACTCTATCAGGCAGAGGCTTCTAAATTGAATAAACCTCTATTGACACTTGATGGCAAAAAATATGTGCAAAAAGATTTTGCCCGTTTCATGGCGCAACAACCTGCGGGTACAAAGAAATCGGCTTCCGATTTTGTCAATAAATCGTATCCCGAATTTGTCAATCAATCCGTTATTGCTTACGAAGATAGCCGCTTAGAGTCGAAATATGCCGAATTCAGAAACCTGATGCAGGAGTATCACGACGGTATGTTGTTGTTCGAAATCAGCAATCAGGAGGTTTGGGAGCGTGCATCGAAGGATAACGAGGGATTGAAAGATTACTTCGAAAAGAACCGCAAAAATTATGCATGGAGCGAACCCCGCTACAAAGGCTTGGTGGTCTATTGCAACGATGCTCAGACGGCAAAAAAAGCTCGTCAGATAATAAAGAAAACAGCCGATGATTCGGTGGTGTTTGTCCTCAAAAAAGTGTTGAATGACAGCATTACCCGCGTGAAGGTCGAAAAAGGCATTTTTGCCAAAACAGAAAATAAGGTTATCGACGGAAAAATATTCAAAGCCAAAGAGTTTGTGCCGGATAGTCAGTTTCCTCAGGTATTCCTTTCGGGCAAAGTGTTGAAAAAAGGACCCGAAAACTACAACGATGTCAGAGGTTTGGTTACATCTGATTATCAGAACTATTTGGAAGAGCAATGGCTGAAAAAGCTGAATGAGAAATACAAGATTGAGGTGAATGAAACGGTATTAAAAACGGTTAAACCGTAATACTATACCGCAAAAGCGTCTATCTTTACAGCTTCATTTAATGGCAACACGTATGAGAAAACCTCTTTATGGACTTCTGATTGCAGGCTTTTTGGCGCTTCTTGCATGCCGGAAAGAGGCTTCTCTGTCGGGAAAAGAGGTGATTGCTGAGGTGAAGGGACAGACGCTTACATTGGCTCAGCTGAACGATGTTTTGCCCGACGGATTAAACCGAAAAGATAGCGCAGCATTTGCCCGCAGCTTTATCGAAAATTGGGCAACCGATGTGTTGATGCTCGAAGTGGCAAAGAAAAATATTCCCGATCCACAGCTCATCGACAAAATGGTGGAGGAGTACCGCAATCAGCTTACGATGTCTGAGTATCAGCGTTATCTGCTCGAAGAGAAATTGCCCAAAGAGATTACCGACGAAGAGGTGGAGGGTTATTATAAATTGTTTGCTAATGAGTTGGTTTTGACCAACAACGTTATCAAAGGGGTTTATCTCAAACTTCCTCTCAAATCGCCGGGATTGCCGCAGGTAAGGGGGTGGTTGTCGCTGAAAAAGGATGATTATATCGAGAAAATCGAAAAATATGTGATTCAGCGGGCGGTAGATTATAAATATTTTGCCGATAAATGGACCGATTTCGATGAGGTGATGAACCACATTCCTTATAAAATTAGCAATAAGCCTGCTTTTCTGAGGCAAAACAAAATTCTTGAAATCCGCGATTCGCAGTATGTCTATCTGTTGGGTATTAAGGAGTTTGCGGTGAGTGGGTCCCGCTATCCGGCAGATTATGCGAAGGAGGAGATTCAGAACAGGTTGATTTTGCAACGAAAAGCGGAGTATATCAGCCGTTTTCGGAAGCAGTTGCTCAAAAAGGGATTGGAAAAGAGTGAGGTTATTTTACAGAAATAATACAAAGTACTAAACAACATAATCATGCGCAAAGCAATTTTTATTTTTAGCTTGGTGGCTGTTATTTCGGCTACTGCATTTCATACAGCAAAAGCTCAGTCAAACGTTATCGACGAGGTGGTTTGGGTAGTGGGCGACGAGGCAATTCTCAAATCGCAAATCGAGGAACAGCGGTTGCGTATGTTGTACGAGGGCGAAAAAATAAATGGCGACCCGTATTGTTTTATCCCTGAGCAAATGGCGATTCAAAAACTCTTTTTGCATCAGGCGAAGTTAGATAGTATTACGGCAACCGAGTCGCAGGTGTTGCAGGAGACCGATGCCCGCCTCAATTATTATGTTTCGCAAATTGGCTCGAAAGAGAAGCTCGAAGAGTATTTCAATAAGCCATATTCTCAAATTCGTGAGGAGATGAAGAGCAATGTTCGTGATCAGAATGTGATCAAGGAGATGCAGAAAAAGATAACCGGAAGCATCAAGGTGAGTCCGTCGGATGTGCGTCGTTTCTATTCGTCTATTTCTGCGGATAGTGTTCCGTTTATTCCTACTCAGGTTGAGGTGCAGTTGGTGGTGATGAATCCTAAAATTCCGGTCGATGAAATAGAATCGGTTAAAAGCAGACTGCGCGAATTTACAGAGCGTGTCAGCACCGGCAAAAACGAATTCTCGACTTTGGCTGTGCTCTATTCCGAAGACAAAGAGTCGGCCAAACGTGGTGGCGAATTGGGCTTTACCGGTAAGGGCTTGTTGGATGCTGAGTTTGCCAATGCGGCATTTAGTCTGACCGATACCAAAAAGATTTCCCGCGTTGTGGAGTCTGAATTTGGATTTCATATCATTCAGCTAATCGAAAAACGGGGCGACCGCATCAATTGCCGACATATTTTGCTCAAACCTCAGGTGTCTGATCAGGCCAAAAAGGCAACTTTACTCAGATTGGACTCTTTGCTTACCGAGCTGAAAGCAAACAAATTTTCGTTCGACGAAGCGGCTTTGTATGCTTCGCAGGATAAAGATACACGCAACAACAACGGTTTGATGGTGAATGGCGAAACCAATACATCTTATTTCGAAATGCAACAGTTACCGGCAGAGGTGGCCCGTGCCGTGGAATCGCTCAAACCCGGAGAAATGTCAAAACCGTTTGTGATGATAAACAAACAGAACAAAGAGGTTTGTGCGATTGTGAAATTAAAAAACCGGGTGGATGGACACAAAGCCAATGTCAGTGCCGATTATCAGGCCCTTAAACAGATGGTGGAAGAGAAAAAACGTTCCGATTTGATAAAGAGTTGGCTGACTAAGAAAATGGCCGATACCTATATCAAAATCAAAGATGAGTATCGCAATTGTGATTTCGAATATAAGGGTTGGGTGAAGTAAGTGGATAATAAAGAAGAATGAAATATATTCAGTTTTTTAATACGAACAGGCATAAAGTACTTCTAATTTGTATTTTATGCCTGTTTGCAGTTTGCTTTGCCTTGCAGATGCAGAGTGCAAACAGCAAACCGGGCAAAAAGCCGGCCGAGCGTTCGCGTAAATTTACCAAAATCGATTTGGAAAATGCCGATGAGAATGTGGTGGATCGCTTATTGATGCCCGACTATCAGCTGCTGCGTGGCTCTGTGCGTATCCGTCACGGGGGCATGGTGATGTTTTGCGACAGTGCCTATCTGTTCGAAAATAGCAACTCTTTCGAGGCGTTTGGCAGCATCCGCATGGAGCAGGGAGACACGCTCACCATTTACGGGGATCATCTCTATTACGATGGCATTTTGCAATTGGCCAGACTTCGGCGAAATGTGAAAATGGAAAACAGAAATACCACTCTTCTGACTGATAGTCTCAATTTCGACCGTCGTGCCAATATCGGATATTTCTTTGAAGGTGGTGTTATTTCTGACGAGAAAAATGAGCTGACTTCGGTGTATGGTCAATATTCACCGGCTACGAAAATATCCATATTTCAGTTCAATGTCAAGTTGGTCAACGATCAAATGACTCTCTATTCGGATACATTGATTTACAGCAATGCAAATAAAATTGCCTTTATCAAGGGGCCTTCTACCATTGTTTCGGATAGCAATACAATCTATTCCAGCAGAGGTTGGTACAATACCGGATTGGGCACGTCTATGTTGCTCGACCGTTCTCTGTTGGTAAACAAAGATAAAACACTGACCGGCGACACCGTGTATTACAACCGGAACAAAGGTGTTGGTAAGGTATTTGGCCACATGCATTTGCGCGATAGTCTCAACAAAAGCGATTTGTACGGTAATTTCGGTTTCTACAACGAGAAGACAAAATATGCATACGCTACTGACTCTGCATGGGTGCGCGAATATTCGCGTCCCGATACCGTTTTTATTCACGCAGACACACTGAAAGTAGAGGAGCCCGATACTACTTACCGGGTTTTGTCGGGCATTCGCAATGTCCGCTATTTCAGTCGCGAGGCTCAGGGTGTTTGCGATTCTATGCGCTATTCTACAAAAGATTCTGTGCTTAGGCTGTACAAAAGCCCGATTCTGTGGAATGCCAGCTATCAGCTAAACGGGGATACTATTCATGCGTACATGAGCGATACAACTATCAAACGGGCTCACGTTATCGGGTATGCATTTGTCGCCACGCAGGAAGATAGCACGCTCTCTTTCTACAATCAACTTTCGGGAAAGGAACTGATTGCCAGGTTCGAAAATGGCGATATCAGACAGGTCGATGTGAGTGGCAATGTTGAATCTGTGTTTTACCCGATGGATAGCGACAGTGTATTAATCGGAATGAATCGTACCGAAAGTAGTTTTATGACCATGTTTGTCAAAAACCGAAAATTGGAAAAGATGAAGGTGTGGCCTTCCCCCAATGGTTCGCTCACGCCCATTCCGTTGATTAAACCGGCGATGAAATTGCTCAAAAATTTCCGTTGGTACGAGGCGGCGCGACCCAAAAATGCACGCGATATTTTTCGCCGTGTAACGCTCACCACAGAGCCAATCAAGCGGATTACCCGTCGAAAACGCTGACGTTACTCTATTAGTTTTATCATTTCTATTTGATTCCCAATGAACGACATCATACATTTACTTCCCGATTCGGTGGCCAATCAGATTGCGGCCGGAGAGGTTATACAGCGACCGGCTTCGGTTGTTAAAGAGTTGGTTGAGAATGCCCTGGATGCCGGTGCTACGGATATTCAATTGATTTTTAAAGATGCCGGACGTACGCTCATTCAGGTCATCGACAACGGCAAAGGCATGTCTGCCACAGATGCACGTTTGGCTTTCGAACGTCACGCGACATCCAAAATAAAAAGTGCCGACGATCTGTTTGCGCTCAACACCATGGGTTTTCGGGGTGAGGCATTGGCTTCTATTGCGGCAGTGGCGCACGTGGAGCTCAAAACAAGACGCACGCAGGACGATGTGGGGACTTTTATTTCCATTGCCTCTTCTACCGTTGAAGCACAAACATCGGTTGCTTGTGGTGTGGGGTGCAATTTTGCCGTGAAAAATATCTTCTTCAATGTGCCTGCCCGTCGTAAGTTCCTGAAATCGAATCAGGTGGAGTGGAAAAATATTCTGACTGAGTTTGACCGTATAGCGTTGGTTTATCCCGAAATCAGTTTTCGGGTGACGCACAACGATGCATTGGTTTACGATTTGCCACCGGCTACTGTCCGGCAGCGTATTGTTTCGGTTATGGGTAAAAATTTCAACAATCACCTCATTCCGATTGATGTGGACACCTCATTGGTCAGTATTTCTGGCTTTGTCGGAAATCCGGAATCTGCCAAAAAAAGCGGTGTGGCTCAGTTCTTTTTCGTAAATGGCCGCTATATGCGACATCCATTCTTTCATAAAGCGGTGATGCAGGCCTACGAACGGCTTTTGCCGACCGGCGAAATGTCGCCCTATTTCCTCTATTTTAAGGTCGATCCATCTACCATAGATGTAAATATACATCCCACCAAGACGGAGATTAAGTTCGAAAATGAACTGCCGGTGTGGCAAATCATTGTGGCTGCAGTCAAAGAATCGTTGGGAAAACACAACGCGGTACCTTCTATCGATTTTGATACTGTTGATGCACCCGATATCCCTGTTTACAATTCGGCTTCTAATCCGGCACTTCAACCGCCAAAGGTCAATTTCAACAACGATTACAACCCCTTTAAATCGGCCGGAACCTCATCTTATCGACCGAAACAAATCTCATCCGATTGGGATAAATTGTATCAGAATTTCGAAAAGAAGGAGGTTGTAGAGCCCGACGAAGAGGTGTTACCTGTTTCACCGGTGGCTGTTCAGCCCTCGTTTGTGCCGGAAGAGCCTGTTGATGGCTCAATTTTTAGTGCCGGAAATCCCGGTTCTGAGAATGGGCGTTACCTGCTGCAATTGAAGGGGCGCTATATTCTCACTTCGGCAAAGTCGGGGTTGATGATTATTGACCAGCGGAGGGCGCATATCCGAATTCTATACGATGCCGCTTTATCCAATATACAATCCGGAAAAGGGGCCTCGCAGGGTGTTCTTTTCCCCGAAATGATACAACTAACGCCGGCGGAGGCTGCTATTTTACCTCTGCTCGATGAGGATTTGGCGCTGTTGGGTTTCGATTTGTCAGACCTGGGGCAGGGCTGCTACTCGGTGAATGCAACACCGGCCGGTCTCGAAAATCAGAATATTCCACGACTGTTACACAATATGCTCTATTCCACCATCGAAAAAGGGTGCGATGCCAAAGAGGAGATCCACCACATCCTGGCTCTTTCATTGGCCGAATCGACGGCGGTTAATTATGGCAAAACCCTCATCGAAAACGAGATGCAGCAGCTTATCGATCAGCTATTTTCGTGCATCGATCACAGCAATACGCCCGATGGGAAATGCATTATTCAGATTCTCTCGAACGAAGAGTTAGAGAAGCGGTTCAGATAGTTTTTGCATTTTTTTTAGGGTTTTAATCAGGGTTTTATTTAGTATTTATAGAGATAATCATTGAGAATTGTATCTCCGGATTTTGTTCATATTGATTTGGGGATCTATGCCAAATATTCGGACTATAATTTTACACCTTATTATGAAAGAGGTGGACTGATTTACCAGATTTTATCGGTATAGGTTTCATCATATAAGCTGGATGGATAGTCTTGTTTTGCATGTTTTCAGTACGTATTTGCCTGGTTAATCATATTCGCCTTAATATATGAGTCTTTTTATTGTGATATTGGGTCCCCCAAACGCAAAACTGCCCGCGCTTCACAGCGCAGGCAGTTTAAATCTCTCTCAATTAACAAATGAAAACACAAATCTCACTTACCAAATAAGGTGTAGTGTGATTACAAAACTTACACACAATTTCGTTTTGATGTTACAAAGGTAATTTGAATCTATGCAATCAAATTACTTTTTTCAAAAAAAATCACCGTAAACGTTTCCAAAATAGCCATTTAGCTATGTAAACGTTTACAGTGACCAGTATTTATTTCGGTTATCAGGCCAGAGAGATTATTTGCTCGCTTTCAATCCACGTATCACAGCCGAAGTAAACCCGGCGTGTTCCATTTCATTCAGCCCTTTTATCGTTATTCCACCCGGGGTGGTCACCTTGTCTATCTCAGTTTCGGGGTGAGTGCCGTTGCTCAGCAGCAACTCTACCGCGCCCTTCACCGTCTGCGCCACTATATCCCGCGCCACATCCGGATAGAATCCCAGCTCTACGCCACCTTCCATCGCTGCACGCACATACCGCAGCGCAAAAGCCGTCCCGCAAGAGGCCAGCGCAGTTCCAGCAGTCATCATTCGCTCTTCCACAAAAATAGCCTTACCCATTTCGTCGAATATAGATTTTACTACCGCATCCTGCTCTTCGTTCGAGTTGCTCGATGCAATAATCGACATACTTTCCAGCACCGAAATTGCCGTATTCGGTATCACCCTGTACAATATTGGCGGGTAACAATCCTCTTTGGCCAGATATTCCGTCAGCTGATCAAAAGTCACCCCGGCAGCAATCGACACAATCATCTGATTTTCATAATCTACCGAAAACTTCACCTGCTCGAGCACACTTTCCACCAGCCACGGCTTCACCGCCACCATTATTATTTCGGCTTCCTTCACCGCTTCCACGTTGTTGGTCGTCACAGTAAGGCGCGCATCCACCGCCTTCAACTGACTCAAAATCTCTTCATTCAGGTCCGATATCGTAATCTCTTCCGGCTTCACCAGCGTGCCCTTTATCAATCCCCGTGCTATGGCGCCGCCCATGTTGCCGCCGCCGATAATGGTAATTTTCATAATTCTGAATATTTTAAAAGTTAGTTACAATCAATTTTCAATATAATCTGCTTTCGTGTTCAGGCCCCAAAGGTAAAAAAAAATTCGCCGCCTGCATCTTCCCCTCAGCCCTTTTGAACAAATAAACGAAAGGCTTTGTTTTCCATACACATTCTAATCAGAATCATTTCAAACAAACACCCCGAATATGAAATCAAAAGCGTTCCTCTGCCTCGCATTTTTAGCTTTGATGCCCGCTTTGCTCTTTTCGGGCTGTCTGCAATCCACCCCAAAAGCCACAAAAAAAATGGAAAAGTTCCGAATACTCACACCCGAAGAAGAATACGTCATTCTTCACAAAGGCACCGAAAAACCCTTCATCGGGCAGTACTGCGACCACAAAGCGGAGGGTATTTACCTCTGCAAACAGTGCGGTGCACCGCTCTACACCTCGGCGCAAAAATTTCAGTCGCACTGCGGATGGCCCTCTTTCGACGACGAAATAAAAGGAGCCGTTGCCCGCATTCCCGATGCCGACGGACACCGCACCGAAATCACCTGCCGCAGTTGCGGTGGTCATCTCGGACATGTTTTCACCGGCGAGGGATTCACACCCAAAAATACCCGGCATTGTGTTAATTCTATTTCACTCGACTTTGCCCCTACCGAAACGGCCTACTTCGCATCCGGCTGCTTTTGGGGCACAGAATACCACTTCGAGAAAGCACCCGGAGTGCTGCTTACCGATGTCGGATACATGGGCGGAAACACCAAAAACCCGACCTACAAACAGGTATGCACCGGCACAACTGAACACCTCGAAACCGTAAAAGTAATTTACGACACCCGCAAAACAAATTTTGCTACTTTGGCCCGCCTCTTTTTCGAAACGCACAATTTTTCGCAAACCGACGGGCAGGGGCCCGACATTGGCAGTCAGTACCTGTCTGCCGTTTTTGTACAATCGCCCGCTCAAAAAGAGACCATTCTGTCTCTCATGCGCCAACTCACCCAAATGGGCTACCACGTGGCCACACAGGTGCGCCCCGACGCCCCATTTTGGCCGGCCGAAGAGTACCACCAAAACTACTATTCGCACAAAAACGGAACGCCATACTGCCACATTTACCGCAAAATATTCGACAAATAAACCCTTTTTCTTCTGATCAGGGCGCACCCCTGTGGGGCCGGGCTATCCGCTCATAGTCCTCGCCGGTTGAGCTTTCTGAGGGAAATCATACCTCAGGCAGCCGGCTGTGGGCTAACCGCTACTATCCCTTGCGCTCGGCACACCACCCGATTTTACTTCGATTAGCCATCCAAACCACCCGAAAATCCACCGCTTCCACACACCATCGAAGCACCAAATTTCACATTTATTTTATCTCTTTTTTACAAAAAACAGGCACTAAAAAATAAATCCATTTTAACTATAAATCGTAAGAAAAAACGGCGAAAAGGCTTTTCTTTTACAATAAAATGTTGTTATTTTGCATCAAATTGTAACCAAT
>CAZHNZ010000133.1:0-10861 GCA_964534355.1 uncultured Parabacteroides sp.
TTTTTTGTTTGCACTGAATGACGAAAGAATAACCCCGGAAGCAGGTCGTGAAAAAACAAGACTTTGTCCTTCTTTTATAGCAGATGGTTGTATAGACAGTTTATAGGCCTCTTCCTCTTCGTACTCTTTACGGTATTCCAGCTCATTATCTGTAGCTTTCAGTTTTTCAATATCAATGGGGGTCAGACTGTCAATTTTGGAAATAGAATCAACTTTGATATCACCTTTGATTACGCTTTTTACATTTTTGAGGTATTGCTCCTGAATGCTCACCAGCGTTTCCAGAGAATCGAGTTTGAGGGAGTTTTTTACAATGTCTTGCCGTGCATTAATGTCGAGGTATCCCGGCAGATAATTCTTGATTGGGGTGGAGACAATAAGTGCCGAAACAATCAGTACCGTAAAAATAAAAAGCGCAAAACCAGCATATAAAGCCGAGAGCAACGAAAGCCGGAAAGCCCAGGCTTCTTCCAGCGTCTTTTCGTTGAGCACAGATAGTTTGTACTTAAACCGAATTTTATCCCAAACTGTTTTTAACTTCGATTTTTTGGCCATACCTCATTTGTCACTTCTCTGGCATTTTATTGCAGTCAGATTGCTTATTTGGAGAAGACTATTTTTAGTTTTAGCTTGTCCGACGTAGTTTTTAAAGTGACAGCAGATGGCTGAAAATAGTGCGATATTGCAGTTGTGTTTCCGTAGCCATCCTGAGATGTAATAGAAACTGGCATCAGGATAACCGATGTAGTGGCACCCGGACTGGTTGCAGTACTCAATTCGCTGCTGAAAAATTTTGCCAAATTGGTAAAAGTATAGCTGTTGGTAGAACTGCTGTATGCTGCGATGGGGAATTTATCCACATCGTACTTGATTTGTTTGCGCATAATGGAATCGTACTGACTTTCTCGTACCAGCATGACGGCAGTTGGTGGTTGCATACTTGATCTTGAATTTTCGGCGCGATAAGCGTTGATCACCAGTTTTGCGCCATTCAATACTGCCAGTTGTTTTTTGTCTGCATCCAGTGTTTTCAGCGATTTGGCCATAGCCCCAACCGGGAATTTAAGTTTTGTGAAAACGCCTGCCGGTGATTTAATATATGCCTTATCGGGATTAGGAGCTAATAGAGCTGCAAGTCCTGCTTCGTCATTTTTGTAACGGTTTACCTGATATACCTCTTCATTGACATCCATACGCTTAATGTCTACAGTGTCATGGTTGTTAGTCGTTTTTCTGTATTTGTAGTGAAACCGCATTTCAGATTTGAATATTTCCAGAATTGAGCCGGAGGAATAACTGTTTGCAACGTAGATTCCGGGAAAGAATTTCTGAAAATTTTCATTGTTAGAGAATGTCGTCGGGTTTTCTTTGAATTGTTTATAAAACTTATCGACAAATGTTTGAGGCATTTTTACATCGATAAAATAGCCTGTTGATTTGTAAACCTTTCTGAGTGAATCGGATAGGGCGGCGTTGTAAGGTGTGTAGCCTTTTCTACCCAACAAAATAGATTTGTCGCAATATTTGGCCGTATTGCTGTTAGAGTAAAGCTCGTTTCCCAGCTCTTTATTAAGTTGATAAACTGATAATTGCATGGGTGCCAGTGAGTCTCCAATATAAGATCCGTAGTAAAAACGGATAATTATTGAATCCAGCTTATCGTTTATTAGTGTTTTAGAAAAATAAAAATTTTCGGTGCAATAGAATTGAGCCAAAAAGTCACTTTCAAGATTGCCGTATATACCATCGTTGAAACTACCCAATAAGGCAGTAGTCGTTTTGGCATAAATTGAGTCTGTTTTGAAGGTTGAACTTTCTATGTTGAAGGAGTCTTCAGCAATAAAAATTTGATCAGAAACCGGTTGGATAGATGTTCCGATAACGCCTAAATCATCGGAGCAGGAAGTTGCAACCACGGAAATAATAGCAATGAAAATGTTTTTTAATCTCATAGTAAAGGCTGATTTTTTATAAAAACCTGTTGTATCAGATGTTGTTGAAGAGCGGCATTTTTATTTATTTGCATTCTCCCATACAACATCGTAAAATTCGTTGTAAGCATCAATATATTCTTCCGGATTTTTGAAGTCGAGGAAAGGTAACCCACAGGTTTGAGCGTGTGTTTTAACCTCTTCGTTGATAGTTTCGCTGCCCTGAATTACGCCGTCTGCAAATTTCATGGCAAACTTATTATATTCAGCAAAGCTAATCTCTTTTCCGGCGATATCAGAAATATCACTGTCTTCGATTCCATCGAGTCTCAGCATTTCGCTGAAATTGGCCCGGAATTTTGACGTAAATTCGTTGTTGTAAACAGACATCACCACTTTCGAATTTCTGAAAAATGGATCTTCTGAATAGACTTTTTTGATGTAAATTGGCGCCAAAGCAGTAAACCAACCGTGGCAGTGAATAATATCGGGAGTCCAACGGAGTTTTTTTACAGTCTCCAGTACACCACGGGCGAAGAATATGCATCGCTCATCGTTGTCCGGATAATCAACACCGTTATCATCCTGAGTCATATTTTTTCGCTGAAAATAATCCTCATTGTCAATAAAGTAGATCTGCATCCTGGCCGATTGGATAGATGCAACCTTGATAATCAGTGGGTGATCGGTGTCGTCAATTATCATATTCATACCCGATAACCGGATAACTTCATGAAGTTGATTTCTTCGTTCGTTGATACACCCGAATTTGGGCATAAAAGTTCTGATTTCTCTTCCTTTATCTTGAATCCCCTGAGGTAGTTGTCTGCCTATTACTGAAATTTCTGATTCCGGTAAATAGGGCATAAGTTCTTGCGAAATGAATAATACTTTTGTAGCTTTCATTATATTATATAAATCTAGACGATTTTAGGAGTGCAAAGATAGTAAAAAAATTGGTGATTTGGCCACTTTGAACTCCCGAATGTCTGAATTTAGTTAACAAATATAAGAAAGTAACGCATATCTTTTGAATGTATTGTTTACAGGATGCTTTTTTTTGTGAATTACGGGATGTATTTGAATTATTATTATTTATTTTGCACACTCAAACTGCATAACGTATCTGTGTGGCCTTTCTGATAGTAGGCTTCGGAGATTGTTTATAGCGTAAACAAAGAGTAGTAGTGATCTGTATAGATCAGAAACTAATAACGAATCAGATGAAAATAATAACGACAGTATCTGAGCTGCAAAGTGAGATTTCGAAGCATAAAGAGGCCGGAAAACGTATCGGATTTGTTCCTACGATGGGAGCTCTTCACGATGGACATTTGCAGTTGGTGAAACGATGCACAGGTGAGAATCACGTATCGGTGGCAAGTGTATTTGTCAATCCAACTCAATTTAATGATAAAAATGATTTATTGAAATATCCGCGAACTTTCGAGGCTGACAGGGAGATGCTGGAAAGCGTGGGGTGCAGTTTGCTCTTTTTTCCGTCGGAATCAGAAATGTATCCTGAACCTGATTCCCGAGAATTCGATTTTGGCTCTTTGTCGGGAGTGATGGAGGGGGCTTGTCGTCCGGGTCATTTTAATGGTGTTGCGCAAATTGTTAGTAAATTGTTCGATGCTGTAAAACCTCACAAAGCTTACTTTGGTGAAAAAGATTTTCAACAACTGGCAATTATCCGGGCAATGACTACGATGTTGAAATACGATATAGAAATAGTGCCGTGCCCCATTGTGAGAGAGCCGGATGGGTTGGCCATGAGTAGTCGCAACCGGCGTTTGAGTCCCGAACAACGAAAAAATGCGGTAGAAATATCTCTGACATTATTTAAAAGTGCTACCTTTGTAGCCGAAAAATCGGTAGGAGACGTGATTGATTATGTGTCTGACCGGTTGAATAAGGTGCCTGATTTGAGTGTTGAGTATTTTCAAATTGTGGATTCGCGCACGTTGCAACCGATTTCTGAGTGGAGTGAAAGTGCAGAGCCTGTTGGTTGTGTGGCCGTTTTTTGCGGAGAGGTCCGGTTGATTGACAACATCTTGTATCGTCAATAAAAAATGAATAAATTAGAGAACATCAAGTAAAGAAGCAATGATAATAGAGGTATTAAAATCGAAGATTCACAGAGCGACCATTACGGATGCCAATCTGAACTATATCGGAAGTATAACGATAGACGAAGATTTGCTGGATGCAGCAAATATGATAGAGTTTGAAAAGGTTCAGGTGGTGAATAACAACAATGGTGAGCGTTTAGAGACTTACATTATAAAGGGTGAACGGGGTTCCGGTACCGTTTGTTTGAATGGAGCTGCTGCCCGAAGGGCTCAACCGGGAGATGTGGTGATAATCGTGTCGTATGCGCAAATGGAGTTTGAAGAGGCTAAACGGTTTAAGCCGGCCATCATTTTTCCGGATACACAAACCAATAAACTCGTAAAATAGAGTATCAGATAAGAGGCTTTCTCAGGTGAAAACGGGAAAGTCTTTTTTGTATATAAACAAAACAATCTCTTGTATTCGAATAAAGAAATATTACGTGTAGCCTATCCTATTTTTCTGAGTTTTCTGGCTCAAAATGTTGTAAACGTGACGGATACTGCATTTCTGGGAAGAGTAGGTGAGGTTGAACTGGGGGCATCTGCGCTGGCTGGTGTATTTTACATGTCGCTTTTTATGATTGGTCTTGGGTTTAGTGTCGGAACTCAGATTTTGATCGGGCGAAGAAATGGTGAAGGTAATCAGTCAAAAATTGGTGAGATTTTTCACCATGGATTGTTGTTTCTGCTGTTTATGGCATTGATGATTGTGGGCATGGTCTTTTTGTTCTCGTCACCTCTGTTGAAATTAGCAATAAGTTCAACAGACGTTTATGAGGCTACTATTGCTTTTCTGGATATTCGGATTCTGGGTCTGTTTTTCATTTTTCCGAACTCACTTTTCCGGTCGTTTTATATTGGAATAACGCATACACGGGTGTTGATGGTGAACGCGTTTATCATGGCCGGGGTCAATATAATACTCGATTATTTGCTCATTTTTGGCCATTGGGGATTTCCTCAGATGGGCATTGCCGGTGCGGCTCTGGCGTCGGTAATTGCTGAGGCTGTTGCGTTGTTGTTTATTGCAACATATACTTTTTGGAAAGTAGATAGAAAGATGTATTCACTCTCATTCAATACAAAAATCGAGTTGAGGGTTATCCGGCACATCTTGTCCGTTTCGGCTTATACGATGTTGCAGTCGTTCTTATCCATTTCTACGTGGTTTATCTTTTTTATGGGCATCGAGCATTTGGGTGAGAGGGCTTTGGCCGTTTCGAATGTGGTGAGAAGCCTCTATTTGCTACTGCTTTTGCCGGTGCTTGCATTGAGCATTACGGCGAGTACGCTGGTTAGCAATTTGATAGGGGCGGGGGAGAAGGATCGAGTGATGACGCTGATTTGGCAAATTATCCGGTTGGTTTTGTTATTTTTGTTGCCCATGGTACTGACTGTGGGTTATTTTGCTGATTTTTCAATACGATTATATACAGATGATACGGGGTTGGTGGCCGATAGTGTTATGCCTTTGTGGGTGCTGCTTTCATCTATGTTGCCGGCGGCTTTGGGTAGTGTCTTTTTTCATGCATTGGGCGGAACCGGCAATACACGGGTTTCGCTTTATGTAGAGCTTATTTGTTTGGTTTTGTATGTATTGTATATGTGGTGGGTGATTTGGGTAAATGGCTCATCTGTGGCTTTGTGTTGGACAACAGAGCATGTGTACTGGATTATAATATTTATATTCAGTTATTTATACCTGCGTAGTGGGAAGTGGAAGAAAAGAATTATTTAATATAACAGATACGATGTCAGAAATATATCGACCCTCGGGAATGAAAATATGGTTTCATGCTGCCCGCCCAAAAACTCTTGTGGCGGCCTCAATGCCGGTGATAACAGCCACAGCGCTGGCCTGGTCTGAGAAGCATGTGCAGTGGATAGCCGCATTTTGCTGTCTGGCTTTTGCCTTGCTGGCGCAGATAGCGGCTAATTTTGCCAACGATTATTTCGACTTCAAGGGTGGTATAGACACAGAAGAGCGGTTGGGCCCTGCGCGTGCAGTGGCATCGGGCTGGGTTAAGCCAAAGGTGATGCTTCGGGCAACATTCGCTATGTTGTTTGTGGCTTCTTTGTTTGGATTGGTTTTGATCGGATATGGGGGTGTAGAAATGATAGCCGTGGGGCTGGCATGCGTCGTTTTTGCCTGCTTGTATAGTACCGGACCTTATCCGTTGTCGCGCTATGGCATGGGTGATCTTTTTGTGTTAATCTTTTTCGGATTTGTGCCGGTTTTGTTTACCTACTATGTTCAGGTCAATATGTTTACGGTGTATGCCTGGCTTCTGGGTGCGATGATGGGCCTTTTGTCTGTGAATATTCTGGTAATCAATAATTACAGAGATATGGAAACAGATAAAAAGACGAATAAATATACCTCGGTCGTGCTTTTGGGAAAAAAGTTTGGTTCGATGTTGTATCTTTTCTCAGGAATAATGGCCTGTTTATTGATGGGTTTGTTTTTTGGTTTGCAGGCTAAACCGCTACTGGGATTGTTCTCTATTCCCTATTTTGTGCTTCATTTCTCGACCTGGCGTGAGATGGTGAGTATTGGAAAAGGACGGGAACTGAATAAGATCCTTGGATTGACATCTCGTAATTCGTTGGTATTCTGTATCTTATTTGTTGTTGGATTGTTTCTGATATCTTAGGTTTTTAGGTCATAGAGTTAATGTGGCGAACATTTTTTTTTACCTGATGTTTTAGGGGTAGAAATGGTTTTCTTCTTCTTTGACAGTTCTATTCTTCCGCAATTCTATTCTTCTACGGGCAAATTAATTCCCTTACTTATTTATTCTTATACGCTGCCAAGTGCAGCTGCAATGTCGATTAACCTAAATCTGACGATTATGAAGCGGAAAATTTCAATTCGAATTTCCGTCCTTTGCCTCCTGATTTTTTTGATTCATTCATCCAAAGGGCAGAACACAAAAGTTTTGTACACCAGCCACTGCGAAGACAATTGGTTTGCGGGGTTAGGTGTTGGCACCAGCGTCTATTATGGCGAGGATATTTATTTTAATCAGAATGTTTACAAAGAGATGGTAATGCCAACGGTTATCTTATCAATGGGGAAAAGAATTTCGCCGGCTATACTTGCCCGAGGGCAAATAGGTGTGGCATCTGTGGCGGGCGAAAGTTCTCTGAGATGTGCTACTGATGGGAGAACACCGCTGCGGGAGCAGGTCAATTATGTCGATATGAATCTCAGTTTGATGCTGGACTGGGTCAATTTTCTGAAAGGATACAAAGAGCGGCGAATCAGCCTGATAAGCTATTTGGGGCCGGGGGGTATCAAAACTTTTAATTGTCTCAATTTTAAGACCAATATTCATTTGATTTTCAAGGCAGGCGGTGTGATGCAATACAATCTTTCCCCTGCTGTATCCTTGTATGGCGATTTGCAGTGTACGTTGGTACCTGTCAGTTTTCAGCAGGGGAAAGATTTGGATTACGATGGCTATTTCTCGGTTTCAGTGGGCGCAGTTTACACATTTCCCGGCAAGAATAGGGGTTTTATTCCTGTCTACCACGAGTCGAGATAGTCTATTTGATGGTTACTTTTAGCGGTTTACGTATTTGGTCAGAGAACGATTTAATGTAATTAACCCATTCTGTCGGGGTAGAGAATCCCCATTTGCTCCATCCGTTTCCGGCGTAATAGGTCTGTTTACTGTTCGGTTTATACTCTGTAATGGCAAGTAGATGGCCGTGTTTACATTCGGTTTTTTTCCACGGTTGGGCAGATACAATGGCCAGGCAGAGTTGCCCGTCTTTCGCATTTGCAGGTTCGATGTAAATAGCGTATCCTTTTGCGGCATCGGTTACCAAAGAATCTTTGCCGGTTCGCATTACAATGCCGGCAGCTACTTTCATTGGCGATTGGCATTGAGTGAATTCCTCTGTTATCCGGTTGAGTTGTGCACCTGCGTCGAGCGAAATTGTGCGGGTTTCAGACACCATCTGTCCGTTTACAGAAAACGGTGCATAGGTCAGCCTGAATGTTGTGCGTATCGGGCCATTGTCTAACGTCTCTTGTGTTACCCAGTTCTGAGCCAGCCAAAGCGAATCGAGCAGGTAGGGTGCCATTGCACCGGCACCCAGCGTGCGTCCAACTTTGTAAAAATCGAGTCCATCTCCCCAATCGGTGTGGTACGATCCTTTGCCGGTTAACTCTTTCTGATATCGTCGGTCGATGATTAGCTCTTCTGTCCTTTTGCACCAGACGTCGATACCGTTGCTTGGTCCGTCGGTTTTGATAAGTGCCGGACCATATATCCGAAATGCCACGCGGTCGTTTTCCCAGGCGTAATCATCTTTTCGCTCCGGCACATGTCGTCCAAATGTTTTGACGGTATAACTCTGCGGTTTGCCTTTGTTGATATTGAATGTGGTAGAAGATAATGGATTGACGGAAGCCTGAAAAAGCAATTTCTGACAACTTTTCTGACCTTCAAACAGTTGCTGAGACGGAATCTCACGTCCCGAAGCGTCAGTAACAACAATACTCTCACCTGTTTTTAGTTTTAGTTTTTGCTGTACCGTTGCCCAGCTTATTTCAATGGATTCGTTTTTTCGGGGAATTTGAGAGTTATTCTGAACCGTTATACGGAATGCAAATACATTGGTAAATGCCAGGTATGCAAAAGAAAAAAGTAAAGCGGTTTTTTTCATGATTAGGAAATTAAGTCATTTGTAATTCATAATGCACAATTCACAATTCACAATTGAATGAAGAAGCACAATGTCAGTTTTTTAGTAAGTACAGAGATGAGACATTGTATTAAACAATTATCTATAACCAGAAAACAGAAAGACGCAAAGTATCATTTCGAATGAAGTAACTCTTTGCGTCTTTTATTTCTGAAAATTATCTCTGACAGATAACTAATTAGCTTGGCAATTTGCCAATGTATGCCAATATACCACCATCAACATACAATACGTGACCGTTTACAAAATCAGAAGCTCTTGATGACAGGAATATGGCAGGTCCCTGCAAATCTTCCGGTGTTCCCCAGCGTTCTGCCGGTGTGCGTCCCACAATAAATGTGTTGAACGGATGACCCGGCTCGCGCAGCGGTGCTGTTTGAGATGTGGCGATATAACCCGGTCCGATACCATTTACCTGAATATTGTGTTGAGCCCACTCGCAGGCGAGGTTTTTGGTCAGCATCTTCAATCCGCCTTTTGCTGCTGCATAAGCCGATACTGTTTCGCGACCCAGCTCGCTCATCATCGAGCAGATATTGATGATTTTTCCGCTGCCTTTGGCTATCATGCCCGGAGCCACGGCTTTCGACATGATAAACGGACCATTCAGGTCGATATCGATTACCTGACGGAAATCGGCTGCACTCATCTCTACGGCAGGTATTCGTTTGATAATGCCCGCATTGTTTATCAGAATATCAATAACGCCAACCTCTTCCGTGATTTTGGCAATAGCTGCATAGACTGCCGCTTCGTCTGTCACATCAAACAGATAGCCTTTTGCATCAATGCCTTTCGACTGATACTCCTTTATGGCGCTGTCGATGCGATCCTGATTGAGGTCGTTGAATACAATGGTTGCACCGGCACCGGCTAATGCTTCGGCCAACGCCATACCGATGCCGTGTGTAGCACCTGTAATCAGGGCGATTTTGCCCTGCAATGAGAAAAATTCCTGTAACATATTATTCATTTATTAATTGTTATCTCAATTCGGTATGTTTGTAAAAATCCTGATCGCCGTAGTCGAGGTTTTCGCCTCCCATACCCCATATAAAGGTATAGTTGTGTGTGGCGGCAGCTGAGTGAATAGACCATTCGGGCGATATTACAGCCTGATCGCCTTTCATCCATATATGACGGGTTTCTGTTGGTTCACCCATAAAGTGACAAACCGCATGTGCCTCCGGAACTTCGAAGTAGAAGTAGGCCTCCATACGGCGACTGTGTGTATGTGCAGGCATGGTATTCCAGACACTGCCTGTTTGCAGTTCTGTCATTCCCATTTGTAGTTGACAGGTTTCGAGCACTTCACGCACCAGCATTTTGTTGATGTTTCTGTGGTTCGAAGTTGCCAGTTCTCCCAGCTCCATGACCAGTGCATCTGCTTTGGTAACTTTTTTATCGGGGAATGTTTTGTGTGCAGGTGTTGAGTTGAAGTAGAATTTGGCCGGTGTAGCCGCATCTGCGCTTTCGAAGGTAACTTCTCTGTCGCCTGCACCCAGATAGAGTGCTTCTTTGTAGCCAAGTTCGAAGGACACTTCGCCCACTTTTACTATTCCTTTGCCACCTACATTGAAGATACCCAGCTCGCGACGATGCAGAAAACAAGGTGCTTTCAGCGGATCAATCGATTCGAGGGGCAACACTTCGCCGCAAGGCATGGCACCACCCACTACCATTCGGTCGTAGAGGCTATAAACCATATTTACTTCATTGATAGAAAATATTTTTTCAATCAAATGTTCTTTTCTTAGTCGTGCTGTGTCATACTGCTTTGCATCCTCAGGGTGTGCTGCGTAGCGAATTTCATAGTTCGTTTTCATCCTATTATGCTTTTTATATTGTTTGGTTTTGGTATTACTTATTGTAGTTGTGCAACCGATTGCGCAAAAGTAATAAAAAAACAGAAACAACCTCTGTTTTTATTATTTTTTAGGAATAGACTGTGTCGAAATAATTGAAGAAAAGATTTCGCAAGGTTTCATAGAATGATATGACCGAATATAGTCTGTATCATAAGTACGAATATTGTCGAATAGCGTGAGCGTTAATGAATTGTAGTATCAGGTTAATATAATCTGTGGTGAAATAAACACA
>CAZHNZ010000134.1:0-10423 GCA_964534355.1 uncultured Parabacteroides sp.
TTTGTGCAGCTAATAACTCTACCAATACACGATTATTAAACCTATGAAACAAATTTTCAAACTAATCCTTATATTGTTTATGACAACAAATACCTTTGCAGAAACAGAAAAGAGCAAAAAGAACCTTGTATTGATTGAAACATCAATGGGAAATATCAAAATTGAACTTTTCGACGAAACGCCACAACACAGAGATAACTTCCTGAAATTAGTAAAAGAGGAATTCTTCAACGACCTATTGTTTCATCGGGTTATCAAAGACTTCATGATTCAGGGCGGTGATCCGGATTCGAAGAATGCACCGGCCGGAAAATCTTTGGGCTCAGGTGGCCCCGGTTATACCATCCCTGCTGAATTTGTCTATCCACGCTATTTCCACAAACGAGGCGTTTTGTCTGCTGCCCGTCAGGGCGATCAGGTAAACCCTGAGAAAAAATCGAGTGGTTCTCAATTCTACATAGTTTGGGGAAACAAGGTTAGCAATGGTCAACTCGACACCATGGAAATGCAGGCCAATCAGGGCAGACAAAAAAAGATATTTGACAGAATGGCGGCAGAGCGTCGCGATCAGATTATGGAATTCAGAAAAAGCCGCAATCAGGAAGGATTGAATCAATTGCAGGAAGAGTTGATTAAACTATCGGCAGAAGAGGTCAAAAACACCCCCTCATTTAAATTCACCGAAGAGCAACGCAAAGCCTATACAACTGTGGGTGGGACACCATTTCTTGACAACGAATACACCGTATTTGGTCAGGTAATAGAGGGTCTTGAAATCATAGATAAGATTCAACAGGTAAAAACCGCCTCCGGTGACAGACCCGTAGAGGATGTAAAAATGAAAATGAAAATAGTCAACAAGTGATTGAAATAAACAGACAAACCCTAAAAAACGGGCTTCGTGTGCTTCACCACAAAGATAGCACCACGCAAATGGTCGCGTTAAATGTACTATACAATGTAGGCTCGAAGGATGAAGACCCTGAAAAAACAGGATTTGCCCATCTGTTTGAGCACCTGATGTTTGGTGGAAGCATCCATATACCGGACTTTGACACACCTTTGCAAGAGGCAGGTGGCGAAAACAATGCCTGGACAAGCAACGACTGCACCAATTATTATTGTCAGATTCCAAAACAGAATGTAGAAACTGCATTTTGGTTGGAATCGGACAGAATGCTTGCACTTGATTTTTCGCAAAAAAGTTTGGACACTCAAAAAAGTGTGGTTATTGAAGAGTTTAAGCAGCGAAATCTGAATCAGCCATACGGCGATATACAAATGCTGATTCGTCCGTTGGCCTATCAGGTTCACCCCTACCGGTGGTCCACTATTGGCAAAGAGATTTCTCACATAGAAAAAGCGACATTGGAAGATGTGAAAGAGTTCTTCTACAAGCAATATGCCCCCAACAATGCGATTCTATCTATCACAGGAAATATTGGATGGGAAGAGGCTCTTCGTTTGTCCGAAAAATGGTTTGGGCCGATTGAAAGAAGAGATATTGCCAAAAGAGATTTACCCCAGGAACCTGAACAGAAAGCTGCAAGATATCTTGATGTGACCCGAAATGTTCCGCAGGATTGCATTGTTAAAGCATATCATTCGCCCGAACGGACTTCTCCCGATTATCATGCGTCCGATTTACTTTCGGATATACTTTCCAACGGTAGGTCTGCCAGATTGTTTCAGGAACTCGTAATGGACAGAAAGTTGTTTACCGAAGTAAATGCATACATCGGTGGCGATATTGAACCGGGACTATTTTTTGTAACCGGAAAATCCAATCCCGACATCACGCTCGAAGAAGCGGATGAAATACTGACAACAGAACTTGAAAAACTGAAAACTGAGAAGATTAAAGAGTACGAGTTGGAAAAAGTAAAAAACAAATTTGAATCCAACGACCTATTTTCGAATATCAGCTACCTGAATAAGGCATCAAATATTGCGTACCACGAACTCGTTGGGAATGCCGAAGATATTAACACTGAGGTAATCAGATACAGAGCTGTTACACCTGAGAAAATAAGAGAAACGGCCGAAAAGATTTTTAGAAAAGAGAACTGCTCTACATTATATTACAGAGCCAGTCGCCAGTAACTCCATTGCTTTCCAAAGTTTATCATCAGGAACCGGTGCTGTTAGTTCGATCAACTCTTTCGAAACCGGATGTACAAAGCTGAGTCTGCGCGCATGCAGACTGATGCCTCCATCCGGATTCGAACGATCGAATCCGTATTTAAGATCCCCTTTTATCGGCGATCCTATTTTGGACAACTGACATCGTATCTGATGATGCCGTCCGGTCTTTAAGTCAATTTCCAACAACGTATAATTGTCTGATTGTGCAATTATGCGGTATGATAATGTTGCTTTTTTGGTATCCTTTCGCTCCGTTTCGTATGCAACAGTACGGTTCTGTTTTTCGTTACGAAGCAAAAAATGAGTTATTTCGGCTTCCACTACTTTCGGCCGGTTCTTAACTATCGCCCAATAGGTCTTTTTTACTTCATGAACTTTAAACATCTCATTCAGACGGGTAAGAGCTTTACTCGTTTTGGCAAAAAGCACAAGTCCGCTCACCGGCCTGTCGAGCCTGTGCACAACTCCCACAAAGACATTTCCCGGCTTGTCGTACTTCTGTTTAATCCAATCTTTCAGAATCTCAGACAACGGTTTGTCGCCGGTTTTGTCTCCCTGAACAATTTCAGAAGTCGATTTATTAACAACAATCACGTGGTTGTCTTCGTAGATAACTTGCATAGAAATAAGTTGTAAAAAGAAAAGAGTCAAAGAGAGAATCATAAATTCAGCTCTTTAACTCTTTCAATATTTATAAAAAGATATTACATATTCATACCACCACACACGTGGATAGTTTGTCCGGTCACATATGAAGAGAGATCAGATGCCAGGAACACACAAACGTTAGCCACATCTTCGGGTGTACCACCACGCTTCAATGGAATACCATCGGCCCATGCTTTACGAACATCCTCGGGCAACTGATGAGTCATTTCTGTAATAATAAAACCGGGGGCAATTGCATTGGCACGAATACCACGCGAACCCAACTCTTTCGCCATAGATTGAGCCAAACCGATCATACCGGCTTTCGATGCTGAATAATTGGCCTGACCAGCATTACCAGACACACCTACCACAGAGCTCATATTGATAATACTACCCGATTTTTGACGCATCATTATAGGCGTACAGGCATGAACAAAGTTGAACGCAGATTTGAGGTTAACATTAATAACCATATCCCACTGCTGCTCAGTCATACGCATCATCAAACCATCGCGTGTGATACCGGCATTATTTACCAAAATATCTATGCGGCCAAAATCTTTCTGAATTTCGGCTACAACATTGTGAGTATCCTCAAAATTAGCCGCATTCGAGGCATAACCTTTTACTTTAACGCCCAAAGCTTCAATTTCCGCTTCTGTCGCTTTTGCATTTTCATCAATATTCAAGTCTGTAAATGCAATATTACAACCCTCTTGTGCAAACTTAATTGCAATAGCTTTACCGATACCACGTGCAGCACCTGTTACGATAGCTACTTTTCCTTCTAATAATTTCATGATAATCAATTTTTTATTTAGAAATAACAAATATAATCCTTCTGAAAAAACACACAATTAAAACTGAATGAGCAAACCGCCACTAGAATAGCCCCCGCCAAATACTGTGATTCCCACCAAATCGCCAACTTTAAAGCAACTTTGATTCTCGGCAACCACAATCATTGAACTCGGCGAACCGGTATTACCGTATTTTTCAATATTATTCAAAAACTTATCATCTGCCAGATCCAGTTGGTTGGCCACATTAGCAACAATTCTTTTGTTTGCCTGATGTGTCACCACATAATCGAGATCCGAAATCGTTTTTCCCTGATTTTGTGTCATTACATTCAATGCCTCGCACATATACTTGGTCGCATTGATAAATACATCACGACCATCGGGCATAACCAGTCCTTCGGTACGCGGACGAAGATACACACCATCCGTGCTTTTGCCCACAGTGCCCAGAGCCCGTGTGAAAACCTCCAACACTTTGGGCTCATTTTCAGCACAACTCTCTTTGGAAATAAACAAAGCAACAGCGCCATCGCCCCACAAATGACCGGATTGAGGGTCAGCCTCGTTGCTGTATGATGTATTGTGTTCTGATGAAACAATCAGCGCTTTGGTGGCTTTTCCGGCTGCAAAAAAACATTCGGCAACCTCAACAGCATTCACCAGAGAAGAACAAGCGGAAGAGAGAAAAAATGCCTTTGCATTATCAATCCCAAACTCTTTTTGAACCCGGTGAGCCAAAGTAGCCACCGTATCATAAGGCGTATATGTAGCACCAATAATTAAGTCAACATCTTTTACATCGTAAGGAAGTGAAGACAAGGCATTTTTGACAGCTTCAATACCCATCGTCTGTGTATTTTCGTTTTGCGAAGCTTTCGAACGGGTAGAAATACCTGTACGTTGCAAAATCCATTCATCAGTAAGACCATTTACATTTAAAAAATAGCTGTTGGGAACTCTTTCTGAAGGGACATAATATCCCATTGCATTGATAAACATATCCTTATATTTTTTTATTATTTTCTTAGTCCTTTGAATAACAGATTTACAATCTCTTCGCGCAGGTGAGTGCGTTCTACCCCCAATTCATTAAAAACCCCCCGAATATAGGGAACATCCAATCCTTTGAGTGAATAGTGTAAAACAAGCACCATAGACTCAACATCCTGAATATCAAAAACGTCCTGATCAATTCCATCTTGAAGAATCCGTCGAATAAGAGCAATCTCCTTTTGGTCAAACTGTTTGCGCACCATCTCTACACGCCAGATATCTCTGAAAAAGTCGGCGCGAAGTGTTCCGTTGCGGTACACTGTCTCTTTAACGGCTTCCAATCGGGTAAAAATAAAACGGGTAAGTTTTTCGTCAGGTGTAAGATTTTTATTGGCAACATCCTCCAGCGTTTTAATTAATTGTTGCAGTTCAGACTCAACAACAGCCAGATAGACCTCATTCTTACTTTTAAAATAGGTGTAGAGTGTTCTGCGCCCCTTCTTCGAAGCGACAGCAATATCGTTCATCGTCGTGTTTTCCACCCCTATACGGGCAAAAAGCTGACGAGCTACATCAACCAATAATTCTCTCGTGCGGGAAATAGACATTTTTTGTTATGAATTGCACATTGGGTAATAAATCGTGCAAAAATACAATCTTTTTTGCACAATCAAGTGTTAAATGTGTAATTATTTTGGTATTTTAGCCCTTGAAACTTCTTTTTATGGGTTTTTAGAGGCATAAAGAGCGTGTATTGCTTCGGCGCATCTCTCGCCATCAATAGCCGCAGAAACTATTCCGCCGGCATATCCGGCACCTTCGCCACAAGGAAATAACCCTTCGAGCGACACATGTTGCAAGGTTTCTTTGTTTCGGGGAATCCTGACCGGTGCCGAAGTACGTGTCTCTACACCTATCAGAACAGCCTCATTTGTCAAAAAACCGCGGTTGGTTCGCCCAAATTGCTGAAACCCCTCCTGCAATCTATCGGTAATAAAACGCGGCATCCAGTCCGTCAGACGGGAACTAACAAGCCCGGGCACATACGAACTATCGGGCAAATCTTTCGATAATCTTCCATTCACAAAATCATCCATTCGCTGAGCCGGTGCGCACTGTGTACCACCGCCCCGATTAAAACAATCCAGTTCTAATTGCTCCTGAAATTTAAGTAATGCCAGCTCTTTCCACGATGAATACTGTGGTAAATCTTCGGGTTGAACTTCGACGACCATACCCGAATTGGCCCATTTAGAGCCTCTACCGGATGACGACATCCCGTTCACAACCACTTGCCCGGGGCCACTAGCAGCAGGCACTACAATACCACCCGGACACATGCAAAAACTATAAACCCCGCGTCCTTTGGACTGAGTAACCAAACTATATTCGGCAGCAGGCAAATAGGCTCCCCTACCCTCTACATTGTGGTATTGTATCTGATCTATGAGATGCTGCGGATGCTCGAGACGCACACCAATAGCCAACCCCTTTGATTCGAGCTCTATTTCATTGTTTTTGAGTAGATAATAAACATCCCGGGCAGAATGGCCAGTTGCCAATAGCACCGGCCCGCTGAAACTTTTCCCATTTTGCGTTTCAATACCCTGTACGCTCTTACCGGAAATCAGCAGTTTTTCCATTCGGGTTTCAAAATGAACCTCACCGCCACAAGCAATTATCTGATTTCGAATATTGGCAATCACACCGGGCAATTTATCGGTACCGATGTGTGGATGAGCATCAATTAAAATGGTTGGATTAGCCCCGAACTGACATAAAACATGAAGAATCCGATCTATATTTCCTCTTTTCTTGCTTCTTGTATATAATTTTCCATCCGAAAAAGCGCCGGCACCGCCTTCGCCAAACGAGTAGTTCGACTCCGGATTAACCAAATGCTCTCTGCTGATGCGAGCAATATCCCTCTTTCGGTCCGTCACATTTTTTCCACGCTCAACAACAATAGGACGCAATCCTAGCTCAATCAGCCGCAATGCCGCAAAAAGACCGGCAGGACCGGCACCAACCACAATCACCGTATTAGCCCCCGAAACATCTGTATATTTATTGTATTTCACCAAATTCTCTTCGGGTTGTTCGTCTATAAAAACCAACAGCTTCAGATTGAGATAAACCGTTTTTTGTCTTGCATCAATGGATCGTTTTTGAATCCGTACAGCCGTAATTTTTGACGCACTCAGGGCAAGCTCTTTGGAAGCAATACGAATAAGCGATTGTTCTGAGGCTGCATCGCGGGGCAAAACACGTAGTAACAGTTCTTTTTGCATAATTATTTTTGTTTAAGCATATCATCGGCCGCTTTCAAAACAGGCTCAACGGTCAGTTTCTTCCCCGTTGCCTTCATCATCCAGCTATCGGGTGTCACTCTGCCAATGGTAAAAATCCGATCCACCTCTTCTCCGAAATTCTTACCGGCAACTTGTCCCTCCAGCTGAAACTGAATAAGATGACCGAAAGAGTAAGCAGAAAGATAGAGGGGATATGAAATCATATGGCTATATATTCCGAGCAAAAGCTCATCTTTTTTTCCGAAAACGGGGGCATAATAACAATTCCAAACGTCTCGTGATATATCCATAACTGCCGCTTTTAGCTCTGTGGATGTTGCATCGGGATGCGCATAAAGCCATTTCCAAACACGTATATCGACCAGAGAAACACCAATTATTTCGTACAACGACCAGAAATTATCCAACACATCTAATTTATTTAAATCTTTGGATTGGTTATTTATCCCCAACAAATGAAGATCCCGGCTTTGAAACATAAATGCCAAAGCCTCTGTAAATGCAGTGTTTGGAACACCATTGAGCAAATAATAATCTACATCGTACAACGAGAGAGTCTGTTCTACATTGTGCCCAAATTCATGTATTGCAATGTTGTACCCTTTGTAATCCATTCCCGATGCAGCGATGCGCGTTCGCAAATGGGCTTTATCGCCACGCATTTGTGCACCCGCAGCATGCCCCGAACCTCTTGCCGGATCTACGGAAATCTTTTCACTCAGATAATTGGCTTTGGATGCCGAAAAACCGATTTTTTGAAGGATATTTGGCAAATCCAGTTGCAATGCTTTTGCATCAGGGTATTTTTGGGCAGTCATAGCCGTCAGATTTGCCTGATTCAGAGTACTCCTTTGCTTAAAACCATCGTACCAGATATCAAATGGTTCGAGTTTTCGGTTCAACTTTTTTTCTATTTCAGCACTAACTTTCCTCACTTGTGGGGACGTTAGATAACTGACAAACAGAGCCTCTACCTCTTCCAGAGGCATCTCCATTTCACTTTCGAAATTTCTTTTCAATGCCGAGTTCAAAGAAGAATCATAACAGTCATCCTGTCTTTTCAATTCATGAAAAAGGCTTAGCATTTTTGAATAACGGGTATCGCCTTCCGCCTTGTAATCAACCTTTTTACCGTTTAATGAAACCTCATTGGTGTATGGATTCCAGGTGTAATCTGCCCGATTGATAACACACTCAGGTATAGACTGATCTACAATACGTTGCATCACCTGAGAAATAATTCTTTGGCGGGCTAAGCCCTCTTTACCATTGGAATAATTTGCCTTTATTTCATCTCTCAGGTTCCAGTGTGATAAAAATTTAGCCTCGCGCGGAAAGAGTGAATTTCCGGATTTATCCCTCAACATTCCGGCCATAATATTGTACGAAGCAATGTACATTTCGGCTTTGTTCAGAGAAGAGGTATAATCCAAAAGTAGCTGTGAAGGAATTCTTGCTTTGAATAAATCGCCCAAACGCGAATAAGCCCACTCTTTTCGAGTCCAGTTTGCACCCAAACTATTTTTCTCCTGCAATGAATAACAAGGAAAGTTGAGCGCAATAACGAAGGCTATCTTATTTGAGAAAAAATCATCCACCCAATGTGCACCGGGGTTATATCCCCCAAACAGTTCGTCCATCTCACTGTAATCTCCCCGGTCCAGATCCAATGGCTCTCTCAACCGAAGTGACATCAAATTAAAATGGCCATTTAATATTTCGAGATTCCGGGAAAAAGATGTAAAAATCACCTCAATATCTTGTGGGGATGATTTGAAATTATTCTGACAAAACAATTCGAAATCCCTTTCTGAACCATCTTGTTCGATCCACAACAAAGCACATTTACCCACACCCCGCTCTATTCTCAGCAGTCTTTCCGTCGGGTGCAATGTCTTGATTTTGAGTATCGTCTCTTTTACAGTTGAATCGGTAATCCAACGCTGCTGTTTAGCCTCACTATTTTGCATAAATAAAATTGAAAAGAAAAAACAAAAAACTACTATTCTCTTAACCATATAAATTATATTTAATAGATTACTCGTCTATATAAACACGTACATGCTGCAAAGCAGGTAGCTCAAAATAACCTCTTCGCTGCTCCAGAGATTTCTTTTCTTCACTTCCGCTTTCCAGATAATACAATTTTTTGGATGCAAACTTATCCCAACTAATCCGAACAGGCTCATTGCAAGAAATCTCCAGAGACTTATCTTTAAATAACACATCAGCCGACATTTCAGCAGATTCACCCCTGATAACAAATCCCTTACACTGTAATTCCTGTCCTTTACCTATATACACAGAAATCAACGAATCCATTTGCCAGCCCACAGTTGCAAAAGTACCCGAAAATGATCCACCGGGGATATACCCTCTACGTTTGGAATCGGCAGAAGACAAAACCCAATAATTGATATTATCCTTACAGGTAATATTCAGAGCAGTCTGTTTTCCTTTAAAATTGCGGTTAAGCCAATCGACAGACAGCACATTGTATTTGTCTTTTCCCTGAAAAGGTTCTAATATACACACAAAAGGCTTATTAAATGCCTCACCGGGATTGTGCACCATCAGCGTAGGCAGAGATAATGAGTCGTAGGGTGCAGCAGACAACTCCGACTTTGGCGACATACCGGTGTAATAACTACGCCCCTTTACACCCGGCATCAATACCTGCATGTACGAACTGTTTGTCTTCTCTTTATCCAGGACAAACAACGAAATCAACCCCTCTTCTGTTTCACCGGTCGTCTGTATATCTTTGATAAACCGCAAACCGGGAAAATCAGGTTCGACCAATGGAATTGTATCTTTATGCATCAATACAAGCTGACGATCTTTTGTGTATATGGCTTGTCTTGTACCAATATTGTGATACAAATAATCGTTCCACAAATCATTATCAGCTCTAAAAATATCGACAAAAAAACCGGAAGTTGAGGACGTTCGTATCAACGAAATAACCCGTTCTTCTTTTGTTTTGGTAAATGGCTCCAAATAACGGGTGTACGTAAATGATTGATTATTGGAAACGGCTTCGGCATTGGGCAGAGGCTCCATCGAAACGAGTTCAATCTGCCCGATAGATTTGGCCGTACCCCCGCCTTTATATATCCGTTCGGGGCTCGAACTACCGGCAGCCACCACCGTGTTGTGAGCAGCCCATTGTGTATAAAACTGAATATGTAACGAGTCCTGCTGATTTTTCCCGATACCCGGATCAACGCCCATTACACGCCCCAAACCATAAAACTCAGCACTCATTCCATTGGCATGATTTCCCGAATAGGTAGCTCCCTGCACACCACACATCAATCCGGTTTGAGGATTCATACCGTTACGCTGAAAATAGTATTTGGCAAAATCAATTTCTCCGGTACGCGTCCAGAAATCGTCGGCAAGCACACTATTTTCATTATCAGGAACATGCATCAACAGGCCCAACAAATCGCCCTCTTCACGATTATATTTCCCCCTTTTTATCAATAGATTCAACAATCCATGCAATTCATCTGA
>CAZHNZ010000135.1:0-10410 GCA_964534355.1 uncultured Parabacteroides sp.
GGTACTCGCTCCTCGAGCAGCGGATACAGCATGAACTATTCCATTCAGGAGTATGTCAACGATTCGGTATCAACATTGGTAGATGCCTGTGTAAAAAACAACATTCCTCAGCCCAATATTATCACAGAGTCGGGTCGTTCACTCACCGCGCATCACTCGGTATTGGTGTTTGAAGTACTCGAAACAACCACGTTGCCCGATTGGAACGACGACGATGAGGTATCGAAAGATTCGGACCACGAGCTGGTAGTCGAACTCTACAAGTTGTGGGAAAATATCAATCAGCCCCGCCTGATCGAAACCTGGCACGATGCCCTGCAAATTCGGGAAGAGTCACTGGAGCGTTTCAGCCTCGGACTTCTCGATTTGAAGACAAGAGCTCAGGTCGAACGTCTGTTTTGGTCTATTGCCCGACAAGTGTACAACAGCGCTTCGCAGCTGAAACATGCCCCCGATGAGCTGAAGGTTATTGCCAAGATGTTGCCCGACAAATATTTCTGCAACTTCTCGCTGTTTCAATCGCTACCCGATTCGTGGGCTATTGATCAGATTTTCCCCATCATGCCATTGACCCGTCTGGACGAAAAACCGGAGGTGTCTGCCACATTGCAGGATATTACCTGCGACTCTGATGGAAAGATAGATAACTTTATCTCGATGCGCAATTTCTCGTATCACCTGCCTGTTCATCCGCTCAAAAGCAAGGAGAAGTACTACATCGGGGTTTTTCTGGTGGGTGCTTATCAGGAGATTCTGGGTGACCTGCACAATCTTTTTGGCGATACAAACGCTGTTCACGTAAAGGTTTATCCGGGTGAATATGAGATTGAAAAGGTGATTGATGGCGAAACAATTGCCGAGGTTCTCGACTATGTGCAATACAATCCGAAACGCATGGTGCGCACCGTGGAGACATGGGTGACTACCTCTGTGAAAAACGGGACCATCACCGTAGAAGAGGGTCGCGAGTTTTTATCCAACTACAGATCTGGTCTTTACGGATATACCTACCTCGAGTAGTAAGCGTTATTGATGAAGAGCAATTTTGATAAAGTTCTTCAATTCTCTGATTAAAGAACCGGCACTCAGCAAAGAGAGAAATATCTCTTCCCGCGCTTTTGCCTCTACCGATACAATCTTAAGGCCTCCTGACCGGGAGGCCTTATATATAAACTCTGTATCGAACAGAAACTGATCTATTCTGGTTTGCAAAAAAATCTCTTTCCCTTTCCGGTTAAATCCTTTCAATCCCCCCTGCGTGTCCGGAAAATCCATCCGGAGAATCACTTTATTCAGACTTTTCGAAAAAATAGAATAGCATTTCCGAATGAATGAAAGTTGCTGGTAGTAATGTTTATCGCGGGTGGCTACTACGATATCAGCCCCGGTTATTAATTCATTGACAACCTTGCTGATTGACTCTAAGTCGTAAGGAAAATCACAATCTGTATATAAAATTAACGGAGCTGAAGAGGCTTTCACTCCTGTTCGCACAGCAAATCCTTTGCCGCGGTTTTGGTTGTAGTTGATTATCCGGATATTCCGGATGTTGTCTGTCAATACCACCGTTTCCTCTTCCGAAAACCCCACGGTGCTGCCATCATTTACTACAATGGCGTTAAACTGTATCGTCGGAAACAGTCCTTCCAGATTCCGAAACTGAGTCAGTAACTCGTCTGCCCAATATTGATGCGGATTGTAACAGGGAAAAATAAGGTCTATTGAGTGGCTTTTGACTAAAGGATTCATGGTGTGGTTTTGTAAGTCTTACAACTAAACTTACCACAAAGATAGTAATAATGTGAAAGCGGGACAAACATCTTTCATTCAGAACCAGCTATTTGTAAGCTGCAACCCCCGGTGCATCGGGAATCAAACGTTCACTTTTCATTCTGGATTCTTCCGACAAATCAATCCAGTTGACAGACGAGGTCGTGTTTTTACTCAACGCAAGTCCAATGCGAATTTGAATAGTCTGAAATATAAGTCGCTCATTTTTTATACGCATCCCAACACCAATAGAAGAAAAACAGTCATTTTTAAATATATTCCGGTTATAGCCCAGCCAGGCGCAATCGGCAAAGCCATAGAGCGCAAACCTGAAATTATGCAAATTCATCGGACTAAACCCGACCGTTTCACCACTGGCAATCAGTCTGTTGTACCCGCTCAACACCTTCTCTTCGATTACCCGGGGCGACAAATTACTCTGAAAAAACAACTTCTCCCCCTCTCCTACCAACCGATTGTATCCGCGCATATAGCGAGCTGAGGCAAAGTTACGAACGCCCCATCTTCCGGCCTTTATCAAGCGGGTAAAATAAAAACTTTCCAGCGAAAAAACCGATTGTTCATACCTTCGGGACAGTGCATTGTAATAACTTCCGATTTCGGTTTTCACACTGATAAACCCATGCGGCGTCATGCTGGCCATCTGAACTTTTGAGCCCATATAATAGCGGTGACTATACTCTTCCCACGTTTTGCCGGCAGTAAAATCCCATCTGTATCCGTACGGAATATCCTCGCTTCGTCCGAATCCATATATCAAATGTCCCCGATAAAAATTCTCTTTGTAAATCCCTAGGTTAAGCAGCATCAGTTTTCTGTTGTAATATATAGAGTTGTATGCCGCGTTTACATCGTAACGAATCGGGAAATGGATGTCGATAAACCGACCTGTCAGAAAAAAATCAGGCAGATTCCGTTTCCATCTGAACGACTTTCCGGCCCATATATCCAATGTATTTTCGCCTGTCTTTACGGTTGTATCGGATACCCGCTGCAAAACATTGTATCGCTTGATATCATACGATATACCTCCGGCAAAATCATTGGGCATAATAAACTTTTTGTTAATCCCCCCTCCATGTAGCGAGTTGCTATAATCCTGATACAACATAAGTTTCAGATCAATAAACCAGCCGAACAAGTTCTGCACATTATACAGAGCTTTATAACCCTTATAAACTGGCGATTCGCTGCTCAGGAATGTGCCGGCTTCCAGCAAATTACCACTGCCGGCCAAATTACCCTCCTGCACAGACACATAGTATCTTTGGGTGCCCTGTGCTGTAAATGCCGGCGAGAGAGAAAGATTATCGCGCGTGTACACATACACATCAACCTGCTCAGCCTCAACATCCTGCACCACAATACAGGCATCAGACAGGTAGTTGAATGATCTCAGAAATTGTTCGTTTCGCACTAAAATTGATGCATCAACAGTTTGTCCGGTTTTAAAGAAGAGATTTTTGCGAATCACACTCTCACGAGTCAGTTGGTGTAGATTTTCAATTCTCTTTTGCAGGGTATTGGTGGTGTCTGTTTTGCTGAAAATATTGGCCCTGAAAATATAGATATTTCGTACTTTCTTCCCCTGATACCCCCAAAAATAGTCTACGTCCCGGTTTAGTTTCTCGTCGTTAATGTCTTCATTGTACCGGCTGTTATTCGACAAAACAGATCGTAAAATGAGTCCTGACAATTTGGATTTGGCGTAACGGTTGAACAGCGCTTTGTAGAAACGATTTGATTTTTCGATACTGGCAGAGTCGCCCATCAACAGCGTTTTGTAAGCAGACGGGATATTACTAATATTACTTTGCGCTCTGATCATGGCCATGCATATCAACAGCAAGGCTATGATTGTGTATAATTTCATGTGCAATAAGTTGCTTTTCTGTTGGTTACACATGTTTCTCTCTTACTTTGGGTGTTGTATCGGTTGTTGCTGACTGCATTTTAACCCAGTAGTAAAATGGGTTTCTTTTGGCGAAGATAATCTGTTTAACGCAGTGAAAAAAACCTCAATTGTTAAATAAATAAAACGCCTTAAATCTTCCTGTTTGCTAAATTGCTGCTGTTGTGGTATCTTTGTAGCCATACAAAACAACTGCAAAAATAACATGAAGATTGCAAATATAGATTTGGGGCAAAACCCGTTGCTTTTGGCGCCCATGGAAGATGTTACCGATCCGGCATTCCGGCTGATGTGCAAACGCTTTGGTGCTGACATGGTTTATACAGAGTTTATATCGGCCGATGCACTGATTCGCAGCATTGCCAAAACCCGGCAAAAGCTCTTTATTCACGACGAAGAGCGCCCCGTAGCCGTACAGATATACGGCCGGGATGTGGAGGCGATGGTAGAGGCGGCCCGAATTTGCGAAGAGGCAAAACCGGATATTATCGACATCAACTTTGGTTGCCCGGTCAAACGGGTAGCCGGCAAAGGTGCCGGAGCCGGCATGTTGCGAAACGTCCCCCTGATGCTTGAGATTACCAAAGCTGTGGCCGAAGCCGTGAAAACCCCGGTGACTGTGAAAACCCGCCTCGGGTGGGACAACGATAGTCGAATTATAGTAGAGCTGGCCGAGCAGTTGCAGGATTGTGGCATTGCAGCACTGGCTATCCACGGCCGCACACGCAGTCAGATGTACACCGGACAGGCAGACTGGTCGCTCATTGGCGAGGTGAAAAACAACCCGCGCATGCACATTCCCATTATCGGGAATGGCGATGTAACAACGCCCGACGATGCCCGCGAAAAGTTTGACCGTTATGGCGTCGATGCCGTCATGATTGGCCGTGGCTCAATTGGTCGTCCCTGGATATTCCGCGAGGTGAAGCACTATCTGCAAACCGGAGAATATTTGCCCGCCATTTCTTTTGAAGAAAAAATGGCGATTATGCGCCAACAGGTTTGTCAAAGCGTGGAGAGGCTGGACGAGCGCCGGGGTATCCTGCACATCCGCAGGCATTTGGCGGCCACACCCATTTTCAAAGGATTGCCCAACTTCAAAGAGACCCGCGTGGCAATGCTCAGAGCCGAAACCGTGGAGGATTTGTTCCTTATATTCGACCGCATTGTGGCTGAATTTAGCGATTTCATCCAATAATAAAACCCATTTCCCGTTTACAAAAAGTGAACCCAAATTATGCATTATGAATTAAGCATTATGCATTATGAATTAAAAATTATGAATTGAAAATTATGAATAAGATTAAATTTTTTCTGCTACTTATTGCCCTTACCCTGGTAACCACGGCACAATCGCAAATCGGAAAAAAAATAGTGGGCAACAACAAGTATGTGACCCTCAATCACGAAGTGGGTGCATACAAAAAAGTGACCGTTTCGCACGTGAAGTGCAATGTTGTTTACAAAAATATTCCCGATTCTGTGGGGTATGTCCGCATTTTGGGAGAAGAGAACATCATTCATTTGCTCGATGTATCGGTCAACAAAGAAGAGCTTACCATAAAGAAGATCAATATGGTGAATATCGAAAACGGACTGTTGATGATTTACGTCTATTCTCCGGCTATCGAAAACATTGACCTCACCGGCGCTGTTATATTTGAGTCGTACGATGCGATGAAGAAAGATGCAATGAAATTAGCTATTTCGGGTAGTGGACAGATTAAGCTACACAAACTCGATTGCAAAGAGCTTAAGGCCAGTTTGCTCGCCGGTGTCGGAGATTTGTTGATTAAGGGCACTGCTGAGAATGCACACTTCAGCGTAGTTGGCGGCGGAGAAATTCGTGCCGATAATTTTTTGGTGAATAATACCGCGTATTGCAAGTTGGTAGGTAACGGAAACATCGGATGCAACGTGTCCAAATTGCTGAAAGCAACCATTACCGGTGTAGGATGTATCTATTACAAAGGCAAACCGGAGCTGAAATCGACTATTATCGGCACAGGAAATGTAAAACCCCTGGACCGATAAATTGACGCAAATATGGCTGACTTGTTGAATGTCGAATTTTTTAGTTTTATTTTCGATACGCACCGAATAATTGAGGTCGGTGGTTTGCTGCTTGTTTTAGCCATTATCTATATTGAAACCGGTTTTTTTCTCGGATTTGTGTTGCCAGGCGGCGACTATATGCTTTTTGCGGCGGGGCTGTTTTGTGGATCAGAATACATCAATATCCCCTTTCCGCTATTGCTGCTGCTGCTTATTCTCGCCTCTTTTCTGGGCGACCTTACCGGATATGGCAAAGGGAGATGGCTCGGCCGTAAACTATTTACAGACAACCGTTCGCGGTTTTTCAAAATAGAATATCTGGATCGGGGAAACAATTTTTATCAGAAATACGGTGTTTGGGCTTTTGTGCTGGGTCGGTTTATGCCGGTGGTACGCACACTTGTCCCGATGATTGCCGGCGCGGCCTCCTTCACCTTTCGCCGGTTTTTGGTATTCAATGCTTTAGGAGCAATTGCCTGGGTGGGCACGCTTGTCCCGCTCGGTTATTATATCGGAAAATGGTACCCCGAAGTCATAGACTATTCGGGGTACATTTTGCTTATCTTTGTGGCACTCGCCTCTTTTCCGATGTTGAGAATTATGTTTGGGAAGAATAAAAAGAAAAAATGATTCTTTCGCCCCTTATCCCTGATGCTCGTTTCTCAACAAGTCATTTACTGTTTTTACAGGATTAAATGTTTCGATTGGCACCTCTGCAAAAGCAGTATTCCAGTCAGACATCGCACCGTTCCAAAGACCGGGCAACTCCAGCGCCTTCAACTCTTTTCCGCTTTTCGATTTCAGTGAGATAAAACCGGTGTTTTTATCCACATATTTGGTCAGATCAAACTTCTCGCCCTTGTAATCTCTCACCGCACATACCAGATCTACCGGGTTGAAGTGTGTAGAGTTTTCGAACATGGCCTTTTTGTCCGGCTTTGCCAAATCAATTTGTGAGCTTTCCAATATCTGAAGAGACCATGTGCCATCGCTGTTTCGGGCAATAAACGGCCCTCCACCGGGCTCACCTACGTTGCGCACCATACCACATACACGAATGGGGCGATTGAGCTTTTTGCGTAGATAGATGGCCAGCTCTGCATCTTCCAGATTTTTCGTTTCCGGATTTCTGGTGCTGAATTTATCCTGCAGGAAGTGGATTATTTCGCGCAAATCTTCGCTGCTGTATTTGCCGCTATCGATCAATCGCAGATAGTTGTGCGCCTGCTGTTGCAGCGACACCAACATTCCGGCAATCGCTTTTTTGTATGTTATGGTGGCCGACTTGAAGTGATCGGGCACCACATTATCTATGTTTTTGATAAACACCACATCCGCATCTGTGTCGTTGAGGTTTTCTATCAGTGCACCATGTCCGCCGGGTCTGAACAGCAATTCGCCCTTGTCTCTGAAGGGTTGATTGTCGGCATCGGCAGCCAACGTATCTGTTGATGTTTTTTGCTCAGAAAATGAAATATCAAAAACAACACCAAATTTGGCCTCATACACACCTTTGCAGCCATTCACCAGTTGCGCAAACAGCTCTTTGTGCTCCGTAGAAACGGTAAAATGCACCTTCACCTTGCCGCTTTTGCTGGCTGCATAAAGGGCGCCCTCTACCATTTGTTCTTCCATAGGTGTGCGCGCGCTCTCGTCGTAGCGGTGAAATTTCAACAAACCTTTGGGCAGATTGCCGTAGTTCAGCCCCTTCTCGCCAAGCAGATTGGCTACAATAGCCTTGTATTGGCCACCGGCCATCAGCTCATCTATCGTTTTTCCCTCAGTGCGGAGGCACGATTCGTTCAAATCACTGTAAAATGCAAACTGCCGAATCTGAGAAAAGAATTTCTGTTCGAATGCATTCTGCGGCTCATGGGCCTGTCCATCCAGAAATTCAAACAAATCTTTGAACATCCGGCTTGCCGCACCCGATGCCGGCACAAACTTAACAATCTGATGCTCACCATCCAGATAACTATCCCAGGCCCGGCAATAGCGATTTACTGCCTCATCGTCGAGACCGGTAATCCCATTTTCGAGTGATGCTGCCGATTGTATTTCCAGATATGGAAATCCTTTGGCAAAGCTTTGCAGCTGTTCTTCGATCTGTTTCTCTGTAATTCCTTTTTTCGATAAAAGCGCTATGTCGTTTGAGGTCAGCATATTCGTTTATTTTGGGGTTAATGTTTTTTCATTCGACAAAATTACTGATTTTATCCAATTCTTTTGCCTTTGTCTTGTGAAAAATAATTATTAGAGATTGAGGTTTTCCCATTCGTGAAAGGTAGTTTTTAAATTCAAACCTCCAAAACCCATTTGGGAGACGGTGGTTGCACCAGATACAACCTACAAATTCCATCTGGCAAAAAGCACTAAGAGACTGTGCAGAAAACTGTGTAAATGAATAATCAAACAATCCTCATTCTGATAATTCTATTATTCTGTAAATTCTGATTCAGACAAAAATTTCCCCTCATCCCCTTGTTCGATTCCGCAGAAACCACTACATTTGTGCCGGATAAGTAATTATCCGAAAGACATGTGAAAATAACGTATAGCGTTTAGATATTATTCTTGACCCCGAAATCGGCAAAATTTCAATTCTCCAAGAATAGTAGCGATAGCGCTCACGTTCCGTATAGGGGCGTGGGGCTGTTGTCTATTTGGAGAAAGGTGTTTGCCGATACCTGGGTCAGATAGTGCAACAGTGCTCACGCCTTCTTTTGTGATTTCCCGCATCCTCTGCGGGATACCACCCACCGGTGTTTTGCCCTGTATGTAGCAATTATTGGGTGTATAATAGTCGAAAATGTGCTCTCCGGTATAAGCAATAGTTAAATATCTTCCCTTGTTCAAAACTTTTCAATAAAAAGTGTCTTGTTTAAAACATTTATTTGTAATATTGCGCGGTATTTGAGACCTCACATTCGGCCCCTCTCCTATAAGAGAGGAGAGTAGTTACCTTGTTTGTCGACAGGGGCTAGATTGGGTTTTGTGGTTGAAGTAACGATACACAGGAGATAGTATAAAAGAAGTAAGAGATTATTAATAAGAAAGGGATAAATTGATGAAAAAGAAAGAATTAACGATTTTGGCAATGGGGCTGCTGTTGTCAGGAGTGGGTGTAGTGCAGGCGCAAACAACGTTGCAGGTACAGCCCAAATCCGGAACACTTACGGCCTATACATTGAGCACTGTACGAAAACTGACATTCCCGGTATCGGGAAGTTTGTCCGTGAGCCGGGTAAATGGCGTAAGTGATAGTTATGTATTGAGCGACCTCCGCTATTTGAAGTACGCCGATTTAGGCACTGGCATACAGCCCGGTGCTGTAAGTAAAAACGGACTTCGCATCTATCCAAACCCGGTAGTAGATGTATTATCGGTTGATTGGACAGCCACCGAAGGAAAACCAACAACCATTGAACTCCTCTCTGTGGACGGAAAATTGCATTACGTTGCAGAAATTCCATCTCCCACCAGCACGAAACAAATACAAGTGTCTCATCTGCAAAAAGGGTTATATCTCTGTCGGGTGTGCGATGGCATAAGTGTGATAACGACTAAGTTCTTCAAAAAATAACAGACAAATACAAACGAACTATGAAAAAGATATTTTTAACCGCTGTGACATTTTTAATGTGTGCCGGTATAGCACAAGCGCAAACCGATACCATGTATGTAATGAAAGCCGGTGTTGTTATCAACAAGCAATCCATAAAACTGGCGGATGTGGATAGTATAATTTTTTACAAACCTGCAAATGGAACAGTTCCAAAGAGTGGGGTTGTTGTTACTCCGATTGGAAATATTGAGGTGGCGAATATTCCGGCAGGGACGTTTATGATGGGTAGTCCGGAGAATGAAGTGGGTAGAAATGTTGATGAAGCTCAATATCAGGTTACACTTTCTTCTTTTCGTATGAGTAAGTATGAGATTACTAATGCTCAATTTGCTGCTTTTTTGAATGCAAAAGGAGTAGGGAGCGATGGCGTATGGTCTACGGCACCTGTATATAAAACGCAAAAATTGATTTCTCAAAGTTGGTCTGGTTATGACTGGGGATTGCATTATGGTGGTAGATGGACGCCTGTAGCTGGATGTGAAAATTCTCCAGTAATAAATGTGACTTGGTTTGGTGCAATGGAGTTTGCTTCATATATTGGCGGTAAGTTGCCTACTGAAGCACAGTGGGAGTATGCCTGCCGGGCAGGTTCCACTACGCCGTTTAATAATGGTGTTTTTTTGACTAATATGCAAGCAAATTATAATTGGTCAGTACCATACAATGGTGGAGTAAATACGATTACAACTTATCCTGGTAAACCACACGCTGTTGGTGTTTATGCTCCTAATGCCTGGGGTTTGTATGATATGCACGGTAATGTTTATGAGTTGTGTTATGATTGGTATCGTATTTATCCAACAGTTAATCAAAATAATCCTATTGGATCAGCTATTGGCCTGGGGCCAATATGCCGCGGAGGAAGTTGGTTGTCTCAAGCGCAGGATTGTCGTTCAGCTCATCGCATATACATTAATCAAAATGATGGTAGTCTTACTATTGGCTTTCGTGTGGTTTTTGTGTCGGGTTTGCCATAGTGTTTTAATTAAAGAAATGATTAAGATATACTATAAGTGCAACCAAAGCT
>CAZHNZ010000136.1:0-10385 GCA_964534355.1 uncultured Parabacteroides sp.
AAGAATTATGTTTCTGAAAAAAGAGTTATCGCCCGAAATGGCAGAAGAGCTTTTTGCCGATAGTGCAAAAGCTTTGCAATTCATCGCCGACGTGAAGTGGGAGAATGGCTTTGTGTGTCGCAAATGCGGCCACGACAACTATTGCGAGGGAAAATCGCCGGCATCGCGCCGCTGCACACGCTGCAAAACAGAGGAGTCGGCCACGTCGCATACGCTGTTTCACAACTGCAAATTTCCGATTAACAAGGCATTCTACATCGCCTACACCGTTTGCGTGCTCGGTAAGGATATTTCGACTTACGAATATGCCGGAAAACTCGGGCTCAATCAGATGACCTGTTGGAAGTTTCGGACGCGCATCAAAGAGTGTCTGCTCAAAAAAGCAGCCACCCAACCGGGCGCAGAGGTGCCTCTGCACTCCATTCTGATGACGGAAGTGACGGGGAAATAAAAAGAGTTTAAAAACGAATTTTCGGGAAAAACATACCCACCCGCTTCTGATATTGGCGGTACTCGTCGCCAAATTCAGCAATCAGCTTGCGCTCTTCGAGGCGTGTGCCAATTAGAGTGTAGAGCGTGAGAACAACATTTACAACAAGGGTGGCCTCATCGGCATTGCGCGACCAGATAAGCGGGAATATGGCGGCATAAAACGGATGCCTCACCACACCGAGTATGCCCGTGGTGTCGAGCTTTCCGCTGTGATTAATCAGATTGCGCGTAGATTGACGCCGCAACTGATGCAAACCCAAAAATGAAGACATGCTGTATTTGCGCGCACCGGCTGCAAAAAGATAGAGACTAACAGCCACCATGGCCCACTGAACAACTACCCATATTCCCTCCCAACGATAGAGCGGCTCCCCGCGCAAAGAATAGGTAAATGCCAGAAGCGGCAGCAAAAGAAGAACAGCCAGTACATTGTATATCAATCGATAGAAACGATAACCGTCACCCATACGTCTTTTCAGAAAACGCGTGAGCGACGGTGTAATCAGCAGACTGTGCAGGGCACAATAGCCCGACCATGCAGCTGCTAAAATTATGAGGGATGATGCATCTACCGACATTATTTAGCCGGCATTTGCAGGCTTCGGCGGTAACTCTCGGCCTCCCAGTTCTTGATGAAATCGATTTGCTTGCCGGTCATAAAGTGCGGTCCACCAAAATGGTGCGACAACAGGCTGATTTTGAGCCAGTCTTCGAAAATATCCAGCACAATCTCTACCGAACTATCGTCGCTTTCGATGCCAATAACACCCACATTTCGGGCAACAATAATTTTGGGAGTGTAGCCATATCGGGCGGTATAGGCCTCAACGGCAGCGGCCACCTCACCGGGCTCTTCGAGATAGAGCGTCTCGGCTTTGCAATAGACAATCATATCGGGCGTAAATGGCTGCGAGGCTTCGGCATAAGCTTCGGGCGATGCACTGAAACGGGCAATGAGCGAGTTGTTGCGCATCTTCACCGTTTTGCCGGGTTGCGCAGCAGCCACTGCGGCCATCCACGCATCTGCTTCGGGCGAAAACGGAAGAGGCTCCACCACCAGCGGTTTGCCCACACGGGTTTTCAGCTTGTTCATAATGCGGTCGTATATCAGCCTGATTTCGTCGATTGAGTCGGCCGCTACAAACACACCGTGATTTTGAAGAATAAGTATCTGTGGCTCATCAAAACCTTTGCTGCGTGCTTCAAACAGAGCCGACTCCACCCGCTTAAACAGGATGTATCCGGGGTCGGTGTAAGGAATATAGACCGCATCGGGGAAAAGCTCTGCGGTTAGCTTTTCGGCATCGTTGCCACAGGTAAGCGCATTCACCAGCGTAGGATGCGTGTGCACCACAAACGGATAGTCAATCACATCGTGCAAAGAGGTCTCCACCGATGGTCGCTTCGTGCTTTTGGGGTCTATCCGGCTCTCCAACAGGTCGTTTTTTATCTGCTCCTCCCGTTTGGCGGTGTTGTCGCTGTATTTTTTAATAGCGATACCGGCCAGCATACTACGGTCGAGAACGGCAAAGCCACTCTCATCTATGGTTTCGAGACTGCCGCCACTCGCTTTTACATAAAGCGTTGTGTCGTTCTTAAAAGAGGTATTACCCCCACCGGCAATCACGAAATTTTTGTTCTTTCCGTAAAACCGCGAAATCGCTATTAAATCTTTTACTCCTTGTAGCATCGTATTTTGGTATTTTTATAAGCTAAACGTAAAACGACCTCAATTAGTTTTAGCGACGTCCACCACTGCTTCGACCTTCACTTTTGGTTTCGGGCTTTGCCTCTGTTCGTTTGGTTTCGCGGGCGGGTGCAGGTTTGGTTTCGCGCATTTGACGTTCTACCTTGACGGGCTGACCAATACGACGACCGTAGTAATTCGTATTTTCGGGTTCGCGGGTATAATTACCACCTCTTTCGCTTCGTCCGTCCTGAGTGCCAACAGCAGGCTCTGTGGTTGTAGCAGGCTGATTATCGACCCGTTGGCGGCCATTGTCCTGTCCACTGCGTGGGTCATCGTTGCGGGTAGAGCGGCCATTGTCATTTCGGGTAGAGCGATTCTCATATCCGTTACCCCTGCGACCTTCGCTGGCTTCGTATCCCTTGTGGTAAATGGGCTTTCTCACATTTTCGTTGAAACCACGAATGTAGCGGTAGTCGCGGTCGCGATAGACGGTTCTGTAATAATACCTCGGGTAGTGCGACACATAGTACTGATGGTGCCTCCATGGTTGAAACACACTGACGTTAAGTGTTACAACAAAAGCGGTATTCAGGTCGAAACGGGCATAATAACGTGGCAGTTCGCGCGAGAAATACCATCGTCCATTGTCGAGAAAAATAAAGTCTCCGTTCGACAAATCGTAGTAAACCTCGATGTCAGGAAAGTAATAATAACGACAACCCTGATGATACTCGGGCGCCCAATTCGGATTGACATAGCGGGGATGCGCCTCAACAGTGGAAGTGGTATAAGGAACAACACAAGCCGAAAGAAACAGGGCGGAAAGTACGGTAATAATCGCAACTTTCATTTTCAATAGTGTTTTCATAATTCAAACGATTTTAGTGGTTGTACTGTAAAGGCTGCATGATGAGGTTTTGGTAATCCGTCAGCCTCTCTGCTGTTGATATGATGCAGGGTTATGCCAAAAAGCTTATTCGCCACTCAATAATTAACGTGCATTAACAGCAATAGTTCGTATCAGTTTGCTATTTCTGAAAGCAGAAACCCCGATAGAGAGGCCAAATGCTTTATACCTCAAAAAAAATGCGTAGGTTTGTACCCGAATTTCAGATTTGTATTTTTTCAGACAAAAACATCAGTAGCATGTCTATCCGTCTTCAACAAATTAATAAAAGCTATGGCGAGCAGCAGGTGCTCCGCGATTTTAATCTCGATATCCGGAAAGGTGAGATTGTGGCATTTCTTGGCCCCAATGGCGCAGGCAAATCTACTACGCTGCGCATCATTGCCGGTTTGCTCATGCCCGAAAGCGGCAAAGCAGAGGTTTGTGGCTTCGATTTGGCCACCCAAAGCATTGAGGTAAAACGCAGAATTGGCTATTTGCCCGAAAACAATCCGCTCTACACCGATATGTATGTGCGTGAATATCTGGAATTTGCAGCCGGTTTTTATCACATCGAAGGCAATCTGAGAAAAAGAATAGACGAACTGGTAGAGCAAACCGGACTTACCCGCGAGCAAAACAAGAAAATCGGACAGCTCTCCAAGGGTTACCGGCAGCGGGTGGGGTTGGCTCAGGCTTTGATACACAATCCCGAGGTGCTCATTCTGGACGAACCCACCACCGGACTCGACCCCAACCAACTGGTTGAAATCCGCCGTTTTATCCGCGAAATCAGTCTGGACAAGACCGTCATACTATCGACACACATCCTGCAGGAGGCTTCTGCAATGTGCGACCGCACCATTATTATCAACAAAGGCGAAATAGTAGCCGATGGCAAAACGGCTGATCTGCTGGCGAGTGGCATTTCCCGACAAAGTTTTGTCGTCGAATTTCTGACGCCTGCCGATATCAGCAAACTTAAAGCGATGGAAGGTGTTATTTCTTTGGATATTATTTCTGAAACTGAATACCATCTGACAGCAGATTGCGATCTGCGCGAGGCTATTTTCAGATTTGCGGTTGGGCAAAATCTGGTTTTACTTACCCTCACCCGCCGCGAGCATAGCCTGGAAGAGGTGTTCAGCCATCTTACTTTATAATTTATTACAGTTGAATGAAGAAACTCATCATTGCCGCCGATAACAAAATTCCGGCCTTAAAAGGGCTAATCGAAAAATATGCCGAGGTTAAATACCTGCCGGCCAAAGAGTTTACCCCCGAAACAATTGGCGAAGCCAACGTCTTACTGGTGCGAACCCCGACTAAATGCACCCGTCAGCTGCTCGAAAATTCGAAAGTAGAGTACATCGGCACAGCCAATATCGGGTTCGACCACATCGACCGCGAATTTTGCGCTGCTCACAACATCGCATGGCACAACGCACCGGGTTGCAATGCCGTTTCGGTAGCGCAATATGTACTTTCCGCATTACAGTTTCTATCTGTCAAAGAGAATTACGACTACCGGGGCAAAACAATCGGTATTGTGGGCGCAGGCAACATTGGCACCTGTGTGGCCGACGCCTGCCGCAAAATGGGTTTGCGCATTCTACTCAACGACCCGCCACGTGCATTGGCAGAGGGTAGCGACGGTTTTGTTGACCTCAAAACCATTGCCGAAGAGTCGGATATCATCTCTTTTCACACCCCGATGGTGCACACCGGTGCTCACAAGACCTACCATCTGGCCGATGAACTGTTTTTCTTTGGATTGAAAAAAAAGCCATATATCATCAATGCCGCCCGGGGTGGTATCATCAACGAACCGTCTCTGCTACACGCATACAATCAGGGACTTGTATCCGGCATGATTATCGATTGCTGGGAAAACGAACCGGATATGCATCCCGTTTTACTCGACAAGGCAATATTGGCAACGCCACACATCGCCGGCTTCTCTACCGATGGAAAAATGAATGCCACACGCATTACACTTCAATATCTTTCGGCTCAGTTCGATATTCCGATGGATTTGAGCTCTATCGTACCCCCTCAACCGGAACAACCGGTTATTGACCTGTCTCAAACCGACCATCACCGCATCGAAAAGGCCATTCTTACCACCTACGACATCGAAGTCGATAGCAACAAACTGAAACAACATCCTCATCTGTTTGTTTCGTTTCGCGACAATTACTACCTGCGCCGCGAGTTCAGGGCTTACACCGTTGCAGGCGCATCCCCCGAAGAAGCAGAGATTTTGCAAAAACTCGGTTTTAATATTTCGAAGTAAAAAACTGAACGCCAAACACACCGGTCTGACCCAATGGCGACTCATTGAAAATCTTTTTTCAAAAAAAAGACTCAGTGATGTTATATTTTATAAACAACATCGTCTTCTTATCAAATGAGTCCTGAACAATTCAAAGCAGAAGTTCTGCCACTACGCGAAAAGCTCTTCCGCATAGCTTGTAAAATGCTGGAAAAAGAGCAGGATGCAGAGGATGCCGTACAAGAGGCATACCTCAGGTTGTGGCATACACGCGACTCACTCGACAAATACGAGAGCGTGCCCGCTTTGGCGACTGTGATGACCAAAAATATCTGCATCGACAGAATCAGGATCAGACACCGCGAAGAGCCGCTCGAAGATAGCTTTCTGCAACAGGCCTCGGGCGACAATCCGCACAGAAACCTGGAACAGATTGATACAGAGCAACTTATTCACCGCATTATCGAACAACTGCCACCTCTGCAACGGATGATTATTCAGATGAAAGATATTGAAGAGATGGAAAATGAAGAAATTGCCGCAATCACCGGCACCAACATCGAGGCTGTTCGCATGAACTTGTCGCGTGCCCGAAAAAAAGTGAGAGAAGTTTATCTGTCCTGTCAACAACAATAAAACAGTAAGAAGATGAAAACAAACGACATAGAACAACTGATTGAGCGTTATTTTGATGGCGAAACAACCATCGCCGAAGAAAAAAAGCTGCATAAGTTTTTTGCTCAAAAAGAGGTTCCCGAACAATTCAGGGCAGAAAAGGCGATGTTCAACCACTTTGCCCGCCAAAAGGCCGCCCGTCAACCCAAACGCGCCAAACTCATACCCATGTTAATGAGATGGTCCGCAGTTGCAGCGGTAATTATGGGCGTTGCCTGGTTTATGCTGAAACCGACAAATGAGGTCATCCTGATTGGCGGTGCGGGTTATGTAATTGTCAACGGGAAAATCATCACCGACCCCAACACGGTTCAGGAACACGCCCTCAAAGCACTCGACGACGTATCCTGTTCCCCCAAAAAGAAGAGATCAAATGTTCGTTCTGCCGAAGCCGAACAGCTGATGAAAGAGCAATTAAGAATGTTTGGCAAATAAGCCTCAACAACCGCTATTTTTACAACAACAGATTATGAAATCAAACAAGAATTTTAAACGCCTTTTGCTCTTCGCCTTGTGGGGAATCCCCCTGTTTGCCATGGCACAGGCCGACCTGCAAATCAGCAAAGTTTTCGAAAAATATGGCAAACTCAACAAGGTTGTAATGGTAGAACTCAGCGATCAGATGCTCACCACTTACAACATGAAGTTGTACAAAAGTATCAGTATAACCGACAATCCCGCAGCAGTAGAGTTTATCCGCAAATGCCTCGAAACCGATCAGGAAGGGGCTAAAAAGATTAAACAGGTGATGAAAGGCGGTAAACTCTCATCGGCTTATTATCAACTGGCTAAAAAAGGAAAGGACAACCGGTTTATTCTCTTCAAAAACGATCCGCAGGGCACTGCCACTCTGGTCTATATAGAGACAGAAGTTGAAACCGACGATATTGTAAAAATGTTGCTAAAGAAAAACTAATTCAAAATGAAAAAACAAATTGCACTATTCATGGGTATGATAACCCTGATACCCTCTCTTTTGATGGCTCAATCAGAGGTGTCCGACACAACAATCCGTTTCAGAAACAAGGTTGTAAAAATTGAGGACAAAAACAACGAGGTGAAAGTGAAGGTCTTCGAAAGCCCGAACGGGAAAGACACCGTATCGTACAAACAACTCTACGAAGGCATCTTCAGCGAAGGTAAAAGCTTCGAAAAGTGGACGGTAATGGAGGAATTGGGTATTCAACTACCGACTTTTGGCAATAAAAAAAATAAGAAATACCGAATGAACCCTCACTATGCAGGCTTCGGCATCGGGTTCGCTAATCTGATAGACGACAGAACATTATCGACCTACACCAACGAAATTCCACTGAAAGTAAACGAAACCACCGAATGGTTTATCAACTTCTCCGAACGCATCATTCCGATTTACCGCGATTATCTGGGTATCACCACCGGTATGGGTATCGGATGGCATACATATAGGCTCGACAAAAATCAAATGTTGCAAAAAGTGGGAGATGTGACTGAAGTTATTCCTTTCACAGGTGGTGAAGTGGAATATAGCCGCCTGAAAATAACCAGACTAACTATTCCCGTTTTGCTCGAATGGCATGTTTATGGAGAACAATTTAGTCATTCCGATCAGAATGAATTGTGTAAAAAGAATAAACATGAAAATGTTGGCCGAAAGCCCAACTACTTCCACCTTTTGGCTGGTGTGGAGGCGGGTATAAAAACTTACTCGACCTACAAAGTAAAATACCGGGATGCAGATGGCAGAACAGTGAAACAAATTACGGGCAGAGGACTGAATACCAACCCCCTATCTCTGGATCTGCTGGTAAAAGGAGGATTTAGCAATGTCAGTGTATTTGCCAAATACGGTTTAATAAAGATATTTGAAGACAATAAAGGGCCAGCAGTTCGCCCCGTATCTTTAGGTTTAGTTTTACATTTCTAAAAAGTAAAAATTACTCTTCTTTATTAGGTAATAGTTCTTCGAAGACTTTCGGGAAAATCCGGTCTAATTCTACAAAATCATTGCCGCACATCACGGTAATGGTTTTGTTTTTTTTAGAAAAATAGCGGACAAATGACATATTTACAACATACTGCCTGCTAACCTGCTGAAATTCAGGTTTTGGCAAAGACTCGTTCAACGCCGTTAAACTGCGGTTCAGGGCATCCATACTACCATCAACATAAAACACACTGGCGTACCTGCCCGTTGTGCTGAAATAGACCACTTCGTGTGGGAGAAAATAGCGGTGCCCCTTTGCAGTAATAAGACAAAAGCGGCTTCTGTCTTCCGATTCTTCCGGTGCTGTTGCAAATACCGGCTTCTCCCGGTTATCCCATTCTGCAAATGCCTTATCCGTTGCCAGTTTTAAATCAAAACCACTGACAGGTTTCACCAAATAATCGGTTGCATTTAACTGTATAGCTCTGCGGGCAAAATCAAATCGCTCATAAGCCGAAACATATATTACCGGATAGGCCTTACCTTTTTCACGCAATTCATTCAGAATAGTAATTCCACTTTTACCGGGCATCTCTACATCCAAAAACAATGTATCGTAATCCTGCGAGTAAATTAACTGCTCAGCCTCTCTGGCAGTGCTTGCTGCTTTTATTACAATGCCCGGATATAATTCATTAAGCATGGTTGCCAGATAGAGACGGGAATACTCCTCATCATCTACAATTAATACGGTTCTATTGCTATTTATTTCCATCTTGATCATAATTTGAGTCTGGCATCCTGTTTATTCGGGGATAAATGCCACTGAACAGAGCAAATGTAGCACAAAAAACAGAATTTAGCAAAGAAAAAAATAGCAAATAATTATTTATATATACAAGGAAAGACAAAAGATACATCGAAACAGGGTTTTAATGCATCGAAACAGGGATTTTTTACATTGAAATTAATTCGAAAGAAGTAATAAAAAATATTTACAATGTAAATTATAAAAAAATGGATTCAACCTCTATATTTGACAATGCCCCCCAACACTTTAAATCCATATAGCCCTAACTACTAAGATTCCTGTCAAACAAATAGATGGTTGAATCCGGAAACAAGCAAAACCCCTTCTGCTTAAAAAAAACTCAATTATGATAGGACAAAGGTACATCATGTTTTTACCCGCTGCAAACAGATCTGTCTTCGAAAACGGCAAGTTAGCGTATTATTGTAACCAAATAAGCCATTTTTGTAATGAGATTAGCGATTTTCGTAATGAGATTAATAACAACACACTACAACATCAATTTACACCAATTAACTCAGAATGAAGATTTCAAAACCAAATCGTAATCATATTTATAATATTAACAAAATAAGCAGTCGAAAAAGTAACTATTCCTACTTGCGCTTGAGAAAGAACTGCCTCTCCTCTTCCGGATATTTTTCGATGGCATACCGAAGCATGGTGCGGGGCATTTGCGTAGAATACTGCATCAGGAAATCTGTCTCGATGCTTTTGTTGCGCTTACCCACCTCACGAAGCATCCAACCCACGGCTTTGTGCATAAGGTCGTGCTTGTGGTTAAGCAGTTTTTCGGCCAAAATAAGTGTGTCGGCATAATCGCCGTTGCGGATAAAGTCAAATGTGGCAATCACAGCAATGCGTTGCTCCCACAACAATTCGCTTTCTGCCAATTTATGGATAATGCTTCTATCTTTATCTGCATAATATTTACCCAAAATATAATGTGCAGACAAATCTACCAAATCCCAATTGTTGATGCGGTGGGTATTGCGCAGGTAGAGCTCAACAATGGATTTACGGTCTGATTCGGATGCCTTTTTGAAGCGTTCGACACAAATCAACAGGGCCGTAAGCCGGCACTCGTGGTAAGGCTCACTGAGCAGAAGCTCGATCTCAGACAAGGGCAAAGTCAGATTCTTTTTGGCTATTGTCCGCTGTTGCGGTACAGTTAGCCCCCAAAACAGGTCGCCCTCGCCATATTCGCCTTCGCCTGTTTTGAAAAATCGTTGCAAAATCATTGCCTTTTCTATACTGGCCAATTCTTTCAATGCGGCCTTTACGGTTGCAGCTGTCATCTCATTGTTATTTTATACAGATTAATAATTAGGGCTCTAAAATACAATTTATTCAGATGCAAAATCACTTTCGACCAACTATTGCAGTAAAGTTTAGTGCAAAGTGTTTATATTTGCCGGATAAAAACAGGACTTCGGTATGATCAGCATTTGTATTCCTCTCTTTAATTTTGATGCACGGCCTTTGGTCGCGGCATTATCTGAGCAGATGAAGCTACCGGATACGGATTGCGAAATTATATGTATAGACGATGCATCGAATGACAAATGGCACGCGATAAACGATGCTGCCGGGGCGATGTGCCAAACCTATATCAGACTGGAGGCCAATGTAGGACGCGCCCGCATCCGG
>CAZHNZ010000137.1:0-10335 GCA_964534355.1 uncultured Parabacteroides sp.
GGCTGTGGGCTTTCCACTTCTATCCTTCGCGCAAAAAAGTTACCACTCATACCGCGGCCTTCCTCCACCCGGCAATGATTGCTATTCATTAAATTAGGTAGGAAACCACAAAATAAATAATATGCCGGAGCGCAACAACCCGTTGTGCTCCGGCAAAACAATTGCATCAACCGATGTTCAGCAATACCGAATTCGATGCCTTCGATCCGTCGGCTGACGTCAGAAAGAGATAGGCAAATTCAACATCCTCCTTCTTCAGGTTCGCTGCCGGAAGAAAAACGCTTCCCGAATCGGCCTCTCCCCGCTGATGTTGCACCGCATAGAGAGCTCCCGACCGCAATTTCATCAATACCTGAATTTTGTCGGTAGCCGCAGCTTTCGGGAAATGGAAATTCGACTCATACCCAATTGTCACCCCCGTGGCCGAAAGGGTTGCCGACGTTACCTGTACCATCGGCAAAGAGCCTTTGGCAATCTGAAGCTGCGAATAATCGATCACCGGCGTATCACCTGTGCTGTCGATCGCGTCCGGCAGATTCAGCATCATGAAGTAGTTGTAGGGTGACTGTTTGGCCGGCCTTACCGGAAACCCAAGATCTCCGTACCCGCCCAGCGAAGCCCACACATCCACAATCAGCTTAAAGCATTGCCGCTGATTTTTTTGCGCCTCCGTGTTTTTGTCTTTTCGGTTAAAAACTTTCGAACTCACCACATTCTGTCCGTCACGTACGAATGTATTAAAATTCGCCATTGATTTTCGCATCTGCCCGGTTAAGGGATTTTGTGCTAAACTCATAATATATTTGGTCGTCCTCTTATCCCGATAATGAATTTATCTTCGTGATTTCGACGACACAAAATTAGTGCATCGCAAAAAACCGAATATTACAGTTGAAGTTCAAGTGGTATAAAATAATTTTATTTCTTTGATAGTCAGACAAGTAAAATAAATACCCAAAAATACCAAAATATTCCATATGGAACATTATACAACAAATGGTGTAATCAATTGATCATCATATTATCGCACCACCGCACGCACGCCTGTGCAATAAAATTTATCATTTTCCCACAATGCAGGATTATTTTCTATATAGGTAGCAATGCGGTTGCATTCATTATAATCGCGGATAATGTGGTCGTGAAACCGCGTTTGCCATCCAAACGAAATCCGGTGATCGTGGGCGTATTTCGTCACGGCCGATTTTATGCCGCCGATGGTTATGGATAATAAACCCTTACGGCGCGATATTTCCTGCATTTTTTCATCCAAATTACCGGCACCCTGTACAGACGGGGCGCGCCCCGTCTCCGAAAATTCAGACGGGGCACGCCCCGATTCGGGAAATGCAGACGGGGCACGCCCCGTCTCTACGGGGACGTCGATGGGGAATTCGTAATCATAAACCGAAATCGCCACAATTAAATGAATATGATTGGGCATAATCTGAAAAACAGGTATTTCAGCATACCTGTAATGATTTGTAACATCGCGCAGATTTTTTTCTGCAAATTCCCCCAACCCATTCAAAACCATCCGGCCACCCGATATTCTGCCGAAATAATGTTCCCGGCCAGCCGTGCAAATGGTGATAAAATACAACCCGCCGTTGTAATCGTGCCACAATGCCCGTGCGGACGGAATCCGGTATTTGTTTTGAAATTTTTCGTCTGACATATATATCCAATCCGATTCTTATTAATTATCATAGCACATCATATCCGCCTGTACAGACGGGGCACGCCCCGTCTCATAGAAACCACAAACCAACCAAATAAAACCCACGATTTCAGAAATCACAATCAAATCTACGGCAATTCAGATTTCAACAAACGCGTGCGATACACGACCTGGCCGATTTCCAGGAGACGGGGCGCGCCCCATCTCTACAAGCAATCACACCGTATCACTCTTTACGATTGCAATATTTTTCGAATGCAATCACCAGCTTATCCAGAAACGGGGTTAATTTAGATCTCTTGCCACTGGCGTGAGACAACTTACTTTCCACATCCTTTATCTCCAGTCCAAAAATGGATTGAAAATAATCCAGCAACTCCTTTCGAGGCATAGACGCACCATCATTGCGGATTATCGCTTCCTGTCTATATAATGCAGTGAAGAGCTCCAGAAAATCGGTATCTGTGCCATTCCATTTATATACCCGGGGAACACCCGTAGCGAAGAATTCGGAAGATTGCGCTACCGACACATTATTTCCCTCCGGGCTGAAATGAGCATACTTCATATCCAGCTCTATTTGTTTTTCTATTCGCTTTATCTCCAAATTACACAGGGACTCAAAACTAGGATAATAAACATCACTCACCAAACCCTCTTCCAGATAACAGGTATTGTCATTTTGTAATTTCCACTGATTGAAATCTATCAGCCGGCCAGAAATAAATTTTAATTTTTCAGAATAAGAGGACAAGGCATCACATTCTGACTTTAAATTTTCGAAAACAAGGCGCTCATCTTTTATCACCAAATCCGTTATTTTGGGTTTAGATTTATCCTTATCAGAAGCATACAACTCATTCATCAAATCAATACAACGATTTTCAATATTGTAAAAAAAGAATCCCCCCGCTCCTCTTTCAATACATTTCACCATAAACTTTAAGTACTCTACCTGCTTCTCGATATTTTTCTTCAACCTAATAACATATTCGACTCTGGGATTTGTATCAAATATCTTTCTTGTTGCATCGGAAGAATAAAAAATCTGCAAAGACTCGCTAAAAATACTACACATCGATGTACCCAACAAATCAATATCATTGTATTCTTTGTAATTATCAAGCAGCTCAGCATCAAACTTTTTCCGCAAAACATGAATATGATCAGACTTATGTTTTTCATACAAATCTTCATCCACAATTCCAGTCTTTGCATAATCCGAATCTACCATGAACCAATACAACATATTTGCTTGCAGCAAATGTTCATTAAACTCTTTTGCACTCTCTGTTTTCATATACTATCGATTTTTATTAAGATGTCACTTTCCTTAGTTCACAAAATACCAATTCTATGGCTATTCCGACGAAAGGCGACAAAACTACAAATATTTCTGTTACAGAGAAAAAAACAAACCGATAACTTTTCAACACCAAAGAAGATTTTTCCGGGAAGCAAACAACACCCCGAAAAAACGAAATAAAACTACCGTATCAGAAAAATTCAAAACAGCCAATTTCACAGCCATCCCTCCTATGCATAACTATAACGTAGAGTTATCTGTAACCTATATATCGGTTATATATCCTATATATACCCTATATATATCCATTATATACACTATACTTATATAGATAACGGTTATATAAAGCATATATAACCGAAACTTGTAGCATATTCAATTTATACATATCTTTGTATGGTATTATCGTTAAGGAGACGATAAGGAGAGAACACGAACAAAAACTAAATTCAACAGAATATGGCAATCGTAAAAGGCCCTTTGCAAATGACGGGAAGTGTCAGCAACATCAGCTTCTATACCCGGCGGGGAAGCGATCAGGTAATTATGCGCTCCAAAGGGGGCATCAATGCCGACAAGATAAAGCGTCAGCCGCAGTTCGAGGGCTTTCGCATTCAACAAAAAGAGTGGAGCGGGGTCACCAAACTGGCCTCTGCCGTGCGTCTCTCATTGGGTGGGTTGCACCGGATTGCAGACTACAACATCACGTCGAAACTAAACAGCCTGGCCAACAAAATGCAAAAGGGCGACACCTCTGCCGACAAAGGCAAACGCCCTGTGCGACTGTCGCAATACAAAGCAGCGCTGGACGGATTCAACTTCAACCGCAACTACCCCTTCAACTCGGTGGTGCGCCTGCCTTTGGTGGCCGTGGTGGACCGCGAAAAACTACATGCCCGGGTGGAGGTACCGCGCATCCACACAGATATTGACCTGCTGAATGTGCAGAAACTGCCCTTCTTCCGGCTAATCGTCTCGCTCGGCACAGTGTCGGACATGCTGTTCGACGAAAAAACCGGCGACTACCTGCCCGAAGTGGCCGGACTGCACGGCGCATCGTCCGTCACCACCACCGACTGGTTTTCTGCCAAAAGCATTGTGCTGGCTCAGGAGATAACGGTTGCCCTCTCCGAAGTGCAAATAAGTATGCTCACCGACAGCGTAAGCGTGCTGCTAAGCATTGCCGTGGAGTTTGGAGAAGTTAGCTTTATGAGCACACCCGTAGAGGTGAAATATGCCGGCTGCGGTAAGGTGCTGCGGGTGGTGTAGGGAATTGCAAATAATAATTTCAAAACTTTTCGAAATACCTTATAATTATTTGATAATAATGTAAATTGTTTTTTGTAGTTTTGTCGGGTTATTAATAATTGATTAAATCAATTGCCTATGCACTTCAATGAAAACACACGTGTAAAGATACCTGCCATTCTGCATTTATGCCGTTTGGGCTATCAGTATCTGTCGTTGAAGCAGGCACGGTGGGATGAATCGACGAACATCTTTACCGATATTTTCAAAGAGAGCATTGCGCGCCTAAACCCGGAGATGGACAACCTGGATGCACAGCGCGTGCTGGATGAAGTGTCGCTCTGTCTGGAAAATGAAGACCTGGGTAGAGCTTTCTACGAAAAACTAATCAGTAGATCGGGCACGAAGCTGATTGACTTTGAGGACTTTGCCAATAACGCCCTGCATGTAGTCACCGAACTGCCCTGCCGGAAAGACGATGAAGAGTTCCGACCCGATATAACGCTGCTGATAAACGGTATGCCGCTGGTCTTTATTGAGGTAAAAAAGCCCAACAATCAGGATGGCATTCTGGCCGAACACAAACGCATACAGACCCGTTTCAGCAACAAGAAATTCCGCAAGTTCGCAAACATCACTCAGCTGATGGTTTTCTCGAACAATATGGAGTACGACGAAAAATCCCCTCAACCCATCGAAGGGGCTTTTTATGCCACTGCCGCCTATCAGAAACCGGCATTCAATTATTTCAGAGAAGAAGAGAAATTCGACCTGAACAAGCTGTTGGCCGATGAAGACGATACGCTGGAAACGCATGTGTTACAGGATACCAATTGCCTGAGCATAAAGAACGCCGCAGAATTCCTGACCAACAAAAAAACGGATTCTCCTACTCACCGGATATGCACTTCGCTGTTTCAGCCCGAACGACTCGCCTTTATACTGCAATACGGCATTGCTTATGTAAATGGAAGCAGAGGCATCGAAAAACACATTATGCGCTACCCGCAGTTGTTTGCCACCAAGGCGATCGAAAACAAACTGAACGAGGGAATCAAAAAAGGGATTATATGGCACACGCAGGGCAGCGGCAAAACAGCCCTGGCGTTTTACAATGTCAGATACCTGACCGATTATTTTCATAAAAAAGGCGTTGTGCCCAAGTTCTACTTTATTGTGGACAGACTGGATTTGCTGACACAAGCCGGACGGGAATTTAAAGCCCGCGGACTGGTGGTGCACGAGATCAATTCCCGCGAAGCCTTTGCGCAGGACATTAAATCGAAACAGGTGATTCACAACCATTCGGGCAAAGCCGAGATTACAGTGGTGAATATCCAGAAATTTCAGGACGACCCGGATGTACTCCACAACAACGATTATCAGTTGGATATACAGCGGATCTATTTTCTCGATGAGGTACACCGAAGCTACAATCCCAAAGGCAGTTTTCTGGCCAACCTCAACCTGTCGGATACCAACGCCATCAAAATCGGACTGACGGGCACACCCCTGCTGGGCGACGACTACAACTCCAAATCACTGTTTGGCAACTACATACACAAATATTATTACAATGCGTCGATTGCCGACGGATACACCCTGCGGCTGATACGCGAAGAGATAGAGACATCGTATAAATTAAAACTAAAAGCTGCTCTCGACAGCATAAAAGTTTTAAAAGGCGACGTGGACAAAACGGAAATGTATGCGCATCACCGATTTGCAGAGCCAATGCTCGATTACATTGTGACCGATTTCGAAAATGCCCGATTGATGCACAACGACCCCACCATAGGCGCAATGGTGGTTTGCGACTCCGCGGCACAGGCAAAAATGCTGCACGAGATATTCACCACCACGATTGCCCCCGCCAGCGAAACCGAAAGCTCACCAATGGCCGCCGAAGAACCATGCAGTTATTCCGCAAAGGCCAAATCGGCAAACCGGGTAAAAAGCTCTGCCGTGATACTGCACGACACCGACACCAAGCAGGGGCGCAAGGATATGGTGGAAGACTTCAAAGACGGGAAGATTGATATTCTCTTTGTCTTCAATATGCTGCTGACGGGTTTTGATGCACCGCGACTGAAAAAACTCTACGTAGCACGGGTTATCAAAGCGCACAACCTATTGCAGACCCTCACGCGGGTCAACCGCACCTACCGCGATTTCCGCTACGGCTATGTGGTGGACTTTGCCGATATCAAAAAGGAGTTCGACAAAACCAATCAGGACTATTTCCGCGAATTGCAAAACGAGCTGGGCGACGAAATGGAGCACTACTCCAACCTGTTTAAGTCCGCCGAAGAGATACAGGCCGAGATACAGAAAATCAGGGAAACACTGTTTAAGTTCAACATCCAAAATGCCGAGGTGTTTTCGCAGCAAATATCGCAGATACAGAGCCGCAGCGAAATGCTGGAGGTGGTGAATGCACTCAACAATGCCAAAAGCCTCTACAACCTCATACGCCTGTCGGGCAACTTCGACATGCTGAGCGAGCTGGATTTCCGCAAACTGAGCATACTGTCGCGCGATGCCAACAACCGCCTCAGCCTGATCAACACCAAAGAAGCACTGGAGAAGAATGTGGACACGACCAACCTGCTGAACATAGCGCTGGAAGATGTGATATTCGCCTTTGTAAAGGTGTCGGAATCGGAAATGATGCTGGCTGATCAACTGAAGAACATCCTGCAGAAGACCCGCGAAATGCTGGGCGGAAACTTCGACCCGGGCGATCCGGTGTTTGTCTCCCTGCGCGAAGAGCTGGAACGCCTCTTTAAAAAGAAAAACCTCAGCGAGGTAAGCAAAGAGGAGATGGAGAGCAACGTAAAAGCGCTGGACAAAATCTACCAAAAAGCACAGGAGCTGGAACGCAAAAATCAGTACCTGAAAGCCAAATACGAAAACGATGAGAAATATGCCCGCCTGCACAAACGCCTGATGGAGAAGGACCCGCTCACCGACAGCGAAGTAAAACTCTTCGAAGCCCTGCAAAGCCTGAAAAAGGAGGTGGATGCCCAGATACTGAAAAACTACAAAATGCTGGACAACGAAGAGTATGTGCAGAAAATGATTGCCCGCTTAGTGATCAACGAGCTGAAAAACAAGCACCATATCTCCCTCGATGCACAAAAAGCAAAACAGGTGTACGGCATGGTGGCGAGGGAGTATTTGAGCGAGTATCGGGGTTTGGGGATTGGGTGAGGAGAGTGTGTATGTAATTGAAAATTAATTCAAATGATTATTCCATAGTAGTAACATATAAAAAAAACGAGCTTATGCCACTAGAAATTTTTGTACCAAACACAGGACAAGGTGATTGCACTTACATTCGATTTGCAAACGGGGAAAACATGCTTGTCGACATGAACAAATCTACATTAGACGTTGATATTATAGAGTTTCTTCGAGATAAAATAAAGAAAAAATATCACAGCGACATAGATAAAACTTGTAGAAGAATAAGCTATTTTGTCAACACGCACCCACACGAAGATCATTTAAGAGGTATTGCAGAATTAGATACAGATGAATTTTATATCGATAAGATCTGGGAATCTGATCATCGACTCTATATTCCGAAAGATAAACAATCAGAATATCCACATTATTATGCATTCCTTGCCTTGGTTAATAAGCTAAAAAAAAGAAGCAGCGTAAGAGTCATGAAAGCAGCTAGAGCTTGTTTTGCGGAAATTGGCACTGCAAAAGTGTATGTTTTTGCCCCCTCTAAAGCATTAGTAGAATCATCTTCAAGAGAAGATATTCATAACCAATGTGGTATTCTGAGAATTGAATATTCTGATAATTCTGTACTTTTCACTGGAGATTCAGATAGAGCTAGTTGGGAGGATAGGATAGTTCCTCATTATTCTGATGATAAAGTTATTGATGGTAAAAGTCAACCAAATCTTCTGAAATCAACCGTGCTGCATGCAAGTCATCATGGATCTAAGTATTTCTTTGTGAATAAGAATAATGATGATGACAAATATAAAAGAAGTATGGATAAGATTGAGCCAAGATTTACGGTAATTCCAGTTGGGAAAGATAATAGCTATGGACACCCTGATAAAATTGCAGTAGATATCTATGTAGAAAAGACGAAGTATAATAGAGTTTTCCAAACCAAAGATGACAAATCAATCTATTTCGCATTTTTCTCAAATGGGAAGGTTCAATATAAAAAAGGATTAAGTTATGACCAACTAGTTTCAATAAAACCTGATGAATCAAAAGCAATATCTAATTCATTGTATAGTACAACAAAAACATTGTCAGGTTATGTTCCAAATGACATAGAGCTTGATATACCAGTTATAGTGCCAAAAACTAAACGAGAAGGATACATGTAATTATGGAATGGTGGGAAGAAAGGAAAGATGTACTTGTTAGGGAAAAAACAAGACTAGACCAGAAATATCCAAATAACAATTTTCAATTTCAAATTGAAGAAGGCTATCTATGGCTAAAAGGTTCAGTTCAAATAATTAAAGAATCGGAGTTTAAATTTGATTTTGATTGCAAATATCCTAAATCATACCCTTTTTACCCTCCATTTATATATCCAAGAGACAAACAAACGGGTTGGGTCGGTGGTCATCAATTCATACTCAATGGACGTTTTTGTTTGGATATAAGAGAACATAATTGGCACTCAAATCTTTCTGCTGTAGATATCATTGAAAGTATGAAAACTTTAATTTCGGCAAGCTATGAAAAGTATATAACTAAAGCAGAAAAATTAAACGTACTGGAAGGCATTGAGCCAACACTACTTGAAAGTAAAACAAAAGAAATAAGATGCTTGTATGAATTAGGGAGTGATACCTTTGTTCAAGACAGTGGACTTGTATATTATTATAAGTTTAATGATGTTGGTGACAATAGAATTATTGCAATAAAATATTTTGAGTTTGACAAACCTGAGCAGTTTCTAGAACTGATAAAATCAAATCTTTATTATGCATTTAATCATTTACCTACTTTTAATAAGATACCGTATTTTAAGTTTAGTCGTGTATTAATAGACAAGTTGTTAAACTGTAGTACTAATGAAGAATTATTCAAAACATTTGATGAAAATACAGAATTTAAAACGGATTTCTTTTTAAAACAAATAGATGAACTTAAAAATGAACATTTGATTGTTTGCAACGATTTATATACCCCTGAAGTATTAATAAAACTTTCGAAAGAAAAGCTTGAATTCTATGGCTGTTATGCAATTGATTTATCAAAATTATTCTCAAGAATTCCAGAAGATTTTAATCACATTGATCTTGTCAATAAAAAAGTTGCAATAATTGGATGTGGATCAGGTGGAAGCTTAATTTCTGAGAATATTGTAAAGTCAGGTATCGGTATATTAGTTTTAATTGATCAGGAAATCTTGGAAGTAGAAAATGTTGTAAGACATTCATGCACGTTAAAAGATATTGGTTTGAAAAAGACATTTGCTCTTAAAAAAAGACTTAAATCAATTAACCCGAATATTGAGATTCAAACGATTGAAAATAAGATAGAATCATTCTCAGAATACATTGATTCGATTTTAAAAGATTCCGATTTAGTTATAAATGCAATAGGTGGATTCGAAAGTGTCATAAATGCATATACATTTATAAATAAAATTCCCACAATTCACTGTAAAGTATATCCATTCGGATTTGGTGGCGAAATAATCAGAGTTATTCCTGAAGTTACTCCTTGTTATGATTGCATGTATAGATATTTAAATAATGAATTGGAAGATGTAACTACTTATGGCGATTTTCCTCATAATCAAACTATCGATTATAATACTACAATTGAAGGCGAAGCAATACCAATGCCCTCTTTAAGTATTGATGCTGGGTTTATAATCAATATTGCTTCAAAAATGGCAATAGAGTTATTGCTTTCTAAAAAAGAGGATCTTAAATCCAAACCCAACATAATACTTTGGGGGAATAAAAGGGAGTGGGTATTCGGCGAAGACTATTCCTGTTTAAAACTTCCAACACAGAATAGCAAGACTTATCATAATTGCATTGTTTGCAATAACAAAAAAGCAATTCAGAAAGAAGTGAATATGGATGAATCAGCAATA
>CAZHNZ010000138.1:0-10238 GCA_964534355.1 uncultured Parabacteroides sp.
GTTTTGGGTTTTGACGGGCTGTTTCGGCAAAACGACGCATCATCTTGTTGTCGTGTCCCATCAGGTCGAGCAATCTGTGGTTGTATTCGTCCCAATCTGTGATTGTTTTGCGGGCTACACCCGATTCTATGGCAGCTCTGGCCACGGCTGGTGCTACAGTCGTGAGCAAGCGTGGGTCAAGTGGTTTGGGGATTATGTATTCGCGACCAAATGTAAGCCCCGAAATATTGTATGCCGCATTTACTACATCGGGAACCGGCTTTTTGGCAAGATTAGCGATGGCCAAAGTTGCTGCAAGTTTCATCTCTTCGTTGATGCAACTGGCGTGAACATCGAGCGCGCCTCTGAATATGTAGGGGAATCCGAGTACATTGTTTATCTGGTTGGGATGGTCGGAACGACCTGTCGCAAAAATGAGGTCGGGTCGGGACGCAATCGCTTCTGCGTATGGTATTTCGGGGTTGGGGTTGGCCAATGCAAATACAATCGGGTTGTCGTTCATCGAACGAACCATCTCCTGCGAAAGCACATTGGCCACAGATAGACCCAAAAATACATCGGCACCACGAACAGCATCCTGAAGGGTTTTGATTTTGCGGTCTGTGGCAAAGAATTTTTTCGAAGGTGTGAGGTCGGTGCGTTCGGTAGAGATTACCCCTTTGCTATCGACCATGATGATGTTCTCTTTGCGGGCACCAAGCATCATGTAAAGGCGTGTGCATGAGCTGGCAGAAGCACCTGCGCCGTTGACCACAATGGTGACATCCTCTATTTTTTTGTTTACCAATTCAAGTGCATTGATAAGTCCGGCTGCCGAAATAATAGCTGTACCGTGCTGATCGTCGTGCATGACCGGAATATCGAGTTCTGCTTTTAGTCGCTCTTCGATTTCGAAGCACTCCGGTGCTTTTATGTCTTCGAGGTTTATTCCGCCAAAAGTAGGCGCAATAGCTTTGACCGCCTGGATAAATTTCTCCGGATCCTTCTCATCTACTTCGATATCAAAAACATCAATTCCGGCAAATATTTTGAATAATAACCCTTTTCCTTCCATAACCGGTTTACCTGCCAAAGCCCCAATATCACCAAGGCCGAGTACCGCGGTGCCATTTGAAATAACAGCTACGAGGTTGCCTTTGGCTGTATAGCGATAGGCATCTTCGGGATTTTTTTCAATTTCGAGACAAGGTTCTGCCACGCCGGGTGAATAGGCCAGCGAGAGATCCGATTGTGTACTGTACGGTTTTGTGGGGATAACTTCAATTTTTCCGGGTTTCCCCATTTCGTGGTAATTGAGTGCGGCCTCTTTTGCGCTTTTTTGCATGGTGAATATTTTTTTTAATGAGTTTATAATTTGTAACAAAAATGTAGCTTGTAGCATCTTTTCGAAAGCAAATTTAGCGAAATAATGCGTAAATGAAATTTTTTAGGCCTTAAAATTTGATAAAAATGCAGAATACTCTTTTTGAGCCTGAATAAATTCGAATGTAGACGTGAAAAGAGTTCATCGAGTGGTTTTGATGGGGTAGATGCTGACAAATTGAATAAACCAAATGGGACTCCTGTTGTTGTTAAGATGATATGAAAGGTGCCAAAAAATAGAAATCTGACTTATAATATGACTGATCGGGTATTAAAACTAAAAGAAGGTACTGTGAATGCCGGACGATTTGTGGTTTATCGCATGAGTCGGGATCAAAGGGTGTGGGATAATCATGCTCTTTTGGCAGCAGCCCGTTATGCCCGTTATCGGAATTTGTCATTGGCAGTTGTTTTTTGTTTGGTTAAAAGTTATCCGGGCGCCACGCTTCGTTCGATTGATTTTATGTTATCCGGCCTGGCAGAGGTATCGGTCTCATTGAGCAAGTGGGGGATACCTTTTTATCTGTTTGAAGGTGAGCCCGATGTTGTTTTGCCACCATTTTTGAAACAAATATCTTGCGAAGCCCTTTTTTCTGATTTTGATCCGCTTCGAATTAAACAATACTGGACCACGCAATTGAGTGAGCAAATAGAGTGCAGTCATTACGAAGCAGATGCCCACAATATTGTGCCCTGTCGTATAGCTTCGTCAAAAGAAGAATTTGGTGCCTATACCATCAGACCCAAAATCAACAGATTATTACCTTATTATATAGAAGATTTGCTTTCTCCTGAGGATCAGGAAAATCTGTTGAGCTCTGTAGGTAGTGGTTCGGCTATTCAATTATTTGATAAAAATAAATTAATGCAGTCGATGATTTTGGATACAAGTGTGGGGATTTTGCCTTTGCCTTCGGGCGAAATGGCAGCACATATAGCCATGACTGAATTTGTTTCACATCGACTCAATGGATATGATATTGAACGGAATTTTCCGGAAAAAGATCATCAGTCTAATTTATCTGCTTATTTGCATTTCGGGCAGCTGTCGGCACAACGGTTGGCATTGGAGGTGAGGCAATCTGATGCTGGTGCAGAGGATAAGGAAGCTTTTCTGGAGCAGTTGATCGTTCGCCGGGAGTTATCTGATAATTATTGTTTCTACAATCCCTGTTACGATTCGTTGTCTGGTGTGGCTAATTGGGCAAAAATAACACTCTCTGAACATGCGCGCGATGAGCGGGTGTATCTTTACTCAGCTGAAGTTTTTGAAAACGGAAAAACACATGACCGGTTGTGGAATGCAGCACAAACTCAATTGTTATTGGAGGGTCGGATACATGGCTATATGCGCATGTATTGGGCAAAAAAGATATTGGAATGGAGTGAAACGGCAGAGGAGGCATTGCGAATAGCGATTTATCTGAATGATAAATATGCGCTGGATGGCCGCGATCCGAATGGATATGTGGGTTGTCAGTGGGCTATAGGCGGACTGCATGACCGGGCCTGGGCAGAAAGGGCAGTGTATGGTAAAATAAGGTACATGAACGAAAATGGCTGTAGGCGAAAGTTTGACGTGGAGGCCTATATCTGTCAGGTGAATGTCTGAAAATTGTACTGATAGTTGATTTACCGTAGTACCCTCGCCGGGAATACAAATATAAAACCATATCAAACAGCGTTTAAACATAAACAGTTGAACAACAGAACAAAGATATAATTATTATTTGATTGCGTTGCATTATTGTGTAGCAATATTTTGTTTTAACGTTGCAATTTCGTAAATTTGCAACGTACTAATAATTTATAACAATGGCAAAGGTTACACCATTTATCCGGGTTTCGGCTGATAAAAAAAAGTCTGACAAAGAAGTGAATATTCGTTTCCGGGTTGCAGAGGGTAGGGATTTGAAGCTATTTTATAAATCAGACCTGAAAATAAAACCTGATTTGTGGAGCGAAAAGAACGAAGGTATCAAAGATAGAATATCAGTGTTTACAATGAAGGAAGCCGATAAAAAGAATTTTAATCAATCCGTGGCCGATAGAAAGAAGATTGTTTCTGATGCGTTCGACAGCCTTACAGAGCGAACAAGTGAAGCGTTAAACGTTGCCATTGATAAGATATTGCACCCGGAGCGATATATCATTACAGAGGCAAAGAAAACGTTCTTTCTATTGTTTGCCGAGTTCCTGACTAAACACAAACTATCTGATGTTCGAATAAAGAATTTCAGGGTTTTGGGCAGGACGTTGCAACGATACGAAATTTATACCACTATCAAAACGAAAAAACCGTTTACCCTGGATATTGACAGCCTAAGCAAAGATGATCTTCATTTAATTGATGATTACTTCAAAAATGAGGCTGAATATTTAGCGATGTATCCCGATATTTACAAACAGGTTTCAGAGAGCCGGCAGCCTCAACAGAGAGGACAAAACACAATCAGCGGGTTACTGGCTAAATTCAGAACGTTTGTTTTGTGGTGCAACAAAGAAGGCCATACTTCAAACAATCCCTTTGCAGGTTACACAATCCCGGCAGAGGTTTACGGAACACCCTATTATTTGACGATAGAGGAACGAAACAGCCTATTTAATACTGACATATCCCACAGACCACAGCTGGCGATCCAACGGGATATATTTGTTTTTCAGTGTGTGATTGGTTGCCGAGTGGGCGATTTGCTCAAAATGACGAAAGCAAACATTATAGATGGGGCGATTGAGTATATCCCCCGCAAAACAAAGGAGGGTCACCCGGTAACGGTACAAGTTCCGTTAAACAAAATAGCCATTGAAATTTTATCCCGTTATCCGGATGGGGCAAAGCTTTTGCCGTTTATCAGTGAGCAAAAATATAACGATGCTATCAAAGAGGCGTTTTTGCTGGCAGGTTTAACACGGATGGTCACGGTAATAAATCCGACAACAGGCGAACAGGAACAAAGGCCATTGAATGAGATTGCAAGCAGCCATTTAGCCCGCAGGACGTTAATCGGTAACTTGTACAAGAAAGTGCAAGACCCGAATTTGGTGAGCAGCTTATCAGGCCATAAAGAGGGAAGCAAAGCTTTTGCCCGGTACCGTGAAATTGATAGAGAGATGAGAAACGATTTAGTAAAATTGATAGAATAGAATAGCAGCGATTAAAAACAGATAATCGGAATTATTCAACTTATAACACTTGACAAAATGGATATTGAAATGGAAATTACAAGAGAGGGCAAAAGACCTTATTATTATAATTTAGAAATAGAGGAAGCAGGGAGAAATATCGAGCGTGGTATATCATTAGAAAGCTTTTTTAAGCATCAAGCCGAAACGTTCAAACATGGGAAAAATGCATATTGTGAAATGATAAAAAAGGAAATTGAGTATATCTATGCAAATGTTGAAGATTTCATCGATACCGATGATTATGGCCGTACTGGATGGATATGGACTATTGGAAACGTTAACTTTAAGGAGGTAATGAAAATCATTGATGACTTGCAAAAAACAGACCATAGACCCCCAACAGCAAAATTAAAATCAGATTTTGCAGACTGGAAGCTGGAAGCCGTATTTAAATATTTGGCAAAAAACAATCTGATAACGGGAGATATTGAAGATTGGATGTACTGGTTCAACCGGAACACGAAAGAACAACCTGGACAATTGAAATATACAAGTAAATCGGCACTGGCTAATTTATTGTTTTGGATGTGTGGAACACTTGACAGCGACACGAGGCAAGCCGCAAAGGCAGCGTTTGGAATGGATTTAGATGGCCACAACATGAGCGATTTCAAAAAATCAATACCGTACACAGATTTTTTTAAAGAGATTGAAGACATGGAACAGAAAGAATTCAACAAAAACGGACTAAAATCGAAAATCTAAGTCCGACCGACCCCGACCACCCTGAAGCCTCTTTGCAGAGGCTTTTTTTATGCAAAGTCCGACCGAGTCCGACCGGGAATAAGTCGGAGTCAACCTATTAAAAATCAGTAGTTTGTGTGGTTTTATTGATTAGTTCGGTTTTGATTTGCGATATCTTTGTATCAACAACGAAAAGAATTCCGGCCGGATTCTGAATAGTTGCAAAATATCAAATACAAAGAATTATGAATTTAGTTGAAGTACTAAGCACAGCCGGAACAAATACAATGTTGATTGTATCGGCAAACGATTTAAAAGAAGCGTTTAACATGTTCGCCAAAGAACGTGAGATAGTAGAGGCCGAAACGATGCTCACACTTGAAAAAGTTTGTGAGATATTCGGGAAAAACCGTTCAACATTGTGGGCATGGAGCAAGAGAGGCTACCTGGTGCCGGAGCGTTTGGGAAAGCAGGTTTTTTACAAACAATCAGAGGTTAACAGGCTAATGAACGGAAGGATTTCGAAATGAAAGAGGCCGACACCATTACAGCACCGACCCCCAAACACCGAAACAAAGATAATGCTTTTCTTTTCATTATCAAAGTTTTAGCCCTGACAGCGTGGGATATATTCGTAGTTATCGCCGGCGCAAAGCTTTTGACGATTTTAATACTTGCAGAGCTATGAAACAGCCATGTAAACAGCTCGCCCCACCGGCACCGGTTCTGATGGTTGTACAACCTCACAATATCGAAGCAGAAGAGGCGGTTTTGGGTTCGCTGATTTTAGAAAGCAATGCCATTATGAGAGTCCGGAACATATTAACAGCTGATTGCTTTTACAAAAAATGCAATTCTGCAATCTATTCCGTTATTTGCGATTTAAGCGATTCAGGTGTAAAAGTAGATATGATTACTGTATCTCAAAAGATAATCGGAATTTTAGTAATCAGTGAGGCCGGAGGGGTAGCTTATGTATCCGGTTTAGCAATGGCCGTGCAATCGACCTACAATTTAGAGAAACATGCGCTCTTTTTGGTTGAGCTCACTGCAAAAAGAAGATTACTGGACAGCATCGACAATGCGAAAGCGTTACTGGCAGCTGGTGCCGATGTTGTGGATATTTACGACAACTTGCAACAATCAACAGCCGAGGGCGCAAAGTTATTCAATCCGGTTGGTTCTGACTTATCGAAATTGGAAATTCATTTCAGCGATGCCATACCGGAGCCCGATCCTATTTTGAAACAGGGCGATGCGCTTGTTATCAGCCGTGGAAATATCTCAGCCATAAAGGGAAAAGCAAAATCACGAAAATCATTTTTGAGCACTTTATTAATTGCCTCAGCTTTTGGTAACGAGTCGTTCGGGTTGCAATCGGGTATGGTAGGCGGTACCGTCTTACTAATCGACACAGAACAGGCCTCAGCTCACGTTCAAAAGGTAGTGAAACGAATATATCGTTTATGCGGCTGGAGCTCTGAAAACGAAAATATGAAGGTTTTAGCTCTGCGAGAATTCAGCGTTCGGGATAGGCAAATTATACTTGAGAAAGCGATTCGAGATTACAGACCTGATTTCGTTATCCTGGATGGAGCGGTTGATATTATCGCTGACTTCAATAATGCTGATGAAAGTAAACAGGTTATCGGATTATTGATGCGCTTATCCACCGAGTTTAATTGCCATATTTGCGGAGTATTGCATGAGGGAAAAGGTAATGGGGAGTTGAGAGGCCATTATGGTGCAGAAGCCCTAAATAAGGCGGAAACTGTTTTTCAGGTAGATAGGCAAAGCGACACTTCAATAGTATCGGCAAACGCTACACGTAACATGCCATTTGATGATTTTTCTTTTTTCGTTGGAAGAGATGGTTTGCCGATTTTGGGATACGTAGAAAACCCCAAAACGACCACCGACAAAAAAGCGGATTCACTCAAGTATAGGTTTGGGGAATTAATTGCAGGGTATCCGCTTACATACACTGAACTAAGAAAGGCACATTCAGACGTGACAGGAATGACGCAAAAAACAGCGGAGGCGGATATTAAATCAGCGGTTGAAAAGGGGATTTTGTTAAAGGAATACCCAGATAAATACAGGTTTAACCCTTAACCCTATTCTACCCTAAAAACCACCCTATTTAGGGTTAACCCTATTACCCTATTGCGCTTATATATAAATAAGCGCAGAATAGGGTAGGTTGGTAGGGTAGGGGTATTAAGTAATATAACTATTAATAAACAAAAAAAATTATGAAAAAGAAGAGCAAAATAGATTTCCTTGCAATGGTTGAATTGTCAAAAATATTCATTCAAAATTGCACAACACCGACAATTACGATTCAGATAAATAAGGGTTCCGGTAGAACATCATACGGGTACAAACATGATGTGGCAGATTATTTTTGTACAGAAATCGATAATAATGCATTTATTCGGGCAGCTAAAGAAATGGGTATCCGTAGCAAAGGAGCCGACCCGGGCGATAAGGGGAACAGGTATTTTTCATTCAAACCGAAAAGGAGGTTTCAGCCCGACACAATTTTTAATGATGAATGGAGAGGCACCTTTGCCCCAGCTTCAGATAGGTTGAATGAGCTAATCTCTGCAAAGAACAGGAAAATAACAGGGAATTATGAGCAAGTTTGAAAAAGGAGTATCCGGGAATATTGCCGGACGTAAAAAAGGAACAAAGAATAGAACGACATACGAGATTCGTTTGGTTCTTCAAAATTTGTTGGATTCAAATTTGGATCAACTAAATTCAGATTTGGCGGAATTGTCGCCAAAAGACAGAATATCTGTTTTGTTGAAATTGGCCGATTTCGTGGTGCCGAAAGCAGTTGAAGATGATTCTGAAAGCGTTTACAAGAAAAATCAGCTTTTGCAGGAATATTTGAAAAAGCAAAATAGTTGAGGTTTGGCCAAAAGCAAATGAAAACCCTGATTTCAGAGATTGAAGTCAGGGTTTTTTATTGATGTGTTGAGGGGTAGACAGGCACTTTTTTTGCTCAACGTTGCAATTCCGTTGCAAATTGAAAATATTAAATTGTAAAGTGTTGATTTTTAAGTAGTTGGTTTTCGCCTTGTACCCTCGCCGGGAATCGAACCCGGATCTAAAGTTTAGGAAACTTTTGTTCTATCCATTGAACTACAAAGGCGAAAATTGAAATCGGGGGCAAATGTACTATAAAAATGTAAATATCTCAAATATTAAAGGGCTCAAAACAACATTTTAAGTATATCGAGCGACTTAATGGTCGAAAAAGAGTGTAGATGAAGTGTGTAGTATTCGAGTATAAGCTCAATGATTTGTCCTCTTTCTGTCTTGTTGAAATTGAATTTAGCCATATTCTCGTAATTCATGCGCAGAAGGTTGGCAAAAGTGACAGAGTTTTGCTTGTTAAGGTAATGGTTGTGTAAAGGTTGCGAAACCACAAATACTCCATTTAGCATATCGAAATATCGGTTTTCCGTTGCAAATTCGTTATTTGGAAAAAAACCGATGTATGCAGTTAGTTTTATTAGAAATACGATATGAAAATTGGCATATCCGTTTTCGCAAAGATCGAGAATGCGTATTGAGTTTTCGAGAAAAATAAATAACGGGCTGTTTTCTTCGTGTTCTCTGATTCCTCTGTACAGAACTTCGGCTAAAAACAGCGCGATGGCTGATTTTATAGGATGGTATGGGATTTCGGTAATCGGAAATGCTATTTGCGCCTCTTTAATAGTATAAATCTCGTTGTTGGGTTTGCGTTGCAGATTGAGATTGATGACAGAGAATGGTTGAAACAGATTGCTTTTGATGCTTGCTTTTTTGCCACGCGATATAGGTAGAAAGCAGGATATTCGTCCTGAATTTTCGGAGTAAAGATGAACAATTGAGAGGTTGTCTTTGTATTGTATCGTGTGTAATACGATGCATCTGCTATTCTGTTGCTGCATATTGCTTTTTTTATTTGCAAAAGTAGCAAATTATTGCCGTAGATTAAAGGAAATTGGAAGGCATCTTACGCGTACATTATAATATAATCGTAAAAATGGAAGAACTAACTTTAACAACCCCCTCTTTATTGTTTTCTGCGGTTTCGCTGATTCTGTTGGCTTATACCAATAGGTTTATTGCCTATGCTCAGGTGGTGAGAAACCTGAAAAATGAATATATGAAAAATCCAACAGTGGTAGGAGCTGCTCAAATTATGAATTTGCGTAAAAGGCTTTATCTGACGCGTTCGATGCAGATATTAGGTATAATCAGCCTTCTATTGTGTGTTATTACTATGTTTACTATCTATATTCATCTGCATGATTTGTCAGTTTATCTGTTTGGAATTGCCTTGCTTTGTTTGATCTTTTCGCTGGGAATTTCCATTCGGGAAATTGTTATTTCTGTACGTGCATTGGATTTGCACCTCGATTTTATGGCGGAAAAGGAAAATATTTAAAAAAAAAGAGAGGAATATTTTGTCAGTTTGAAAAAGTGACGTATATTTGCACTCGCAAAAAGGGAATAACCTTTTACGGCCCATTCGTCTATCGGTTAGGACGCCAGGTTTTCATCCTGGAAAGAGGAGTTCGACTCTCCTATGGGCTACAGTAAATAAAGAATATAAATCTAAAGAATTTAGGAGATTAGTCGAATATGGCAAATCATAAATCATCTGAAAAGAGAATCAGACAAACTAGTGTAAGAAGATTACACAACCGTTATTACGCAAAGTCGGCAAGAACCGTAATCAAAAAATTACGTGCTACTACCAACAAGGAAGAGGCAATAACTTTGTATCGTAGTGTAAGTGCTATGTTGGATAAACTGGCTAAGAAAAATACGATTCACAAGAATAAAGCAAACAACCTGAAGTCAAGACTTGCTCTTTACATCAATAAGTTGGCTTAATTTTTGCCGGGTAATATAGAAGAATTGTTTATCAATATACTTTTATACATGGCCCATTCGTCTATCGGTTAGGACGCCAGGTTTTCATCCTGGAAAGAGGAGTT
>CAZHNZ010000139.1:0-10049 GCA_964534355.1 uncultured Parabacteroides sp.
CACCGAAGGTACTACCAGCAGATTTACAGTCTGCCCCATTTGGCCACTCTGGTAATCGCCCCCTTATTTTTTAATTGCGATGCAAAGGTAATACTTTTATTTTAATTTGCAAGAGAAATCTATCATTTTTATTGCAGTAATAGCAGCTTCATCACCTTTGTTGCCATGCATACCACCGGCTCTGTCTAATGCTTGTTGCATCGTATCGGTAGTTAACACACCGAATACGAAAGGAATACCATACAATAGATTCAACCGGGTAACTCCCATAGTGACGCCCTGACACACATAATCAAAGTGTGGAGTATCTCCGCGAACTACGCAACCCAATACAATTACGGCATCAACTTCTGTTGATTCGGCCACTTCGCGCGCACCAAAAGTAAGTTCGAAGGTACCGGGAACACGTGTAACTAAAATATTTTCTGCAACAACTCCATTATGCTCGAGCGTATTGCATGCTCCTTCGAGCAATGCCTCTGTAACGGCCGGATTCCATTCCGCTACAACGATACCAATCTTCATTCCTGAAGCATCAGGTACTGTTTCCGGATTGTACGACGATAAGTTCTGATATGCTGTTGCCATTATTTTACCAGTTTCGCTCTTTCGATATATTTGTCAATATCAGCAGCCTCGGGCGTATTGAAATATTTCTCTTTAATAGTAGTGTAAACCTCAATAGCTTTCTCGGTGTCTTTCAACTCTTCGAATGCCAATCCGGCTTTTTTCAAACAGATAGGAGACAACAATTCATTATTAGCAGCATCAGCGGCTTTCATAAAGTAACCTGCTGCTTCCGCAATATTTCCATTTTCAATCTCACAATCGCCAATAGCAGACAAAGCCGCAGGTTTCATCATTTTATCATCCGATGAAAAATCCTTCAAATATTCGATTGCTTTTTTATTATCACCTAAATTTTTGTAGCAAATACCAGCATAAAATTTAGCAATATTGGCTGTTGATGTAATACCATATTCATCTATAATAGCTTCAAAGCCGATATAATCAGCTCCGTTGCCATTCAGCGCAACCTTAAATGAATCTTGCTGAAAATACATTTCACCTTTAAAAATTGCTGCTTTTGCCTGCTCTTCTTTCGGCTTCATATAAGCATAATTAAATGCCAAACCACCTGATACGGCTATCACAACAACAGCAATACCAATTAAGATTTGTTTTTTATACTTTTCAACAAATTGCTCTGATTTACTCAGAACTTCATGAACATTTTCCAGCTCATCTGCGACTGGTTTTTTGGTGTTTTCTGACATATTATTCCCTGTTTTTATCGTAATAATTTTATTTCGGAGAGCAAAAGTAGCTTTTTATTGGATACAAACGAAATTTCCGTTAAACTTTTTTTAAATGCAGGCGTAATTTGAGTTACAGCGCAGACAAATGATGAGTTTTTTATACCTTTGCAAGCAAGCTGTTGCCTTTAACAGACAGATAATACACCGACAGGATCATGCATTTACAACAATTATCCATTGTTAATTTCAAAAATATACCGCAGGCAGATTTCAATTTCTCACCCTATATCAATTGCCTGCTGGGCAACAATGGAGTGGGAAAAACCAACCTGCTTGATGCCATCTACTATCTCTCTTTTTGCAAAAGCTTTAGCAATACACCCGATAATCTGAACATTGAGTACAACGCTGATTTCTTCATGCTTCAGGGTTTTTACAAACTGGGAGACCAGAAAGAGGAGATTTTTTGCGGACTTAAACGCAAGCAGAAGAAGCAATTCAAGAAAAATAAAAAAGAGTACGAAAGACTATCAGACCACATCGGACTATTGCCCCTGGTGATGATATCGCCGGAAGATGCGGCACTGATATTGGGCGGCAGCGAAGAGAGGCGACGTTTTCTGGACATGGTAATTTCGCAATCAGACAAGATATACCTCGATGCCTTGATTCGCTACAACAAAGCCCTGTTTCAAAGAAATGCGTTGCTGAAAAGCAATACGCCCGACAATTCGCTGCTGGAGATATTTGAGCTTCAGATGGATCAGGCCGGACACTATATCCACAAATCAAGAACTGAGTTTATAGATTCGTTTGTCCCTGTTTTTCAGGACTATTACAATCAGATATGTGGTGGATTCGAAAAGGTAGAACTGATATACCAATCTCATTTGCAGGATGGAGATCTCGCGAAACTGCTACTGAATTCGCGCGAACGGGATTTTTTGCTGGGATACACCACCAAAGGAATTCACAAAGATGATTTAGAGATGTTGCTTTTTGGCTATCCGCTAAAAAGAATCGGTTCGCAGGGACAAAACAAGAGTTACCTGATTGCCTTGAAGCTGGCACAGTTTCATTTCCTGAAAAGCTGTAGCAAGGTAACACCCATACTGCTTTTGGATGATATTTTTGATAAAATTGATGCCAACCGGGTAGAGCAAATCATCAAACTGGTTTCGGGGAATACGTTTGGGCAGATTTTCATCACCGATACCAATCGCAAATATCTGGACGAAATCATTGTTAAGGTAAACAAAGAATACCACCTTTATCAGGTTGATAATGGTAATTTTACGAAATTATAATAACATCATGCAACATAAATCAGCACAATCCATCGGCGAAATTATCAGCCAGTTCGTCAAAGAGATGAATCTAGGGGATAAACTCAACGAAAAACAGGCATTAGAGGCGTGGCGCGAACTGGTGGGAAAAGGAATTTTGCGCTATACCGAATCTGTATTTATCAAAAACAGGGTTTTGTACGTAAAACTAACCTCATCTACCCTGCGGAATGAGCTCCAGATGAATCGCGAAATCATCATTAACCGGCTCAACGACAAAGTTGGCACGAAGGTTATTGACAATATTATTTTCAATTAAGTATCGCAAATATGGAAAATTGCAAGCACACCATTCCTGTTCAAATCAGGTTTAACGATATAGATTCGTTGGGACACGTAAACAATGCTGTTTACCTTTGCTATTTTGATTTGGGTAAATCTCAATATTTTCAGCAAATAAAGAAACAGATTATCGACTGGACTAAAATAGACATCGTTGTAGCCAATGTAAATATTGATTATTACAAACCAACCTATTTCAACGAAACACTGGTGGTAAAAACCCGCGTGCACAACATCGGCAACAAAAGCCTCAAAATGGTTCAATACCTGCTCAATACAGAAACCGGTGAGATTAAGAGTATATGCCACACCGTCATGGTGGGATACGATCCCAAAAGCCGATCATCCAAAATAATCTCCGACGATTGGAGAAAAGCCATTTCTGACTATGAAGAATTCAAGGGAAATCAATAACGCCAAATCGGCTTTGCGCAATAAAATAAAGATAAGCAAACAAGAGGCCGGACAGACGAAACTCAATGCCATTTCCGAAATAATTGTGACCAGAATAGAGTCGCTACCCCAATTCTTCGAAGCTCAAACGATTGCCTGCTACTTTCCCTTGGCGTATGAAGTGAATCTCAGTACAGCTATTGATAAATGGGCTCAGACAAAAAGAATTCTGCTGCCGGTAGTCGATAAAGAGGATATACACCTTAAACTTTACCGGGGAACAGAACACCTTACACAAGGCGCATTTCGGGTGATGGAACCGGATGGACCCTTGTTTGAAAGCACAGATGAGATTGATCTGATAATCGTCCCGGGCGTTGCTTTCGATGCTGAAAAGAACAGAATGGGATATGGAAAAGGCTTCTACGACCGGTTTTTACCGAAACTAAACGCAATAAAAATGGGGATATGTTTCGATTTTCAACTTATCGAACATATCCCCACCCTATCTACGGATATAAAAATGGATCTTATTTTGACCGAGAAACGACTTTTGCTTTAACCGACAACTTCGTGGCCTCGTTGCTTTTCAACGCACGCAGAGCTCTGTTCATGGCCGGATCATCCTGCAACAAAATCGGATAGAATGCTTCATCGCCCAAAATATTGCGGGCAATATAGGCATGAAGCTGTGTTTCGATCAACTTGCGGGACATTTCGATATATATCGGTCTGCGACGTACACCTTTTTCGTGCGCATAGTCAGCCAGATTCCATACCAGATCACTCGATTTCAGATACGCCCACAGCGATTTATAATCTTTATATTGTTTCAGTTTTGATCTGTTTTTGTCGCTATACCAGAAACAGAACTGATACAGTACCCCGGAATTAACCAGATTATTGAAATACGAATTTACACCAATCGTATCCCGCGGCACAAAAACATCAGGCATAATACCCCCGCCACCGTAAACCTTACGACCGGCCACTGTTTTATACTCCTTCTTTTTATTTTGCTTGATGCTATCCTGCGAGTAAAACTCACCATGCAGATAACGGTTTACAATATCCTGTTCGTAATCGTCTACCGCACCCAGCTTATAATCTTTCTGAATACTTCTTCCCGAAGGGGTAAAGTAGCGGGCGATGGTCAATCTGAGTGCCGAGCCATCAGAAAGCTCAAACTGCTGTTGCACCAAACCTTTTCCGTACGAACGGCGTCCGACAATCATACCGCGGTCGTTGTCCTGCATTGCACCGGCAAAAATCTCACTCGACGAAGCCGAGAACTCATCAATCAACACCACCACCTGACTGTTTTGCAATGTTCCGGTACCATTCGATATAGCATCCGACCGCTTCATGGTTTTTCCTTCCGTATAAACAATCAAACGACCTTCGGGTAAAAACTCATTTGCCATCTCAATAGCCACATTCAGGAATCCGCCCGGATTTCCGCGTAAGTCAATCACATAATTTTTGCAATTCTTCTCTTGCAGTTTGGCCACCGCAGAGAGAAACTCCTCATACGTATTATCGCCAAACTTGCTGATTTTCACATACCCAATACCGGGCTCAACCATATACGAAACATCCACCGTATTGACCGGAATCTCGCCTCTCTCTATTTTAAATGAAAGCAATGATTTGGATGTAGATCTCTTGATACCCAGCTTCACGAGCGAACCCTCTTTGCCTCTGAGCTTTTTCATCACCTTTTCGTTGGTCACCTGTTTGCCTACGAAGGTCGTATCATTGATAGAGACAATGCGGTCGCCGGGCATCAACCCCACCTTTTCAGAGGGTCCACCGGTAATCACACTCACAATGCTGATTGTATCTTCGGTAATATTGAACTGCACACCAATGCCGCTGAAACTGCCCTCCAGATCTTCGTTCACCTCCTGCAAATCGGATGCCGGAATATAGACAGAGTGCGGGTCGAGGCCAGACACAATCTTAGGAATAGCATTCTCTACAAACTCCTCCGAAGAAAGCGAATCAACATAGTTGTCGGAGATTAGATTGATAATAGCGCTTAATTTATTGCTATTCAGGGCAGGCATTTTCCGAAGCAGTACATTGGAAAAATAGGCTCCGCCCAGGATGCCAATAAACAAAGCAAGTACGAAATAAAGAATAAATTGTTTATTTGATTTCATATATAGGTTGTTTTAAATATCCGCTACAATTAATGGTTCAAGCCCGTTTATTCAATTAAACTTTTAGATTTACAACTTCGACACCGGCTTTTTGCATCAGGTGAATGCCATCTTCTATCCTGTATTTATCGGAATAGACCACCCGCGAAATACCAGCCTGAATAATCAGTTTGGCACACTCGATACAGGGCGCAGTGGTCACATATAGCGTAGAACCAACACTACTGTTGTGCGAACAGGCAAGCTTGGTGATGGCATTGGCCTCTGCATGCAAAACATACGGCAGAGTTAAACCCTCTGTGTCTTCGCAAATATTATCAAATCCGGAAGGCGTGCCATTGTATCCATCAGAGACAATCATTTTGTTTTTCACCACCAACGCTCCTACCTGACGGCGTTTGCAATAGGAATTTTCCGCCCATATTTTTGCCATTCTGAGGTAACGCTCATCCAGCGCCAACTGTTTATCTTTTATTTTATCTTCCATTCCTGCTGTATATATTAAAAAAAAATCCTTCAACCGTTATTTTCAAACAACAGCTAAAGGCAATCCTATTTCCACGGAATAAATCTCTTCTCATTTTCTGAATAATACAGTCTAAACAATAATCTCAACATAAACCAGAGTAAGAAAAACAGGTTCAAATCCCTTGTTAATTTCGACCACAAAGTTATACATAAATAGAATAACTTAGCCACAAATAGCTAAAAAACAACTGCTCAAAATCACAAATTACAACTAAAAAATGGAATAAAATTAAGTTTTATATTAAAAAGATGTCTATTCTTCGAAATCGAAATCAAAGTCGAAGCCATCATCTCCATCCACAACGGTAAAATCATCCAAATCGCGACGATCCTTTTTCGTGGGACGGCCGGTACCTTTGGCCCGATTGAGGAAGCCAGAAATCTTTTGCAACTCCAGAATCTCGTACTGATCGGGTGTAGTTACATTCTCCAGATACTGCTCTACCAGCTTTGCACCCATGCGTTTATCGGCCAGTTGCAAAATCCGGAACGAATAGATAACCGGCGGCTTTCTCACCTGAAGCACCTCCCCTACCTTCACCAAACGGGAAGGTTTCACGGTAACGTTGTTGATCATTACCCGGCCTTTTTTACAGGCCTCTACAGCAATTGTGCGGGTTTTAAATATTCGTGTAGCCCACATCAGTTTATCAATGCGCACCTCTGTCATAGCTATTTTTTGTTGAATTGATTCATAGTCAACTGTAATCCGGCCAAACAAAAACTTTTGATGATTTCTACAGACGTTTCTATTTTTTCGGCCAAAACGGCCTCTTCTTCCGGCTTAAATGCCCCCAGCACATACTCCACCTGCATTCCCTTAGAGAAATCGCTGCCGATTCCAAACCGCAACCGGGGATAGGCATCGCTGCCCAAAATTTGCTGAATATGCTTCAATCCATTGTGTCCGGCATCACTTCCACGAGGCTTTACCCGTAGCGTACCCAAAGGCAAAGCCAGATCATCGACCACGACCAACACCTTATCTACAGGGATATCCTCCTTCTGCATCCAGTATCGAAGAGCATTCCCGCTCAGATTCATGTAGGTAGATGGTTTTAGCAAAACCAGAGTCCGCCCCTTTATCCGGCATTCAGCAATAGCGCCATAGCGGCTATCTGTAAAAACAAGATTGGACGCTTTAGCAAAAGCGTCCAATACTCTGAATCCTATATTGTGGCGGGTTTGTTCATATTCTCTACCGATATTTCCCAAACCAACGATTAAATATTTCACCTCAATAAATATTTTATTCGATTAATAAAATTAGTTTGACAGAACCTGCCAAACTAATCTTATTTCACAGAATTATTTTCCTTTTCCTTGTGCTGCTGCTTTTGCACCGCGGGCTGCTCTTGTCAGCTTAACTGCACAAACTACGGCATTCTTAGCGTTCATCAGTTCCAAATCGGGGAATGACAATTCGCCAACCTGAATAGTTTTACCCAAACCAAGTTCTGCAACATTGACTACCAATTTCTCAGGAACATTGTTGTAAAGAGCTTTCACGCGCAATTTACGCATTTCAAGGCTCAATTTACCCCCTTGTTTAACACCTTCTGCAAGACCTTCCAATACAACAGGAACTTCCATCAGAATAGCTTTCTCAGGAAATATTTCCAGGAAGTCGATGTGCAACAATTTGTCAGTTACAGGGTGAAACTGAAGATCCTTCATGATTGCAGTAGTTGTTTTGCCATCAACGGTCAGTTCAACCACAAAAATTTCGGGTGAATAAACCAGTTTGCGAACTGCATCCTGAGTTACAGTGAAGTGCAGGGTTGAAGAACCACCGTACAATACACCGGGGATAGCATCTTCGTGACGAATTGATTTGGCAGCTTTTTTACCCAGGTCTGTTCTGCTAACACCTGCTAGTTGAAACGTTTTCATTTTTGTTTGTTTTTGTGTTACTCAAAATTAAGATAATTGTTTATCTGCTCCCTAATTTCCCATCACACGGAATGTGTTTATAAAAAGCGGTGCAAAATTAATGATTTTATTCGACAATCGCACCATAAGAGCCTATTTTTAGCAGGTAAAATCCAAAAAAAGAGGCACAAACATCTGTTTGCGCCTCCTCTGTATTATATTATTTGCCAAATACTACTCTTCATCCTGATATCTTTCGATAGTTTGCTCTCTGTCGGGTCCGACAGAAACAATAGCAATGGGCACTTCAAGCGACTCCTCGAGGAATGAAAGGTAAGCATTAAACTCCTCCGGAAACTCGTCTTCGCTTTGCACTCTTGTCATATCGGTTTGCCATCCGGGCAGCTCGGCGTAGATTGGCTCTACTTCGCCCTCCAGACTATACGGGAAAACAGAAACCTCTTCGCCATCGATTCGGTAAGCAACACAGGCCTTGATGGTGTCGAATGTATCGAGCACATCGCTCTTCATCATAATCAGCTTGGTAACACCATTGACCATAACCGCATATTTCAGAGCAACTAAATCGATCCACCCACAACGACGCGGACGACCGGTCGTAGATCCGAACTCACGGCCTTTGGCGCGAATATCTTCACCTACAGCATCAAACAGCTCTGTCGGGAACGGACCGCTACCTACACGTGTGCAGTACGCTTTGAAGATACCGTAAACTTCACCGATTTTGTTGGGCGCAATACCCAGACCGGTACATGCACCCGCACATACTGTATTGGAAGAGGTCACAAACGGGTACGATCCAAAATCAATATCGAGCATAGTACCCTGAGCACCTTCTGCCAAAACAGACTTGCCCGATTTCATAGCATCGTTTACGAATTGTTCCGAGTCGATAAATTCGAAGCGCTTAAGCACCTCCAAACCTTCGAACCACTCTTTTTCTATTTCAGCCAAATCGTATTCGAAGTTGAATTGCTTCAGAATAGCTTCGTGACGGGCTACAGCCGCTTTGTATTTTTCGTCGAAATTGGTCAGAATATCACCTACACGCAAACCATTACGGCTTGTTTTGTCGGTGTAAGTAGGGCCAATACCTTTGAGCGTTGACCCGATTTTAGAAGCCCCTTTTGCCGCTTCGTAAGCTGCATCGAGCAAACGGTGTGTAGGCAGAATGAGGTGTGCTTTTTTCGAAATCAACAGCTTTTTGGTCAAATCATAACCGGTAACCTCGAGTTTTTCTATCTCTTTTTTGAAAACTGAAGGATCAAGAACCACTCCGTTTCCAATCACATTCATTTTGTCTCCCTGAAAAATTCCGGAAGGGATTGTGTGCAACACAAACTTCTTACCGTTGAACTCTAATGTATGACCTGCATTGGGGCCTCCCTGAAAACGGGTAATTAAATCGTACCGCGGTGTCAAAACATCGACCACCTTACCTTTTCCCTCGTCACCCCACTGCAATCCTAATAAAACATCTACTTTCATTCGTATTTTGTTATTTATTTAATATCAAGAAAACAAAAAATAAGCCGCCCCTTACAGCGACTTAACGAATAGATGTACAAAACAGCGTTATTTCTTTTTAGAAGAAATCTCTTTGGGCGGACGGATTTTTGCCCGCGAACATTTTGTACACATACCATATATATATAAACTGTAATGCGTGAGCGAAAACTTGGATAGTCTTTTGCTCTGAATAACAGATTTTATATCGTGATCTTTAATCTCCTTAATCTCCCCACACACGGTGCAAATGAGATGAAGGTGATTGTCGTTGTTGTAAGCTTTTTCGTAATGCGCTGTATGAGTTCCAAAACTATGTTTGATCACCAACTTACTGTCCACCAATAGTTCAATAGTGTTGTACAATGTTGCACGACTCACCACCGGTTTCTCTGCATTAATCGAATGAAACAAAAAATCAATATCAAAATGATCGCTCAGCGAATATATATGCTTCAGAATGAGATACCTCTCCGGGGTTTTACGATGCCCTTTGGCAACCATGTATGAGGTGAACTCTTCCTTCACTTTTTGATAAAATCCGTCGTCGTTTTTTGACTCAGCTTGTTTTTTCATGCCAAAATTATATCATTTATTTCGATTTACAAAACAGTTTGCAAGTAATATTCAAAATCGAATTTCAAATCATCAATGATTTGATGTTTTTTATCACAATT
>CAZHNZ010000140.1:0-7903 GCA_964534355.1 uncultured Parabacteroides sp.
ATAACCAGCAATCCAGTTAGATATCTGATGTCCAAGTCCTGCTCCGGGATTGGGTCGTGCAGAATAATATATCGGCAAAGATGATTTTTTATTATTCATACGATTTACCCTATAGTGCCAATATGATTTGTAAATATGATAATAATACTTTTTATTCCGGGTTTTCGAGACTATTTCATTCCAAATACGCCGCTTTAATTTAAAATTAAACATCATGTTTTCTAATTATACTTACGAAATAGCAAATCCCAATAACTTCCTTTAATACCAGTTGACCAAATTTTTATTTTTAGTTTAAGTCTAAAGCTCAATGTCGAATATCCATCAACATAGTATCCACGCTTTGCAAAGTCAACTTTATAGTCAATAGATTTAAGAAATTCAACAGCATTATCCAACCATTCACCCTGATGTAAGCACCCTCTTAGATCATAAAAAATAGGCCAATCTACCTCTTTCTTAATATTTGCTAACTTAATCTTCATCTTTTCTGCCCGTAGAGAACCGAACCACTCTGACATCCATGGATTTTCGTGGGGTAAGGCCATGTTGTAAAGCATTGACTTATTCCAGAAAGCAACCTGATACGAAAACATGATACGAGAAGCCGGCGGAATTACATAAACAATATCCGGATGATCAGAATCAATAACATTAGGGTAATGCTGATGTACCAAACACAATGAATCCAGATTATTCTTTGTAAAGAAATCAAAATAATCGTCCAGTTTTGAGACATTAACCTTATCCATGAAGAGATAATCAATCATAATCAACAGTACAACATCAGAATCAATTGTATTTAAGCCGGCACGAAACATTTTTCCAAAGCTATCGAATTTGCCAACCTGAGTACAAACAATATTCAGAGAATCATGTGTAATTGATTTAGTTTCTGTGTTTAAATACACACACCCATTATATTCCGGCCAAAATCTGTGAAACATATCAAAAAAAACAGGCCATATATCTGAATATGAATCTGATGAACTTACAAAAATGGGATAAGTATTCATTTTCTATTTAGAAATATTTTATTAAACAAATTTATAACAATTTTTCGTTCACCACTTTCAAGACCAATATAATATGTTGAAATAATAAAAATCAAAATTGAAAATAGTGAAACTAATAATACCCTAAAGAGAGACTCCGTCATAAAGAGCAGAGGAGATAACCCTGCAAGATAACTCAATAAAAACACAATCATCACTCTAAGAAAAACACTTTTAAAATAATCTCCGTACTCAATATTACAATACCTATTACCATAAACAATATTTAATATTGAATAAACCACCGCAAAAAATACAGATGATGCTGGTAAAAAAACCGGTGAAACTCCCGCTTTGAAAACAAAATATAATATCGGAATACCCAAAAACATAAAGAAAGAATTAACTAAATTAACATACTTTACCTTACCGGTAGCAGCGATGGCTGTACCAAAAGTTCTTGTTAATTGTTCAAGTAATGTAAAAATAACCATTAATCTACAAAATATAAGTGCCCATTCCGGAATATTACCTAACCATAATTTTAAAATATATGGTGTCTCAATCAGAAACGGAATAGCTATAAATGCAAATAATAGAAATGACACCTTACTACCGGATAATGTTATTTTTTTCATAGCAACACTGTCACCACTTCCTTCACTTTTCGTAATTACAGGATTTAGTGCTTTTTGCAAAACGTTAGAAAATGTCAACATTTGCCCGTTCAATTGCCCTGAGATACCAGTTGCTGTATTTAATCTTGTACCGAAAAAATGATTTAAGATAATATTTGAACCATAGCCTGAAATAATGCTACTCGCGCTACCCAGAAAAGTCCATCCTGCAAAATGTGTCATTTCAACCATCAATAATTTATTAAAGTATCTTTTAACATCTATACTACATTCTATATATCTTTTATGGCAATAAACCCTCAAAACAATCATAATTACAAACGACAATGTAGCCATCAAAAAGCCATAGGTAATCAATTTGTCATTTGTTGTATAGACTACAAATATTGCGATTACTAATTTCATTACAGACTCAACTATCCCCACTATTGTGTAGTATAACATATTCTCATGAGCATTAATCACAGCATCATAGGGTACAGTCATAATCGTAAACATGGTACTCACAATCAAAAACTGATAAATTAATTTTGCTGCAAAAATTCTATGACTGTCAATATTCAAAACACCATCAAATAAAATGAGTGAAAACAATTCCATAATAACAACAACAACGATAGCAATAATTGTGTGTAAAATAATGCTAATATTGAAAATCTGTTTTTGTTTCTCTGTGTTTCCTTCACCCTCAGATATGGACATAAAGCGTTGAGTTGCAGAGGCCATTGCCGTATTCAGGAATGTTAGCATAGCAATGGCACCCCCAACAACATTAAACACGCCAAAATCGGATGCGCCTAACGAATTTAGCAATAGTCGGGTAGTATAAAGAGAGATAAACACAGTAACAGCCATCTTTACATACAAAAAGCCTGTGTTTTTAATAATCCTTGAAGAAGTCTTCACGTAGTTAACTAAAATTTGGTTTAATTTTTCAATTTACAAAACACAATGATTTGTTCCTATGTTTTTAAGCAAGTAGCAATACTTTAAATATTGAGTAAAAACTTCAATTCTGTCTTTATTTGCGAACAGAAATACCTAAGATTTGAAACTTTTTTTTTGGAAGTATCAGCTACTACTATAGGTAAATGTTTAATCTTTAAATTATTCTTCAGAAAATACAAAGGAAAAATATGTTCTGAAATATAATCAATTTGACGATCTTTAGATAAGGAGTTTTTTTTCGGATCTTTTTGCTTATCGAGTTCAAAAATTATAGAAAAAAACCATTCACAAAAATCATCAAAGATTACCTTACTTGTTATAATCATTCCGAATTGAGTAAGTGAATTTCCTCTCTTGATATATTTATTAAACGTATCACTATAATCGGGACACACTTTATTTATTACAGATTCAAGGGCAATAAGATCTCTTTCATCGTGCATTCTGGCATAAGTATTCCATACAGATCTGGTAAATCTTCTTTTTTTTGATAGAACGACATCATAATTTTTCAAGATGTTCCTGATATAATCGTCATTAAATCTTATTTTTTTTAATCCATCTTCATCTGTAACATACTCAATTTGAAAATAGTCGTGCTTTTCATCCAAAAGGAAATAACGTCTGTAGTGACAAAAACCTACATAATCACTCGTTTTGTCATTCTTCCATACCCAATATAATGAGACTGTACCACCATACGACACACCCCGATCACTAATATTATCACCAGTATCATCTGACAAATACCCTAAGTCAACACCAGTTATTTTTTTTCGAAGTTGAAGAGGAGTAATATATTCTTTTTGCAACATCACCGGATGTAAATGAGTGCAATTGTATATGGTTAATTTTTTATCCATTATATATGTCAATAATTCAATAGATATGTAAGCAATATTTATTTATCTGTAGTTTCTTCATTAAAACGATTTCACATCAACAAACGGGAACATATCCTCCATTGGTTTTGACATCATTCTTCCCTCTTCATTTTTGTAAGAAGAAACTTTCGGAAAAAGAGTCTGGTCGGGAGCCATATTGATATTACAAAACAGAGCAGAGTCGCTACCGATTATTGAATTCAGGCTATCGGTAAGCTGCGAATCGTCGCTTATGGTGCAAGTATCCATATTAAAAGCTTGAGCCAACCTGATAAAATCGGGCATCATAAGCCCTGAAACAGGAGATTCCCCCACCAGACGACCGTTGAAAAATGAATTTTGCGTGGTACGAATAGCCAAATAACCATTGTTGTTGAGCAACAAAATTTTAATTGGCAACTGATACGATACAATTGTTTGAAGTTCCTGAAGATTCATCATAATACTGCCATCACCGGTAATCAGATATATAGGTTTTTTATTGTTTGCAATACAGGCACCGATGGCAGCCGGCAAATCGTAGCCCATCGATGCACATCCCTGATTTGCAAAAACACGCATCCCCTGCTTAATTTTCATAGCCTGATATGTGCAAGTGTAAGCCGTTCCATTCCCGGTAACAACTACTGCATCAGCAGGTAATAATTCGAATAATTTATCTACAAAAGAATAGGAATTAACAAATCCGGCCACCTGCGGATTATCCTGTAAAACAGTTGGCAAGTCTGACTTAGCCGATGTACACCACGATAGCCATTCGGTATAGCCCGGCAACTGAATATTATCGAGTTTTCGCAGCAGTATATCCAAAAAAAGGTATAAATCAGCATGGATTTTCAGATCAATCTTTACAGTTGGTTTATTTAGCTCTGCCTCATCAATATCTACCATTATTTTGCAGGCATTTCGGGCAAAATCAGAATAATTATAGGTGGTCTGACGTAATCCCATACGGGTACCGAGTACCAAAAGCAAGTCGCAGTTTTGAACAACCGTATTTCCAATTCTATCACCACAAATACCCGGTCTTCCCATAAATAATGGATTATCTGAAGCAATTAAATCGTGTCCGCTAATCGCATTCAGAACCGGAACAGATAATTTTGACAATAATTTATCCCACAACAGCTCTGCACCAGCCAATCTGATACCATTCCCCACAAACAAAGCCGGAGCTTTGGCATTCAATAATTTATCAATCAGTAAATCGGCCTGTTTTTCCAGCAGATAAGTATCAAAACACAATTCATCTTCACTTTGATCATAATCAGGAAGGGCGTCCGGTTCGATAAAGGCACCCTGAACGTCGAGCGGCACATCGATCCAGACTGGCCCGGGTCGGCCATGAGTAGCCAGGTATATGGCTTTATCGATAACCTTTTTTGCATCCAGAGGATTGTTGAGAATAACAGCATACTTAGTAACAGGAGCAACCATGGCTGTTATATCACCCTCCTGGTCTCCAAGCTGTCTCAGTCCGGTAATATCCGGACAGGAATAGATTGTGGTTTCCCACTTTACCTGTCCTGAAATATAGAGAGCCGGTATAGAATCCAGCCATTGCCCCAATACACCAGTGATCGCATTGGTACCACCGGGGCCTGTTGTTACATTTACTACAGGCAAACGACCTGACGCTCTGTAATAGCCTTCAGCAGCAATGGCACATGCCTGCTCGTGATGATTGCAATAATAGGTAAGATCGGGGTGATTACCCAAAGCATCATTGAGATGCATAGCTCCCCCACCTGTAACCATAAAAACATCTGTAATACCATGATGTACAAGTCTGTTTGCAATATAATCTGCTACTCTTATTTTTGCCATAATTATTTACAGTATTTTATTGTTTTTTCGATCGCCACATTTAGTGGAATTAATTCATTCAGTTGAAATTTTCTCTTTGCTTTATCAACATTTGGCACATAGTTTTGATTTCTGTCTGTTGCCCTTTCCTCTCCCAAAACCTGAACATCACAATCAGGAAAGAAACAAGTAATTGAATTTGCCAAATTTCGAATAGTTACAGATTTATCGGAACCCACATTATATGCTTCAACAGAATCACCCTGCAACCAGATATGCAATAGCCATATAACCATATCTGAAGCATACATATATGAGCGTTGTGGTTTCCCATTTCCGGTGATACAAATATCCCTGCCGGCCAAACCGTCTGCTATAAAATTACCAATAGCAAAATGGGTATCCAAAGGCAAATATGGTCCGACAAATGCAAAACAACGGGCAATAGGTATTGTTATATTATACTTACGGGCATAAACTCCACATACAAATTCTGCCATCCGTTTAGATTCTGAATAGGCAGCCCCCGGGAGCAAAGGATCAGGTGCACCGGGATAATCCTCCGGGAATCCGGCAATTTCATCCGGTTGTTTTCCGTAAACGGCACCTGAGCTTAAGAATAATACTCTTTTTACATTTGCATGAACAGCAAAATCAAGTAAATGCCTTGTTCCCTGCAAAATAACGTCGGACATTAAAAGCGGGGTTTCAACATTCATTTTTGCGCTGGCATCTGTAGCTGCGTGAATGATATTATCAAATTTATCTGTTGGAAAATTAAAATCACAAATATCTCCCTCCAGAAAAAAGAGGTTTTCCGCATTCCTGAAAAAAGGATATTCAGATAGAAAACGCTCTTTATTCCGGGTTAGAAGTGTAACCTTAAGATTCAGATTAAAAATATCTCCGGCGTACAACAAAGTCTGAGTAAGCCACTTGCCCATAAAGCCTGTACCTCCGGTAATAAAGATATTTTTATTCTTTAACTGCAAAAGCAATTGTTTACAACTATGTGTAATTGCATCGAGATCTTCCGATATTTTTGAATCAATAAAGTTCATTGTGATCAATTATTATTCACAAATTATTTACCAGCAACAAACGCATCCAACACACCCTCTACATAAGTAAACATTTCAGGCATCAGGCCAGGATATGTACCGAGGAAGAAGGTATTATTCATAATATAATCGGTGTTGTTGAGATGATCAGCTACCCGGTACTCTTTGTTCATAAAGGCCGGTTGCTTAATCATATTACCGGCAAAGAGGTTGCGGGTTTCGATGCGGTTGGCCGCAAAGTGACGGGTCAGCTCGTCGCGGGTAAAGGGAGCACCCTCTTTCACGGTCACAATAAAACTAAACCATGATGGATCTGCCCCTTCGGTAGCCTCGGGCGTGATAAAGAATTGTGGATATTTGTTGAAAATTGCTTTGTAAGTTTTGAAGTTCTCTTTTCTGCGCTCGCCGAAGTAAGACAGTTTCTCCATTTGTGCAGCACCGATAGCGGCCTGGATGTCAGTCATTTTGAGGTTATATCCTACTTCTGAATAGACATACTTATGATCGTAGCCCAGTGGCAGGTTTCCAAACTGTTGGGTGAAGCGCTTTCCACAGGTGTTATTTTCGCCTCCCATGCAGTAACAGTCGCGTCCCCAGTCGCGGAAAGCACGCACCAGCTTAGCCAGCTGAGGATCGTTGGTACAGATAGCTCCTCCCTCACCGGTAGTGATGTGGTGAGCCGGGTAGAATGATATGGTAGAAAGGTGTCCGTATGTACCTGTAAACTTCTCTTTGTATCGGCTTCCGAAAGCGTCGCAGTTGTCTTCTATCACCCACAGGTTGTGCTTGTTGGCCAACTCCATCACCTTATCTATATTGAAGGGATTTCCAAGCGTGTGAGCCAGGAATATACAGCGGGTTTTGGGTGATATTGCTTTTTCGATCATCTCTGTGTCGATGTTGTAGGTGGGGATGTGCACATCTACAAATACTGGTACTAGTCCGTATTGAAAAATTGGTGTAACGGTAGCCGGGAAACCTGCGGCGACAGAGATAACCTCATCACCGGCTTTAAGGCGTCTGTCACCCAATTTTTCGGAAGTAAGGGCGGCAAAAGCAAGCAAATTGGCCGACGAACCTGAGTTGGTAAGAAGTACCTGCTTGATACCCAGGTAATCGGCAATTTTTTCGGCAAATTCTTCAGAGAAGCGCGACTCTGTGAGCCAGAAGTCGAGAGAAGCATCTACAGCGTTTACTATTTCGCTTTCGTCGAACACGCGACCGGCGTAGTTGACGGGAGATGTACCGGCAGTGAATTCTTTTTGGGCGAATTTAGCCTGATAGTACTCTTTTGTTTTTTCGATTATTTCCTGACGGATGGATTTTGGATCTTGCATTGTTATATTATTTTATTGATTTCTTTTTCCCATGCATTGCATACATGGTTAATTATATTAAACTGCGTTGCAGTTTTGAGTTAGTTTTATTTGCGGTTTTTACCTGTCGTCGTTTTACCCCCATACCCCCCAGGGGGGGCCAGGTTTCTGCGAACATGACGGGCGCTATTTCATTGTTGCTTTTTCCCATGCATTGCATACATGGTTAATTATATTAAACTGCGTTGCAGTTTT
>CAZHNZ010000140.1:8003-9788 GCA_964534355.1 uncultured Parabacteroides sp.
GTGGCGTGCAGATATACCGTAGAACATTGATGTGGCGAACAATTAATAATTATTAATTATTAATTCACATCACTCCCAGTCGTCTGTCTTCACCTGATGTGCAGGTACGCCGGAGTCGATGAGGGCGGCTTTGAAGCTACGGATCATAACCGGAGGGCCTGAGATGAAGAAGGAGGTATCAGCCGGAGAGCTTTCGCGAATAGCGGCGATATCGAGAATACCCTGCTCATCCTGATAAACGGGATGAACGATGAGTGATGGGTTGATCCCTTTGGCTTTTTGCAACTCGGTATCGTACAGGTTGAGCGCGCGGGTACGGAATCCGGCGTAGAGTACGGGGCTGGAGTACCCGGCAAAAGAGGGGTCTGTGAAAAGCGAAAGGTAAGGTGTGATACCTGTACCCCCGGAGATAAAAACTGTATTATGCCGGGAGTGCTCCTGCTCGAAGAGTTCACCGTAGGGCATTTTAAGCCAAATTTCTGCACCTACAGAAAGCTGTTCTGCCATACGACGGGTAAAGACGCCATTGGCGGTATACGTAATTTTGATAAACTCTTCGGCCGGAGAGGTTTGAATACTAAAGCAACGCGAGTCGGGCCAAGCCATTGAGGGCTCGTATTCATCTATGGCTAAATGTAAAAAATGCCCGGGCTCGTATCTGAATTTTCCGGTTTCCGGCTTCATAGTAAGAGTATAGACTCCCTCGATTGGGTTGTCTATGTGGGTGATGGTTGATTTGTATTTTTTTATTTGCATGGATTTTTACGTTATAAGTTTTAAGTTATACGTTTTTTACCTCAAACCCCTGAATGGGGTATGGTGATGGTGCGGATTACCTAATTATTAATTGCTTAGGTAGGCTTCTATTTGTTCAAACGTTTTTGTGCGCATATCTTCGCCGGCCAGGAAAGCTTTATTCCAGTCAACAATAGATTGCAATGTCGTTTCGATATCCCAGCGGGGAGCCCAGTTGAGTTCTGCTTTGGCTTTGGAGCAATCGAGTTTGAGGTAGTTGGCCTCGTGCGGTTGCGGGTTGGTGTCTATTGAGAAGCGTGCGTTACCGCCCCACATCCGGCAGATCGTATCTGTTATCCATTCCACATTTTTGGCATCGCGGTCTTCGGGGCCAAAGTTCCAGCCCTGAGCAGCATCAGGGCCTTCCAGCAGTGCGGCTGCCAGAGCCAGATATCCGGTAAGGGGCTCGAGCACATGCTGCCAGGGTCGTATGGCGTATGGGCTTCTGATTTTCACCTCTTCGCCACGGGAAATAGCGCGGATGAAATCGGGAATGAGTCGGTCGTCGGCCCAGTCTCCCCCACCTATGACATTACCCGCACGGCCTGAGCCGAGTGCAACTCCGTGGGTGTGGTAGGTGTTGGGGTTGAAGTATGAGTTTCGGTAGGCAGAGGTGACCAGTTCGGAGCAACCTTTGCTGTTAGAATAGGGGTCATATCCACCCATGGGTTCATTTTCGCGGTACCCCCAGTGCCATTCGCGGTTTTCGTAGCATTTGTCTGTCGTTACATTTACCACCGCTTTCACACCCGGCACTTGTCGGATAGCATCCAGTAGGTTTACTGCACCCATTACATTTACTTCGTAGGTCTCACGTGGATTTTTATACGATTCGCGCACCAGCGGTTGCGCCGCCATGTGGATTACAATTTCAGGCTGTATGCGTTGCAAAGTGGCAAGCAGTAAGTCGTAGTTACGGATATCGCCAATTGTTGAATCAACTAGCTCATCAATACGGGCTTCGTTATACAACGATGGTTGGGTAGGAGG
>CAZHNZ010000141.1:0-9732 GCA_964534355.1 uncultured Parabacteroides sp.
TTCCAATGCGTCCCGATCACGGACATCAGATGATTGACGACCTCAAAAAGAAAACCAATCCGGGGTATTCCTGCATTGGCCGTCTGCGTGGTTTGGCCGAGCTTCGTGGCCTGGAAATGGGTATCGCGAAATCTCTTTTTGCCAAATAAATAAGATTTCTCCTTACAGTCGAAATGACCCGCGGTGCCAGGTCATTTCGACCGCAGAGAGAAATCCATTCCATAAAAAACGCTGAGAATCTGCTTTTGTTAAGAGCGGTTCTCAGCGTTTTCTTTTTTAGTAGAATCCGGTATTACCGTATAGCTATTGTGATAAGAGATTTGGCCGGTAGTTTCAGTGTAAGGCGTCCGTTTTTGATGGATGCGCCCCTGAAGGCTTCCGGTTTCACGTTGTAGGGTGTTTCGAACGTGTTGTGGCTCTGAATCTCTTTTCCGCTCAGGATATTGCTGTCGGTGATTTTGCCTGCGCTCACACCCCCGAGAATGCAGCTCAGTTCAATGTCGTTTTTCGGGTCGATATTTACCAGCGAGATGTGTATGGTGCCGCTGTTGTCTTTCGACGCTGTGGCCGATACCGCCGAAATGCTTTTGCCGTTGAAGTTGTACTGCGGGCTTTTCAGATCGAGGGGTAGCAGGGTGGCATCCTGATGCACCTTGTACATGTTGAACACGTGGTAGGTGGGTGTCAGAATCATCTGATCGCCTTTGGTCAGAATAATGGATTGAAGTACATTCACCATCTGAGCGATATTCGCAATCTTCACCCGATCGCAATGTTTGTGGAAAATATTGAGAATATTGCCGGCAAGTAAAGCATCGCGCAACGAATTTTGCTGATACAGAAATCCGGGATTAGTGCCGGGTTCTACTTTATACCAGGCTCCCCATTCATCTACCACAAGTGCTATTTTTTTTGCCGGGTCGTATTTGTCCATCGCCGCAGAGTGTCGGGTTATCAGATCGTCCATCTTGTATCCGTCTTCCAGAATGGTGAAATAGTCATCTTCTGTAAATCCGGTGGCAGGGCCCTTCTTCTCCCAGCCTGCACCAAAGGTGTAGTTGTGCAGCGATACACCATACATCAGCCAGTGCGGAATGTTTTTCATCAAAACCTCTGTCCAGTTTATATCGTACGAGTTAGCACCACCTGCTATTTTCATCAGATTGTTGTTGCCGTAGTTTTTACAGAAAATGGCAAAGCGACGGTAATTGTCTGCATAGTAGTCGGCTGACATTTGTCCGCCACAGCCCCAGTTCTCGTTGCCTACGCCCCACAGTTTCACGCTCCAGGGTTTCTCCCTGCCGTTTTGTTTGCGAAGCTCGGCCATTGGACTTTGGCCGTCGAAGGTGATGTATTCCACCCATTTCGACATCTCTTCCACGGTGCCGCTTCCCACGTTGCCACAGATGTAAGGCTCGGTGCCAAGTACTTCGCACAGATTCAGAAATTCGTGTGTGCCGAAAGAGTTGTCTTCCACCACGCCGCCCCAGTTGGTGTTTACCATTTTCGGGCGTTTATCTCTCGGACCAATGCCGTCGCGCCAGTGGTATTCGTCGGCAAAACAGCCCCCCGGCCAGCGCAGATTGGGTATTTTTATCGCTTTCAGTGCAGCTATCACATCGTTGCGTACGCCTTTGGTATTGGGGATAGGTGAATTTTCGCCCACCCACAATCCTTCGTAAATGCCGCGTCCGAGGTGTTCTGCAAAGTGGCCGTAAATGTGTTTGCTAATCTGATATTTGCCCTCAGTGGTTTGTATTACCACTTCCGCTTTTTGTTGCGCTGTTGCTGTCAGGCAGAATGCGGATAACAGCATAGAAAAGAAGAGATTTTTCATGTGTTTCATGTTAAATGCTAATTTGAGTTTTTGGCAATGACTTAAACAGATAGATAAAAAAAGCGGAATCCCTGATGAGATCCCGCTTTATATGGTTCAATAAGAGAACATTCGTTCTTTATTTTACTTTTGCAACGATTGCTGCGAATGCTTCCGGGTGATTCATCGCCAAATCAGCCAAAACTTTGCGGTTGATGTCGATATTAGCTTTGTGTAAAGCACCCATTAATTTAGAGTAAGACATACCGTTGATGCGTGCAGCAGCATTGATACGCTGAATCCACAAGGCGCGGAAGTTGCGTTTTTTGGTCTTACGGTCGCGGTAAGCATAGGTCAAACCTTTTTCCCACGTGTTCTTAGCTACGGTCCAAACATTTTTTCTGGATCCGAAATAACCTCTGGTTAATTTTAAAATTTTCTTTCTTCTTGCTCTCGAAGCAACATGATTTACTGATCTTGGCATAGTTTTTTGATGTTGTGAATGATAGCGTCACAAATGTGAACTTACGGCTAATCCATTCGGTTAAATAAAAATCTTTTTAAACTGCTTTTTCTAAATAAACTCCCGACGGAAGATTACTTAAGACGCAACATGTGCATTACGTTGTTTACATCTGAAGGATGAACCAATGTGTCATGCGTCAGATTTCTCTTTTGCTTGTTGGTTTTTTTAGTCAGAATGTGACGTTTAAAAGCATGTTTTCTCTTGATTTTTCCTGATCCGGTAAGGGTAAACCTTTTTTTTGCACCGGAGTTAGTTTTCATCTTTGGCATTTTGTCAGTTTTTTTAATTATTAATTATAATAGTGACACCTCAACGGTGTTGGTCTATTCTTCTTTATCCTTTGGTTTTTCGCCCACTACTTTTTTCTTGGGAGAAAGCATGATAATCATACGCTTTCCTTCGAGTACCGGTAGCTGATCTACTTTGGCATAATCTTCGAGGTCGTTGGCAAAACGAAGCAACAAAACTTCACCCTGCTCCTTAAACAGGATTGAGCGACCTTTGAAGAACACATACGATTTCACTTTGGCACCCTCTTCGAGGAAGCTTTTCGCATGTTTGAGTTTGAAGGCATAATCGTGGTCATCTGTCTGAGGTCCGAAACGAATCTCCTTCACCACTATTTTAGATGCTTTCGCTTTCTGTTCCTTGATGCGTTTACGTTGCTGATATAAGTGCTTTTGGTAGTCCGTAATACGGCAAACAGGGGGCACTGCGGTCGGTGAAATCTCGACTAAATCTAATTCCAGCTCTTCTGCCTTTTTAATTGCGTCCTGAATGCTGTAAACTCCTTGCTCTACGTTGTCGCCTACTAAGCGAACTTCTCTGACACGGATCTGATTGTTAATCCGGAGCTGATCTTTTTGATTGTCAATCTTCATTAATTTGATATGAATTCCTCCTTATACGTTTGTCTTATTGTTATTCGGGTTTCTTCGCTTCCGAAGTTTACTCCGAAAAACAGCGCAAAATTAAATGTTTTTCGCGGATTTCCAACTTTTTTTCTCACATTTATTCCGAAATCAAACTTTCTTTTTCTGTTTTCCCCCAAATGGGCTCTTTTCTGCTCATTTTTTGAGGGTTATACAAAAAGAAACCGGAGTCGCTTGAACTTCAAACGACTCCGGTTTATGGAATTTTTGGTTTTTACCAGCTTGTCATCTGGCGTTCCACCTCTTCGCTTACCGAACGGGCAAATGCCTCTATTTTGAGACAACCCTGATCGCCTTCGCCGTGTTTGCGTACAGAAACCTCGCCATTTTCGGCCTCTTTTTCGCCGACGACGAGCAGATAAGGAATCTTTTTCATTTCGTTGTCGCGTATTTTTCGGCCAATTTTCTCGTTGCGGTCATCCACAATAGCGCGGATATCCTGCATATCGAGTTGTTGGGCCACCTGTTTGGCGTAGTCGTTGAACTTCTCGCTGATAGGCAGTACGACCACCTGATCGGGGGTAAGCCACAACGGGAAATTTCCGCCGGTATGCTCTATCAATACAGCCACAAAACGCTCCATAGAGCCAAACGGTGCCCGGTGAATCATGACGGGACGGTACTTTTGGTTGTCGTTTCCGTTGTATTCGAGTTCGAAACGCTCGGGCAGGTTGTAGTCCACCTGAATGGTACCCAGCTGCCAGCGGCGGCCGATGGCATCCTTCACCATGAAGTCGAGTTTGGGGCCATAGAAAGCAGCCTCACCCAGCTCTACGCGGGCATTGAGTCCTTTTTCCTGACACGCCTCGATGATGGCCTGTTCCGATTTCTCCCAAACCTCGTCCGAACCGATGTATTTCTCGCGGTTGTTGGGGTCGCGCAAAGAGATCTGAGCCTCGAAGTTTTTGAAGTCTAATGCGTTGAATATAATGAAGATAATATCCATTACCTTTTGGAACTCCTCTTTCAGCTGATCGGGGCGGCAGAAGATGTGTGCATCATCCTGAGTAAAGCCTCGAACCCGTGTCAGTCCGTGCAACTCACCACTTTGCTCGTAGCGGTAAACGGTACCAAACTCGGCATAACGCAACGGCAGGTCTTTGTACGAGCGGGGTGCAGTTTTGTATATTTCGCAGTGGAAAGGGCAGTTCATCGGTTTCATCAGGAATACCTCATCCTCTTCCGGTGTTAATATGGGCTGAAATGAATCTTTACCATATTTCGCCCAGTGTCCCGATGTTTCCCAGAGGCCCTTCATCCCGATGTGCGGGGTCATTACCTGCTGATAGCCAAATCGTTTCTGAATTCTTTTCAGGAAATCCTCCAGGCGGGTGCGCAGCGCTGTACCTTTGGGCAACCACAATGGCAATCCTTTGCCCACTGCTTCTGAAAACGAAAATAATTCGAGTTCCTTGCCTATTTTGCGGTGGTCGCGTTTTTTAGCCTCCTCCATCAACACGATATATTCGTCCAGCATCTTCTTTTTGGGGAATGTGATGCCGTAGATGCGGGTGAGCTGTTTGCGTTTTTCGTCGCCGCGCCAGTATGCCCCGGCTATGGCGGTTAGTTTAACGGCTTTGATAGGCGACATATTGGGCAGGTGAGGGCCACGGCAAAGGTCGGTAAATGCACCCTGTGTATAGGTGGTGATTTTTCCGTCTTCGAGTTCGGCAATCAACTCTGTTTTGTAGGTTTCGTTGCGATCGCCAAAGAGCGATAATGCATCTGTTTTGCTTATTTCTGCGCGCACAATCTCTTGTTTGGTGGCGGCCAAGTCGAGCATTTTTTTCTCAATAGTGGCTAAATCTCCCTCGCGGATAACTGTTTCGCCTGAATCTACATCGTAATAAAAACCACTTTCGATAGCCGGTCCGATGCCGAATTTAATGCCCGGATAGAGCTCTTGCAGAGCCTCGGCCAGCAGGTGGGCTGATGAGTGCCAAAAGGCATGTTTGCCCTCTGCGTCGTCCCATTTGTACAGTTTCACAGAACTGTCTGCGGTCACCGGGCGGGATAAATCCCACTCCTGGTCGTTGATCGATGCGGCCAGAACATCCTGAGCCAGACGAGAGCTGATGCTTTCAGCTATTTGCAGCGGAGTAATACCGGATTCGTATTCGCGGAATGAACCGTCCGGAAAAGTTATTTTAATCATTTTATTGTTCTCCTTTGAAATTATTTTATTGTTTTTGGATTGCAAAAGTACAATTTTTCTTTGGTTCAACCTGAAAACTGAACTTTTTTTTACAACACCTGACAAACAGAAATTTAAAACAGGCAAACTAACCTCCAATTATTTGGCCAGTAAAACCTTCACCACATCTACATTTTTAGAGCGTTGCGGTTGGGCAATCCCGATGGTCAGCGTTCCTTTTGCATAGGTAAATGGCACCTCTTTGCCGGTACGAAGCAGTATTGCTTTCCGGGGCACGGGGGCATTTCGCCAGGTGATTGTTTGGAAATCATTGGGCAACAGGTGTATATAGGCAATCCCTTTGCGTTGGGTAACGGGCGTATTCACCTCTTCGGGCCAGGGGCCACCGCTGACTCCCTCTACCGATTCGCGGTTTTTTTTCATCCAAATGGCCATCTCTTTCCAGGCATCGAGTGCCGGTTGCGGTATGCTGCCATCGCTTTTGGGCCCCAGATTGGCCAGTAAATTCCCGCCCCAGGCACGTAGTTTTACCAGTTCGGTCACGACCTCGGGTGCCGTGTCCCAGCCCCAATCTTCGGTGTAACTCCATTTGCCCGAAGGCCAGCAGGTTTCGCAGGTTTCGAACCAGCCGCTGAACCGATTGGTCGGCAGTTTTCCTTCTGAATCGCCGTAGTCGCCGTTGCCACCGTTGCGGTTGTTGATCACTATACCGGGTTGAAGCCGGCGCACTTCGCGGTTGGGTATTTCGCCATATCCGCCATCGAACCAGATTAAATCTATTTTTCCGTAGTTCGATAGCAACTCTGTCACCTGATTCTGAACCAGTTCATGCCTTTTCTTGTCGTGGTCTGCCGGCTTTTCGGGTATTTCGGTTGGCTGATGGTCCATACCCAGTTTGACCGAATTTTTGTATGAGAAATTTTTGTATTTCCGGTCGAACCACCAATCGGGCGGTGAGTAGTAGAGCCCCACCCGGATGTTGTTTTTGCGGCAGGCATCTACAAATTCTTTCACAAAATCGCGGCCATTGAAGGTGGTTTGCGTGCCCAACCCTCCATATTTGCTTGGCCATAGGGTGAATCCGTCGTGATGTTTGGTCACAAATACGGCGTAGTTTATGCCGGCGGCTTTGGCTTTGCGCAGCATATCGTCGAAGTCGATTTTGTCCGGATTCCATTTCTGAGCGCAGGCGTAGTATTCGTTTGGCGTGATGGTGCGGTCTTTCCAGGGCTTGTTGGCCAGCATGCACCACGAGAGGTCGCCCGAGGCCAGTTGCGAAATCATTCCCCAGTGAATAAACAGCCCCAATCCGGCCTGAGGAAACCATTGTGCATCGGGGTGCGTATTGCTGCTTGTGTTGGGTCTGATTAACTGTTTGAGTGCAGTGGCCTGCAAGTCGGCCTCATCTGCTGTTTTGGTGCCGTTGTTTTGTGCTGCCACAGAGATTGAGCAGAGCAGTAGGGTAGTGATAATTTGTTTGGATAAGGTTTTTTTCATGATTGTTTATGTAAAGATGTTTCAGCCTCCTTGTTCAATTCGGGGTAGCTGATGCGTGTGTGGTAATAGGTTTTCAGCTTTTCGATAAATAGCTGTTTGATGGTTTCAATGTCGCACAATGTAATGGGTGCCTGATTAAAGAGTCCCTCCTGAATCTGTCCGTTGATGATTTTCTGAACCAGATTGGTGATGCTCTCTTCGGTGTATTCGCTCAAACTCCGTGAGGCTGCCTCTACCGAATCGGCCATCATCAGAATGGCTGTCTCTTTGGTGGCGGGGTTGGGGCCGGGATACATAAACTCTTCTTCGTTTATATCGCGGTCGGGGTAGAGGTTTTTGTACGAATTGTAGAAATACTTCGCTTTGCTGCGCCCGTGGTGCATATAGATGAAGTCGATTATCTGCCGTGGCAAACCCAGTTTGCGGGCCATCTGCGCGCCCCGTTCCACGTGATCGATAATGATGTGTGCACTCTGCTCCGAGTTGAGCTTGTCGTGCGGATTGATACCTGTTTGATTTTCGGTGAAGAAAACCGGATTTTCCATTTTCCCAATGTCGTGATACAGGGCCGCAGTCCGGATAAGCTGCGTATTGGCATTTACCCGCATAGAGGCCTCAGCTGCCAGATTCGATACCTGCAACGAGTGGTGAAATGTGCCCGGACACTCTTCCGAAAACTTACGCAGAAAGGGCGAATTGATATTGGATAGCTCGACCAGTGTCACGTGAGAGACAAATCCGAATGTTTTTTCGAACATATAAATAAGCAGGTAGGCAAACAGCAGCAATAGCCCGTTGATCAGGAAATAGATAAACATGTTCCAGTTTATTTTGGTCCACGTCCCTTCCTGTATAAGTGCATATCCGAGGTAGATCAGTGTGTAAGTAAGCAGAATAAGGAAAGAACTCTGCATCAGCTGCGAGCGTTGGGTCAGATCTTTGAGGCTGTATATCGCCGTCATACCCACTGTTATTTGCAACAATATAAACTCGAATGGAAACGGTGCCATAAACGAACAGATCATCACCGTGATCAGGTGGGTAAACAGTGCCGTGCGCGAATCGAAGAATGTGCGGATAATAATGGGCACTATGGCAAACGGAATAACATAGATGCTGAATATCTTGAACTTCGCATTCAGAGCGGTCAGAATGGCCATTCCGGTCATAATCATCAGAATGAAAAACAGCAGTTTGAGTCGCACAAAGGTGTTGTAGCGAAAGAGATACAGGAACAAAAACAGAAAAGCAAAGAGGCTTGAAATAAGAATGATTTCGCCCAGAATAGCCCAGCTTTGCTGCTGCACCGAGCCCGAACGTTGCTCGTACACAATTTTGAGCGACCGGAGGATATTGAATGTTTCGCTGTCTATTATTTCGCCGCGGTCCACTATGCGCTCGCCCACCTGCACCATGCCCGATGTCAGAGAGAGTGACCCGAGTAGCTCGGCCCTGATGCGTTCCGTCGTATTCTCGTCATACTCAATATTTTCGACCAGATAGGTGTTGATGTTGAGCGATTTTAGTTTGTTTTTGCTCAGGTTCGACGGCGCATGGTTGATAATGTACTCGTAGGCCGATTTGACCGTATATAGTGAGTCTGCGCGTCGTATTTTCCCGATATTCCGGTCTATCAGTCGCAGATATCCGCCATTGTCCGAAAGAATATTTTCCTGATCAGCCGGCGAAATCATCCCCGTTTCGTACACTTTGTACAGCGATTTTTCGAGATAATCGGTATATGCACTGTGCAGCCCGGCATCCTGTGTAGCGGCCAGAGTGGTCAGCATCAGTTTTTTCTGTTTCTGCAGCAATGCCCGGTTGAGCGAATAATAGGGTTTGAAGTCGCTCAGTGCACTATCCTGTTCCCGCTTCACCACATCGTCTGTTTTGTACACCGGAAAGGTAAAGGCCGCTGTCAGTAGTCCGTATTTCCACGGTTTACGCTCCTGAAACTGATACCTGAATTTGCCCTCACGGGGGAAGAAATAGGCAATAACCGCCACGGCAGCCATAAACATTAGTATGCGAATAAGTATAATCCGGCGGCGTTTTTGCTTCGACAGCTGAGAGGATTCTAAACGGGTCATAATTGTTTATTTTTAATGGACATGAGTAGTCCGTGGCAGGCATCTTCCAATATGTCGAGCACCTTTTCGAAGCCGGCCGCCCCCTCGTAATAAGGGTCGGGCACGTGATCCGATAGTTTGTTTTTGCAGAAAGAGACCATTTTGTGTACCTTTTTTTGCGAAGCAATATCCGGTGCCAGACGCATCAGATCGTCGTAGTTGCTGTCGTCCATAGCCAATATGAGGTCGAAACGGTCGAAATCGTCCACCACTACCCGCCGGGCCCTGTGTGTCAGGTTGTAGCCCCGGCGTTGTGCATGTTGGCGCATTCGGGCATCGGGCAGCCCACCCGCATGGCCGCCATAAGTGCCTGCCGAGTCTATCGAAATGCGGTCTGTCAGACCCTCGTTTTCCACCAGCCGGTGCATTATGCCGTCGGCCGCCGGCGAGCGGCAAATGTTGCCCAGGCAAACAAACAGCAGCGACAGTTTATTGCTTTTTTCTTTCGTCCGAAAATCCGGTGAACCCATAGTGATATCTATTTATGTAGTAACAAAATAGCCGGTCGCTATGTTTCCCCGAAACCCAAAGAGCCCCGGCCGCCGGCCATTAAACCAAAATCTTTGCAAAAATAGTGGTTTTCGGCAATTTCCCACCGGTTTGGTGTGCTGTTTTTTCTGAAATCACCCCACATGAATAATTTTGCCACACCCTGCATATTTCACCCCCACCGGCTC
>CAZHNZ010000142.1:0-9730 GCA_964534355.1 uncultured Parabacteroides sp.
AACCGTAGAAAGGTGATGTGCTATAATTGCACCTTTCAGCGAACGTTGTTTACATTCTGACGGTAACGCATCTTTCTGCGGAAAATCCGACTTAACATAAACAATACTTGTTGCTGTGTCAGCAAAAGATAAAACAAACACTAAAATAGAAATCAGATGAAAAAACAACTTGCATTATTTGTGAGTTTTACACTAAGAAATAGCCCGGGATGGATAGTCCCAATTATCCTAACAATCTAAAATAGAATAGACTATGGATCAGCCCAAGTTCGAAAGATTATTGCGCATAATGAAGATGCTCACCACCAACCGGGGCAATTCAGTATCATACATTGCTGATCAACTGGGGATGTCTTCCCGAACGGTTTATCGCTACATTGATACGTTTCGAGAAGCGGGCTTTATTATCAAAAAGAGAGGCGACAATATTTCGCTCGACAAGTCATCTCCCTATTTCCGGGATATCAGCGATCTGATCCATTTTACCGATGAAGAGGCCTATATCCTGAAATCGGCCATCGAGAGCATCGACGAAAACAACCTGTTGAAGCAAAATCTGAAAAAGAAGCTTTACACAGTGTATGACTACAAAATTCTGGCCGATACGGTTGTCAGCGGGAAGAATGCGCAAAATGTGGGGCGTTTGGTCGATGCAATAGAGAATAAGCAGAAGGTTGTTTTGTGCAACTACTCTTCGGCTCATGGTAGCGACATTCGAAACCGGGAGGTCGAGCCTTTCGCCTTTACCACCAATTATGTGCAGGTGTGGTGCTATTGTCCGGAAGAAAACACAAACAAGTTGTTCAAGGTATCCCGCATTGGAAGTGTAGAGGTATTGTCCCAAAACTGGGAGTTTGCCGGTCAGCATAAGTCGGGTTATATCGATATCTTTCGTATCAACAGCACACAGCTCTATCCGCTCAGGCTGAAGCTCAATCTGCGTGCTGTGAGTTTGCTTACCGAGGAGTACCCGCTGGCTTCGAAGTATTTGAAGAAAATAGCCGATAATGAGTGGTTGCTCGAAACCGATATTTGCAGCTTCGACGGGGCCGGTCGTTTTGTGATGGGGTTGTTGCAGGATGTCGAGGTGATTGACTCGCCCGAATTTCAGGCATTTATTACCGACAGGTTGACCTCTTATCTCAATCAATAGAAAAATATTCAGAAACAGCGTGATTTTTTTTTGCTATTGTCAAAAACTGTCAATTATCCGCTGTTTCTTTGTGGCATAATTCATTTTGATGCTTTCTCTATCCGCATCGTTGTTGAGGGGTCGGCATCTGTTTGTGCAAAGAGGGGTATCAGGGGAAGAAAAACGCACCGCCTTACCGGATTTTCGGTAGGTGCGGTGCGTCTGTTTTTTGGGGATAGATAGTTTTTACTTGACTACCTTAATCGTTTGATTATTAATCTTCAGCATGTATACGCCTTTGGTCAGGCTGCCAAAATCGAGGAAACCGGTGGTTATCTCATCCATTACTTTCGTGCCGGACAGGGTATAGACCTCCGCTCTCACCTCGCTGCTCAGCCCTTTGATATACAATGTTTGGGTAACCGGATTGGGATAAACGCTCAGCGTTGTCTCTGCCTGAGTCCGGGTGATGGCAGATGGCATTGGTTTGTAGTCCATAATCATCCAGGCAATACCATCATTATTGGGGACAGATGTGCCGGTCGAAGTTTCGCGTTGTTTCACAAACAGAATGGACGTGGCCGATTGGCTGGCGTAGCGCAGCGTTACGGGTATGGTGTCGTTGCTGGTCTGAATGTTTGCAAAAACAAGAGGATTGCTATAAGCAGTACTCAATATGACCGGAAATGAGGTGCTACTCACGGCGTAGGGTGTCGAAATTCCTACGGTTACCGGACAATTGTTGATGGTGCCTGTACCCGGTGTTACAGCGGTGTAGTTCACCTCTTCGCTGGTGAGTGCTGTGGCTTTCTGGGCCAGCTCTTTTTGCAGACAAACCTGAAATCCGGTTTTGCTGACGTTGCGGATTCTGACGGTTGTGGGGATGCTGCTGTAAGAGGTGGTTTGGGCTACAAAGACCGCCGGAATAACGGCAAAAGCAGTAGGGAATGTCACGGTCACCCAACTTGTATTGACGTTTGAGACGACACCCGACTGTGCTGTCAGTCCGCCCCAGTCTGATGTTCCCGTTTTGCTGGCCAAATAGGCTACTTTTTCGGCTGCGGTAAATGTACTTGCAGCATTGTATTTCCAGGGCTCAATGTGATTGGAACATCCGGTGGTATAAACTGTTTTTATCCGGCTGGTAAGTGGCAGCGATGGATTGCCATAGGTTGGGGTACCCAGTATTATAGCTGGTCTTGCTGAAAATGTTTTGGCAAATTTAATGGTGCTCCAGAGGCTGTTTTCCCTTGTAGATTTTCCGTATTGCACATCAGCAGATCCGTCGGCAGCGTCGATGATGGCTTCGTTGGATGTGACGGTGGTCAGTCCATCTTCACTTTTTCGGATAACCCGGTAGGTGTAGGTGCCGGGCGTATTGTAGCTGCTCGGGTCTTCGTAATTAGAGGCTACCTTTTCAAACGAAGCGATATCCTGAAATACCCCTTTTGAGTCCTGCTTTTGCACATAAGTAACGCCCATCATTTCTCCATTCGGATCTACCCAGGCCGGTTTGAAGGCAGAGGTATTTGTTGAGTTGGCTACTGTTGACAGGTTTATCGGAAAAGGATTCCATTTTCTGACCACATCATATTTGCCGGTGTATGCTATTTTTGCATTGAAATTTCTCATCATCACACCGGCGGGAGTCAGGAAGCCTTTGGGGTGTGTCGGAGCTACTGTATCCTCACTCAGGTAGGTCATATATCGCTTTTCGGCAACATTGTTAAATACAGCATGTCGTTCGAAGATGGTGGCCGTATCGAGCATATTGAAGAAATTGGTCATATCTGTTTTTTGTTTGGTAAACTGAGCATCCAGCGTTGATGGCCAGGTTTCTGTTGTCCAGTTAGCACCGTTATTCCACTCGGTGAGCCAGATGGGGCGATTGCCAAAACGGGTGAATATTTTCTTGTGCAGGTCGTACATCTGTTTGGCGGTCAAACCACCGTAGTAGCTGTGAATGGCGATAAAATCGACCCGGTAGTTGAGCGAATCGCATTTGTCGAAGAAGCTCTCGAGATATTTCATACATTTGGCTTCGTCGTTGCCGGCCACTGCGGGAGAACCAAGTCTGAGCCCTGATTTCAGCAGTTCGGGCCATTGCGCAATACACTGTTCAACGGTCATGTTGGCCTGATCTGCCCGTTCGGGTTCGTTGAAGGCCAGTGCCTGAGTTGTGTTTTGTTTAGCGGTGATTTTCGAATAGCTGTCCCAGGTCGAATTGTGACGCATAGGAACAAATTCCATGTCGAGAGTGGAAGTGCCACCGGCACCCCAGTCGTATCGCCAGGTGCAGTTGAGTGTATCCGCGAAAACCTCGGCCCCTGCCCAACCTTTCTTCGAAACCCATTTCCAGGGAAAAACCCGGATAAATGAGATTTTGCCTTTCAATGCATCGGGTAGCTGGCTGATGATTACATCGGCTTTGTCGGCAATGTACACGCGGCTATACCCTGTGCCAATGGTGTTGCAGGCAAATGTGGCCATATATCCGCGTTTTAGTTTAATAGACTGAATGGCGTTGTCCATAGTGCCCAGGCCTGTGTTGTACATCGCAATGGGGTACTGAGCCGAATCGCCGGAGAAGCCGGTGCCTTTGTAAACGGTGAGCGCCTTGAAGTTGGGCGCGTGAGGTATCACAACGGCGCCTTGCAGGTAAATCTCCACGCGCACATTCACGCCCAGTTTGGCGGTGTCGCCTCCCACTCTTATCTGCGAGAGATAGTTGGCGGCAACGACCGACGGACGTACATTGTCGAAAAATACCCAGGCTTCGTTGGCATTCAGGGTAATTTTGCTGTTGGTGAGCACATTGGTAGTGGCTGTCAGGTGTAGTTCTGTATTTCCGTTTATCTCTATTTGCTGATTGGCGTAAGAGGTTACGGTAACTTTGCTTCCTGAAATGACCGTTGCCATCAGGCTTAGACCCGGTATCAGGGTGAGCAAAAGGATGAATGATAGTACTCTTTTTTTCATGTGTATAAAAATAATAAAGTTAAGATTCAATGGTGTTTATGTAAATGCCCGCCCGGACAATTGCTCTATTTTGTGTTCGGTAATGACCAGGCTGATTTCCATTCGAGTATCGGTTTTCCAGCTTTGTCAAAACCAATAGGCAACCACATATAGCGGGCATCAATCGGTTTTTTTGGATTCCATCGGTCTGCCATAAAGATAAACAGATCCGGTTTTCCTTCTACCCGCTGTATGTAGGTGCCCTGCGACCGGAAAGTCGTTTCTGCGTCGGCGCCGATGCACGGATTGGAGTGCTTTGTCCACGGTCCCCAAATGGATTTGGCCGAAAACATTCGGGCCTCGTTGGGTGCCCACCCTGTGCAACCCGAAGTAATCATCCAATAGGTGCCGTTTCTCTTAAAAATTGTCGGCGCCTCGTTGTGTCCGGCAGGAGCTAACCGGATGTATCGGCCGGTATGCGCCTGATAATCGTCGGTAAGCCCGGCAATCTGAATCGTCAGGTTATCTTCCGATGCATAGATGTGGTACGCCTTCCGGTTATCATCCACAAAGATAGTCATATCGCGTGACATTTGGCCTGTTTTTAAATCTCTTTTTGCAAAAGCTCCGCGCCGAATTGCTTCTAACCACTCAACAGACCACGGTTTTAGCTTTTTGATATCTGTGGTGTCGTTCATTTCGTCTTTGCTCATGTTCATTGGCATGCGGTTGGCGCAGGGGCGGTAAGAACGGACGTACCTGAAGGGTCCTGTTGCCGTTTTACTTACGGCCATACCCACGCGGGCGGCGTCATAGCCTTTTCCTTTGAGTTCGAGATGAAACCACATGACAAATGTTTTTGTTTTTTGGTTGTAAACTACTTTGGGTCGTTCGATGATACACCCCGATTCGATATCGCTTCCTTTTTTGTTCGATACAGCCAGGGCAACGCCGCTGTATTTCCACGTCATCAGGTCGGGCGAGGTATAGCAGGTCACACCCACACCGGCGTTGTTGCTGGTGTCGCTTTTGTGTTCACCATACCAGTAATAGGTACCGCGCCAAAAGAGCATTCCCCCACCGTGGGCATTGATATGCACCCCGTTTTTGTCTGGAAAAATGCCACCGGGGCGAATTTCTGCCTTTTTATGGGAGTTCGTGTTCTCTTTTTGATAGACCCGGGCATAATCTATTTCGTATTTCAGGGGAAATGCAGCGTGGTCGGGTTGGCCACCATTACCACCTATGGCCAGGTTGAGCAGTAGGTATTGGTTTTGACGAAACGGTTGTGTGCCGTCTGTATTGGTCGTTTCGGCGAGACGAGTCTCATTGAGCAGCTCATCATCCAGATAGAGTTTGATGGATTGTTCGTCCCAGTCCATTCGCCAGATATGAAATTTGGTCAGCCATTGCGGATCTTTGGCGGTGAAGTAGGAGAGGGGTTTGGTTTTCGAATTCCATTTGGCTGTAAATCGTTGTCCGGTACCGGAGGCTACATTGGCCAGAATGGTTGGGACATTATCTTTCAAATAATACTCGAGCAGATCGATTTCGCCGCAAGATGGCCATTCGTAGTTGTCGCCCAGCGTCCAGATGGCCGGCCAGGCACCACCCGCTACCGGTATGCGTGCTCTCACTTCGAACCGTCCATATTTCCACGAGGCTTTGCCCCGGGTGTGTATGCTCGATGCGGTGTATTGCGCCTCTTTGCGGTTGAGTTTCCAGTTCTTGCTGTCGGCAGCGAAATCGGGGTTGGCTACAATTTGTTGTCGCCCTTCGATGGTCAGTACTCCTCTGCCGCACCGGGCGTTGTCGGGCTGATACCATTGCAACTCCTGATTGCGCACAAATCCGTTTTCGTACGACCAAAAGGTGGTGTCGGGCTTGCCTTTGTTGTTGAACTCGTCGTGCCATACAATTTTGTATCCGGGTATGGTTTTGGGGTAGGAGGGGTCGGGCTGAAATGGATTTTCACCCCATATACGAGCCAACCCTGTCAGCCACAACAGCGTGAAAATAGCAATAAAACGAATAGACATAGTAGTGATGCTTTAAATAAGTGGACAAAGTTAGCGGTAAATCGGGGGAATATGGTTGAAAATACATCCAAAAAAGTCTGAATGACCGCTTTATGGGGTGCATTTGTCTTCATGTTTGGCGGTGTTGAATCAATTGCTTATTTTTGTTCTTTCAAAACCCCAACCATGAAACAGACACGACTTTTTCTCTTTGTTCTCTCTCTTTTGCTATGCACCGGGGTTTCTGCGTCCGGTTTTAGCATCGAAAGATTATCCATTGCCGATCAGTTGCCCAATAATATTGTAAAACGTATTTTTCAGTCCAAAAGCGGCTACATCTGGTTTGGCACCGAATCGGGTATTTGTCGCTTCGACGGGTACAAAATAAAGGTGGTGAAATCGGGTGAATTCGAGTGGGACCGCTCTGTGAGCAACAATATTCTCTGCATTAGTCAGGACGAAAAGGGGCGCATTTGGGTAGGTACGCGCAAAGGGGTAAAGGTGATGGACGAAGATGGCCGTTTGTTGCCCGAAATTACGGATAACCGAATTCAGGAGAAACGGGTGACTGCCCTCTGTGCCCGTGGCAATCAGATGTGGATTGGCACAAATGATGGTCTGTTTATTTACAATACAGACAACCATCAGGTGAAAAGATATGAACACAGCAATACCAATAGCCGCTCATTGCCGGGCAATAATATCAACTACATTTTCAGGGATTCGAAAGATAATATCTGGATTGCTTTCTGGCAAAAGGGTATTTGCCGTTTCGACCCCCAAACCGAGAGTTTTGAGACGATGCCGGCATTTGGGAAATACAACAATCCCTTTTATATTTACGAAGATAAATCGGGCCTCATCTGGCTGGGAACCTGGGGCGATGGACTGGTGCAGATGAGTTATTCCAAACAATCTCATCAGGCTGCTTTCCGTCAGTTTAACCTAAACGAAAATAAAGAATATTCTGAGAAAAAGAATATTATATACAGCCTGACCCAGGATGACCGATCGGGCAACCTGATGCTGGTGACGCCTTTGGGGCTTTTCAGGTTTCGAAATGGTAGTCCTTTTGAATTTGAGCATATCCGCACCGGTGAGGTCTATTCCAATTCGAGCAATTTTCTGCATACCATTTACAAAGACAACAGGGGAAATATCTGGATTGGTGCTTCCAACGATGGCATCTATCTGTTGAGCGAAAAACGGGATTTCTTTCAATACGAATTGCTGGGGAGTGCCAAAAAAGAGATTGGATACACCATTGTAAATGCAATAGAAGAGATAAATGGCACGATGTGGGCAGGGCTCACCAATGGGGGTGTCGTGGCTTTTAATCCAAAAAAAAGAGAACAGATAGATTATGCCAACACGCTTTCCGGCACCTCTGTTCGAGCTATTATCAGAGTGCCTGAATCACAGACTATCTGGATTGCCGGTGAACGCAGTTTCCGGCTGAAAAAGAGTGGCGGTAAATATGCAGTTTCCGAAATTCAGTACCGGGTAAATGAGGCTGGTGATACGTATAGCCCGGTAACGTTGGATATCTATCACCTCTGCCGCGATGTGCAAAACCGAATCTGGATAGCGGCACAGTCGGGTATCTACTATTGTCAATCGCCTGATAGTCTGCGGCGTATTGCGCCCGATTTCAGAGAGGTCTCAATGGTGATCTCCGAAAATGCGAAAACGGTGTGGGCTTCGTCCTACAACAACGGTGTGGTGCGACTGACCGAAGATAAAAACGGGAAATGGCAAATCAGCCACTTTACCCTGGCCAATAAAAAGATTAATTCGACCATTATCAACACCTTATTTAAGGATAGTCGCGGGCGCATCTGGGCCGGATCATCGGATGCCGGGGTGAGCATATATAACCCCAAAACAGACTGCTTCGAGTCTAAAAACAGCGATTTCTCATTGCTCGAAACCTTTATCAGTTCGATTGTAGAAGATAAACGGGGAGATATCTGGCTCAGTACGGGCAACAAAGTGGTGTGCATTGATATGAACAGCAATAGCAGTGTGCTCTATTCGCGCAACGACAATGTGCGTGTTTCCACTTTTCGTCCTCATGCAGCCACCGTATCATCAGATAATCAGATATTTATGGGAGGAAGTGAGGGTATTTGCTGTTTTCACCCAATCAAACAACCGCTGCCCAAAGAGAGTAACCGGGTGTTAATCACCGATGTGGAGGTGAATAACCGGTCGGTGTTTGATTTTAATGAATCCGAAAAGATTGGCTTTGATGGTTCTGCACTGACTCTGAATCACAACCAAAATAACGTGGGAATCGAGTTTTCGTCGCTCAACTATGCCTCGCCCGATAATGTAAAATATGCCTATCAGCTGGTTGGTCAGGACAAGGGCTGGGTGTATGTGGACGATAAACGTCGCTTTGTGACCTACAACAATCTGAATGCCGGGCACTACACCTTCCGGGTTCGATCTACCAACGAAAACGGAATCTGGAGCACCAAAATAACAGAGATGAAGATTGAGGTTATGCCCGCGCCTTATCTCTCGTGGTGGGCGTTTTGTCTCTATATATTATTGGTGGGTGGTGTCATTATCTTTTCGGTCAAAACAATCCGTAACCGAATCCGGCTGAGAAACCAACTGGCTATTTCTGAAATTGAAAAGATAAAGGCAGAGGAGCTGGCACAAACCAAACTGCGCTATTTTACCAATGTGTCGCACGAGCTGATGACTCCGCTGACCATTATTTCGTGTATTGTGGATGAAATTTCAGACAAGCATCCGGAGGTGCTTGTTGATCGCAATCGCCTCAAATCCAATGTGAACCGGCTTAAGCGTCTGCTGCAACAGATTCTTGATTTCCGCAAAACAGAGAGCACCAACATGAGGCTTCGGGTACAGCAGGCGGACGTGGTGGCATTTATCCGTTCTATCTGCCGGATGAATTTCGAGCCACTCGCCCGCGAAAAGAGTATCGACTTTGAGCTTCATACCCCTGTCGAAAGCCTGATGGCGTGGTTCGACAGCGACAAAATAGATAAGGTTTTGTTTAATCTGCTCTCGAATGCGTTCAAATTTACACCGACCGGTGGGCGTGTCGATGTCCGGTTGCATCTGGAGTTTAAAGGCGGAATAGATTATTTACAAATAGAGGTGGCCGACAACGGTAAAGGCATCGAGCCGGCTTTGATGCCCCATATCTTTACCCGTTTTGTTACCGGAAATCACGAGAATAAGGTGGAAACCAACGGGATCGGGCTCTCGTTGAGTAAAGACCTGATTGAGATTCACAAGGGCAGCATATCTGCGGTGAGCGAACCGCATCGGGGCAGCACCTTTACCTTTCATTTCCCGATAGGGGAGTCTGCCTATTTGCCCGATGAAAAAGGGGAGGCTTACGGTATTCTCTCTTCCGAAACAGAATCGGATTCAGGGGAGGACTCAGCACCTGTGGTGCAGCCTGTTGATCATGCCGAAACACTGCTTCTTGTGGAGGATAACCCCGACTTGCTGCATGTGTTGCAAAACCATTTTACGAAAAAATACAAAGTGCTGACTGCTGTAAATGGTCGGCTGGCTCTCGATGTGGTAAGCGAAAACGACATTCAGATTATAGTGAGCGATATTATGATGCCCGAAA
>CAZHNZ010000143.1:0-9529 GCA_964534355.1 uncultured Parabacteroides sp.
TCTTCCTAATTTATATCCAGCAAATTCGCTCCCGTCTCCCGAAGCAGTTCCACAGACCACTTCACGATTACCACCGAACTTATTGTCGCCACGGTCACCACCACCCACATGGTCTTACTCTCATGCTTTTCTCTTTGCTCTTTCATCGTTTCTGATCAATTTAAACAGCGTTTAAACAACGTTTAAATTATAATCGGACAAAACTTTTGAAATTTATTAAATGGTGTTTGATATTATATTTACGGAACAACAAAGAATAAAAAATCCCGAATGCAATCAACCGCATTCGGGATTTCTTCATCTACCACCTTATCTGAATCCAAACTATCCAACACCCCTCTTCCTTCGAAGTGGAGCCGGGGATGAGGTATATGCGAACTATGGGACGAAAACCACGCGGAACCCTATATTGACGATGTTGTTGCGCGGGTTGGAGTTATTGCGAAAAGCGGAACGGCAAGTCAGAGCGTCGTTGAACCAACAGCCACCACGAACCACGCGGCCCGAACCTGTAGCAGCACCTGTAGGATCGGTCTGTGCGGTAGTGGGATAGGTGCCGTACCAGTCGTTGCACCACTCCCACACATTGCCATGCATATCATACAATCCCCAGGCATTCGCAGCATAAGTTCCTACAGCCTGTATTTTGCCCGGATAAGTGGTGACGGTATTCGTTCCGTTATTGTATGGATAAGCCCAATTGTAATTGGCCTGCAAATTAGTCAGAAAGCTACCCGTATTAAACGGTGTAGTCGTGCCCGCCCGGCAGGCATATTCCCACTGTGCTTCGGTGGGTAAACTTCCGCCTGCATACGTGGCAAACTCTGCGGCACCATACCACGTTACGAAAGTCACCGGTGCATTCTCGTAGCCGACTACAGGCACCCATTTCGAATTGGAATAAGTCAATCCCCATGAGCTATTCGAATAAATCAATGTCTGCGTATTATACACTGGTGCCGATGCCCATACTCCGTAGCGGTCTACGCCCATTGCATTGAGGAAAGCCGCATACTGCGCATTGGTTATCTCGTACTTACTCATCCGAAAGGCACTCAGCGTTACTTCGTGTTGGGCTTCATCTGTACGTCTACTCACTTCAGAAGAAGGGCTACCCATCATAAATGTGCCGGCCGGGATAGAGGCTACAGCGATATCGCCGGTGGGTGTGGTTATGGTTCCGCTGCCATTGGTTTTAGGTGCAGGTTTATAAAATATAATACTGTCCACATCAGCCGGTTTCATGGATTGTTTGTTGATCACCACTCCCGCCTTCATCACATACATTGTGTCGGTTTGTGCCTGCATCGCGCCCACACACATCTGTAATGCCACTACGGCCAAAAATGTCTTTTTCATTGTTGTGTTCTTTTTATGAATTATGCACTATCAATTGTGCACTATCAATTATGAATTACCTCTTGTAAAATTTACTCGTGACCACCCTCACACCATCACTCACCCGGCACAGGTATAGCCCCTTTTGCAGATGGGAAACAGCAATCTGTCGTGCAATACCGGCCAGCAGGATCTCTCCCCGGTATTGCAGCTTACCGTCCACAGACATCAACTCTACTGTGGCTGTTTGTACACCACTGCCTTGCCACTCAATATTCAGCACTTCCGCCACCGGATTTGGATAGAGGCGTAGTCCGTTTTTACTCACCGCTGCAGGCTGAATGCCAGTCCCCAGGTCGGCATACTTCAGGTAGCGAATGTCGCTCAGCACATAGCTATCGCTTGCTCCATTTACCCGGCTTACCGCCATACTGCCCGATACCGGGAAGGTCAGTTTCCGCACACTGCTCAGCGTGTAGGCTGTCAGCGTACCAGCTTTGGGCTGCACCTGCAGCGTAGTTTGCGCTTGCAGCATCCCCACGCCACACAATAGCCACAGTACAGCATGTTGTTTTAGTTGTATATTTTTCATTTGATTTCCCTTTCTTTTTTTGTTAGTAAATGTATTCTTTCTTTTCGTATATTCCCTTCGACGAATCGTTATATAGAACGCTTCCGGAAATCACAATCCTATCGACAAACGAAGACCGTAGCCCCCCTTTTTAGATAGGGAAGAGTGGCGAGACACCTGTAAACTTAAGGTACGAAGACAACGCGAAACCCTAAAGTGACATCATAGCTGAACGGGGAGTTGGCGCTCCGAACCGCGGAACGGCAATCCTGAGCACTACTGCCCCAACTACCTCCACGAATCACGCGGACTGAACCTGAAGCAACACCTGTCGGATTAGTCTGCGCGCCCGCAGAGTAAGAGCCATACCAATCGTTACACCACTCCCAAACATTGCCGTGCATATCGTACAATCCCCATGTGTTGGCCTCGTAAGTGCCTGCGGCTTGTGTTTTTCCGGGATAAGTAGTAAGGGTATTGGTGCCTCCATTGTAGGGATAAAACCAATCATAATTAGCCTGCAAATAAGTCAGAAAGCTCCCCGTATTAAACGGTTTAGTACTTCCTGCACGACACGCATACTCCCACTGGGCCTCGGTAGGCAAACTGCCACCCACATACGTGGCAAACTCCACTGCGCCATACCACGTGACGTTTATCACAGGTGCATTCTCACATCCTGCTACCGGCACCCATTTCGAATTGGTATAATGCAAGCCCCAGTCAAAACTACCGGAACTGGCATAAATCAATGTCTGCGTCTTATACTCCGGTGCCGAAGACCATATTCCATTGCTGTCAATACCCTTTGCATTCAAAAATGCCGCAAACTGTGCATTTGTAATCTCGTACTTACTCATGCGAAATGCACTCAGGGTCACTTGGTGTTGGATTTCAGAATTATATCTATTCACTTCAGTTGCCGGGCTACCCATTGTAAATGTACCGGCCGGGATAGGTACAGTTGAAATGTTGATAGCAGAACTGGCTGCAACTACCGGTTTATAAAAAATAATACTATCCACATCAGCCGGTTTTATAGATTGTTTGTTGATCACCACTCCCGCCTTCATCACATACATCGTATCGGTTTGTGCTTGCATCACACCGGCGAACATCTGTAATGCTATTACAGTCATAAATACCTTTTTCATTGTTAGTTTGTTTGTTATATTATTAAAAATCAGTATAATAATTATCTGTATTATCTCCGATCTCTTACTTTAAGAGACGCATATTCTACGCTTAATTTGAAATAAGGACACAAAACTACAAACAAACATTTATTTAATAAATATTTTAAACAAAAAGTATTCAAAACAAATAATATTTAACGATTTACTTTTTCAAGCATAACAAAAAGGCAATTGTGCTGTCCTGCCGTATTTTGCGGTTGAGTACACCCGAAACCGTCTCCAGTATGTTTTCCTGCAAATCGACACGTTGTATCGCGGTAACTTTCAGGGTAATACGCTGACCGGCATTGTGCTCATCGTGCAATTGGTCGTAAAACTGCCCCGCATACAATGAGTCCGTCCCCTTTTTGTAAATACCCGCCACCGTAATCACCCGTTTTTCGCAATCCAGATTGAATGTATTGTTGAAAACATCGATGATAGCCGAAGGCGTATAAACCGTTGAAACCGTAGTTGCATCCATACCTGTCCGTTATTCGAATTTCACTTTGGGAAGCCCCTTCACAATCTCCACCGTCTGCACACTCACGTTGATAATGCTGAACAGCAGGTCTAATATGTATCGCGGATTGCCCACCTCCTGAGCCCAGTCGTTGGGGTCGTTTTTTATCTGACTCTCTTTGTGAATGGTTACCTGATAACGCTCCATGATCCACTCAATGGCGCTTTTGCCATTCACCACATATTCGAAGGCCTGTGGCGGAATGTTCTCTATCGTGATTTTACTGTTGTAGATAATGCACTCCTTTTGATCTTTGCGGGGAAAACGCATTTCTCCACCCGATATTTATTCGTATCCTGCGCTTCGGGGTCGATAAACGACAGAAGCTCAGCCCCTTTTACCGTGACACCGGGATATGGCGGTACGGTTTCGTAGTTGATATGCAATTCGGCCAACCTGCGACCGGCTTTGCTGAATGCCCAAAACTCACGCACATCGTCGAGCAACGGCAGACGGGGCAGCATCTTTTTCAGGTCGTTGGCAAAGGTTTCGCGGTATTCCGGACTGTGCAGAAAGCCGTACACATAGTAGAAAATATCTTCTTTGGTTACGTTTTTGCCGTATTGCTTTTGAGCACGCTCATAGATAAAATTGCTGATACCGTCGCGACGGATGTATTCGCTATCACCATCTTCAGGGGCATCGAATAATGATTTTTGCTCGATTTTTCGCTCTTCGTAATAGTAGAGGGGGAAGCATTGTGCACCAGCTTCTAAACAGTTTAAATCAATAAGATTATTTGTTATTAACACCGAATGTTCTTTGTTACCTCCTAAGCCATGACAATTAATAATAAAATTATCTGTATTTTTATTTGGAAATAGTCTTGGATTAATACCCGGCCTTTCAATGAATGGTTTATCAAAATATAAAGCTTGTTTAGAAAAAGGACGATAAGTTGCTAAAACTAATTCTTCTTTTTTAAATGTAAAATTTGTTGATTTACATATTTCTTTTTTCAAATTAACCGTCCAACTTATTTTTGTTGGATTTGTATCAATAATTGAATCTACATCAACATTAACCTCATTTTTATTTTTATTCACAAAGTAAGCATCACTTTGTTCATTAAAAAATTCAATCATTCGCATCATATTTAACTCTACGGCATGTTGAGAATAACCATAAACCCAAGCATCCCTATTTGTTGCAACCCCAATTGCATAAGTAGTGAATATTGAATATGTTTTACTCTCAAATTTTTTTTCAGGAGCAATAGCTAAATATGAACCAAACACATCATTCCGTTGACTCAACCAATCTCCATGCTCATTAGGCATTATCTCAACAAACTCCATTTTCTCATTGTTGATAAACCCAAATGATTTAATAATTGCCAATTTCTCATTTTGGCTTAGATAATCACCAATATCATGATAGAATATTTTTGCCTTTTCATTCTTTGAATCAGGATTTTTCACCAATAATGTGATTGCAATGGGGGTACGGGAACCCGATCCAAAAATTTTACCGCCCTCCTTACGACTTAACTCACCGCTTGTGCGCTGATTACCTCTTAGATTAAATACAAATATCGATGTAAATTCATTTTCCAAACATTTTCGAAATCCATCAGTGCTATTCCCATCCAACCAGGCTCCATTTGATATAAATGCAATGATACCACCATTTTTATCTAAGCGATCGCTGCTCCAACGAAATGCTTTGATATAAGCATCGTACAACGATTTATTCAGACCGGCAGAAGAAGCAGCAGCATAAGTAGCCGCTATTTTTGCATCTAACTTTGGATAGCTTTGATTTTGAGCATTATCGTTCGCCGACTTTTGCCCAATCGAATAGGGCGGATTTCCAAAAATAATCCGCAAAGGTGCCTTCTTTTGTTTTTCTACCCGGTCGGAATTTTGCGGAAACATTTCTGTAAAAAGCTTTTCGCCGGCCTCTGTTTCGCCCAGTTGAAAGGTATCGGTGAGGCAAATGCCATCGAAAGGAATATACTGTTCCTTGCCAATGCCATCGTTGGGGTTGAGTGTAGCATCGTGAAACGCATTTTCGATATTGACCGAAGCGATATAATAGGCCAGTAGTACAATTTCGTTGGCGTGTATTTCGTGTTTGTATTTGCGTTCCAGGTCTTTTTCTTTGATTAATCCACTCTGAAACAGACGGGTAATAAAAGTTCCCGTTCCGGTAAAGGGGTCCAGCAAATGAATATTTTCGTCGGATATGGAACGCCCGAACTCCTGCTGAAGAATATCGTTGACCGAATGAATGATAAAATCGACACACTCCACCGGCGTATAAACAATACCCAACTGCTCCACCATTTTCGGGAAAGCAGTTTTGAAAAATTTGTCGTACAACTCAATGATGATACGCTGTTTCCCCTCGGCATTGTCTATGCCGGCCGCTCTTTTCTTCACCGACTCATAAAACCGCTGCAAGGTGTCGGCATCTTTTTCGAGCGACTGCGCCTCCAGCAGATCCACCATGTTTTGCATGGCAATGGATATAGGATTATGCTTTACAAATGAATACCCCTCGAAAAGGGCCTCAAACACCGGTTTGGTAATGATATGCTGCGAAAGCATCTCGATTGCCTGCTGTTCGGTAATGGACGGATTGATATTTTTGTGCAAACCAATGACGAAATTGGCGAAAACCTTTTTGTGGTTGCCGTCGCGGCTCACAAGGTTTGTGATTTTATCGATGTAACGTTCTGCAATTTTGGCCACATCTTTGGCCCACAACTCCCAATACCGGCGGTCGCCCACCTTGATCACCATACGCGAAAAGACTGCCCGCTGTATCTCTTCGAAATCGAGAGTAAGCTGACGCTGAAAATCGGCTGCCAATGCGTCGCCCGACTGCTGTCCGTAGGGCGATGATGCCGGTCGCCCCACAATAATCTGCGCCGGTTTATGCTTGTTCAGCTCCAGTTTATTGACTATTGCATTGAAGCGGTCGTCGTGTGCCCGCAGAGCATTCAGCACAGTCCACACCACGGCGTAACGCTTGTTGTCGTCCAGCGCTTTGTCGGGTTCTACATTGGCCGGCACCACCACCGGTATGATAATGTACCCGCAATTTTTTTTATCTGCTTTCCGCATTACCCGGCCAACCGACTGCACCACGTCCACCTGCGAATTTCGGGCAGAGAGGAAGAGAACAGCATCCAGCGACGGCACATCTACGCCCTCGCTCAGGCAACGCGCATTGGTGAGTACGCGACACTCTTTCGGATTGTCGGGAACGGCCTTGAGCCACGACAATTTTTCGTCGCGCAGTGGGGCAGACATGGCACCGTCCACATGTTGCGAACTGAGACACACCAGTTTATCGCGGTCTTCAGCCGAAAGCGAACCGGCGTATATCTCGCCCGTCTTGTTGAAAATTGAGGTAATCTGTTTCGAATCGCGGATATTGGCACAAAATGCAACAGCCCTGCGCATGGGCTCGGGGTCTGTCTCTTTGATAATGCCCTCGTCGCCCAGCACCTGTTTCGACAGGGCATTGATGCACCCAATCAGTTTCGAGGCATCGTCTGTATTTATCTCACTGGCATCGTCGGCAATGGCTTTTTGTATTGAGGCGGGTATGTCGTTTTCGCTCAGGGTGAGCACCAGCACTTTGTAGTCCGACAGCAACCCATTCTCCACCGCCTCGCCAAAGCCAATGCGGTATATCTCTTCGCCATAGAGAGCGGCATCGTCCATCGAACACAAAACAGCATCATTTTCGGCCGATTTCGATTTCGAATTACCGTCGAACAGACGAGGCGTTGCAGTCATATAGAGGCGCTTCCGACCCTGAATAAAATTGTTGTCGTGCACCTTCACAAAGGCAGATTCGTCGGCATCGGCTAGGGTAACACCGGTTGTGCGGTGTGCTTCGTCGCAAATAATGAGATCGAAAATACCGTAGGACGACTCCGGTTCCTGACTATCGAGCAACGCCCGCTGAGCTTTGGCAATTACCTCAATAGATTGGTAGGTAGAGAAAACCACCGTAAGCCCGGGCTTATCGGCCTGCCTTATATGGCGAAACTGTTTTACAATCTTCCCAACATCGGTGGAGGCCGGCAATGCGAGGTCAATTACACTGAACCCGTCGGAATCTTCGTTTTGTTTTCGCTTTTGCGAAACGCCCGAATCGGAACAGATACATATAGCCTGAATCGGCTCATTGGCCTGTGCCGTCCACTCGTTTAGTGTTTGACCCAACAACGCAATGGAGGGCACAAGAAACAAAACCAGCCCCTTACCGCCCGTCTCTTTTTCAGCAATTTTGAGCGAAGTGAAGGTTTTACCCGTTCCGCAGGCCATAATGAGCTTACCACGTTTTTGGGTTTTAAAGTAGTCGTGGGTTTTGTGTAACGCCTCGTGTTGGTGTACTTTTAGCGGGTATTTTTTTGTACGTGCCTGTTCACCGTGCAACCCCTCCTCCAATTTGCCCCAATCGACAGGGGCATTTTCGAGGTCCGACAGCGAAAGCCGCTGTATTTGAAGTGTTTGATTTCTGATTGTCTCTTCGGCATTGCCACCCCAATGGTTGGTGGTAGATATCCACAACCGGTTCGAAAAAGTGACCGTTTTCAGCTCTTCGTTCAGAAATGTGCGGCCGGAGGTGGCCAGAAAGGAATCGACCGCCGGTTTATCTATCGTTGCACTCTCCTGATAACATTTGCATTGAATGGCCCAATAATCGCCATCGAGTGTGAGTGCCACCAGGTCTATGCCGGTATCCTTTCCGCCGAAATCTTTCTTGGCCGGGAACTCATTCCACATCCAGACATGCTGAAAACCATATGAATACTTCGGGTCAGTTTGCAAATACAACTGCATCAGTCGTTCGAAACGCTCTCCCTTGTCGCGCTCTGAAAAAGAATATTTACGGTATTTGGCGAGTATTTGGCGGAATGTGGTGGTGCTCTTCATCGTTGTCGGGTTTTAAAGCACGTTGCTTTATCGCCCTCCGGCTTAACCCCATAAAAAAAGCGTGGACTCCGCCTTACCCGCACTCGAGGCCCTGAGAAAGCCCACCAAAGAAGATAAGTCAAAAGCCCACGCCGTTTGGCGCGAGCATTTGCTGACTTATTCTTTCTTTGGTTCGCAATTAGAAATTTCTCAGGTTTCGAGTGCGCGAACAATAGCAAAATGCTATTTAAGAATATGTATTACAATATATTATATGTAGATTTACTTTTTACATGTCTGTTTTCTATTTACTTCGTTTTTGTTATGGCTGCAAAGATATATAAATTTGTGTTTTGAATGGGCGGAATTAGAAAGAATTTTTGGGTAAATACATTGTGAAGGTATTGTTTACTTCCATCAATCTCAACAGAAAGATATCCGGTATATAAGTGCTTTGACATGCACACGACTATTCCACCACCCGGTCACCACTGAAATACCTATCCAGAATCTCCTTCCTATATTCAAAAATCTGCCGAACCTTGCGATGCACAAAAAGATGCCCCGCCAGCCAGCCAAATATAGAAAAGCCAATATCGTAGTGCAAAAGGTCAGTCATTAATACTCCCCCATCCACAACCCGAAAGTGATGCTCATGGTGCCAGATGTTGTACGGACCCTTCCGTTGCTCATCCACAAAAAACTCACCCTCTTTGATGTGTGTGATTTCGGTACACCAATTCATGGGTATTCCGGCAAAAGGTTTTAGTCGGTAATTGATAATAAGACCCTCGTACATACGATTTGGCAACTCCGAAACTATGTCGAAAACCATATCGGGAGGTGTCACTTCGTTCAGATTGGCCGGTGTGGCAAAGAAATCCCACACCTGCTCGGGCGAAATGGGCAGAAACTGTTCCTGTTTAAGCATTTTCATAAGCCTGTAGTTTACAAGCAAAACAAAGCCGGTAACAATTAGTTCGCACCAATAAACAACAAACCCTCACCAGAAATTCATCTGATGAGGGTCCTGAAAAAGGCGGCT
>CAZHNZ010000144.1:0-9510 GCA_964534355.1 uncultured Parabacteroides sp.
AAGCGTTTTATTCCCCAAAAACACGAAGATAAAATTCCGCACATGGGCTGGAACAAAATATACAATCTCAACGAAAAACTCTTTCCAAAGGAGCTTGAACAAGAGTTTGTCTATTTCGTACACAGCTTTTATGTGCCTGTCAATGAATTTACTGCGGCAACTACCGACTATATTTTGCCGTTTAGCTCAGCCCTTCAAAAAGACAATTTCTATGCCTGTCAGTTTCACCCCGAAAAGAGCGGGAAAATAGGTGAAGAGATTTTGAAGAGATTTTTGGCTTTATAAAAAAACAAACAACACAGAAAATGATTGAATTAATTCCTGCCATTGATATTATTGAAGGTAAATGTGTTCGTCTGACTCAGGGCGATTACAATCAAAAAACAATTTACAACGAAGATCCGCTGGAAGTGGCCAAAGAGTTTGAAGACAACGGACTGACCCGCCTGCATCTGGTCGATTTGGATGGTGCCAAAGCGCAACACATTGTAAATTATCGTGTATTGGAGAGAATTGCGGCCAAAACCAATCTGATTATTGATTTTGGAGGAGGACTGAAACAGGACAGCGACCTCGAAATTGCATTCAACTCAGGTGCTCAAATGGTTACAGGAGGTAGTATTGCTGTCAAAAACCCGGATATATTCACCTCATGGATAGAAAAATACGGAAGTGAACGCATCATCTTGGGTGCCGACATCAAAGATGGAAAGATTGCAGTAAGCGGCTGGAAAGAGGAAACAAGTTTGCAGCTTAACGATTTTCTGAAATCGTACACCGAAAAAGGAATCAGCAAAGTAATCAGCACCGACATCAGCAAAGATGGGATGTTGCAGGGTGCGGCAAACGAACTCTACAAGGGAATGCGAAATGACTTTCCCGAGCTCTACATCATTGCAAGTGGCGGTGTTAGCTGCATCGGCGATATTGAGAAATTGCAGGAAGATGGTATACATGCCGTAATTTTCGGAAAAGCTATTTACGAAGGACGCATTGCATTGAAGGATTTGAGACTATTTTTTTAAATACGACTACCGAATACTAAGAAGACAAACGCATGTTAGCCAAAAGAATAGTCCCTTGCCTGGACGTGAAAGACGGCAAAACGGTGAAAGGAGTGAATTTTGTAAACTTTCGCGATGCCGGCGACCCGGTAGAATTGGGAAAAATGTACAGCGATCAGGGTGCCGATGAATTGGTTTACCTCGATATTACGGCTTCGCACGAAGGTCGGAAAACATTTACAGACATTGTTCGTCATGTGGCAGCCGAGGTAAGCATTCCGTTTACTGTGGGCGGTGGCATCAACGAACTGAAAGACGTGGACCGCTTGCTGAATGCTGGCGCAGATAAGGTTTCTATTAACTCATCGGCATTTCGCAATCCGGAACTAATCAGTCAGATAGCAAAGAATTTTGGTTCGCAAGTGTGCGTAGTGGCCATTGATGCCAATCTCGAAGCCGAAGGATTGTGGCGATGCTACCTCAATGGTGGCCGGGTACCGACAGAGCGCGACCTTTTTACGTGGGCCAAAGAGGCCGAGAATCGTGGCGCCGGTGAAATTCTGTTTACCAGCATGACACACGATGGCGTGAAAACCGGATATGCCAACGATGCACTTGCCAGACTGGCAGAGCAACTGCACATCCCCATTATCGCCTCGGGTGGTGCAGGAAAACCGGAACATTTCAGAGATGCTTTCGTATTGGGGAAAGCCGATGCGGCATTGGCTGCCAGTGTTTTTCACTTCGGAGAGATACCTGTGCAAACGCTAAAAAATTATTTACGGGATTGCGGAATTGTGGTCAGATAGTGGTCTCAAAAAACACAATTGATGTGTGTAGTACAATTTAGGCACTATTCTTTCGTTATCTCTTTAAAAGAATAATTTTTATGCAAAAATATATTTTATTATTTCTGTTTGTTTTATTGCAATCAGGAAACCTATCTGCTCAGAAGTTCAAAGATCAAAACCAGCCAGAGGTTGACTTTAAACCGTTGCATTTTGGGTTTATGGTGGGGCTCAATACTCAAAATTTACTCTTTAACCATGTTGACCAGAGTGCAAATACAGAAAAATGGTATGCCGAAATACCATCTTACAGCCCCGGATTCACAGTCGGCCTGATGGCTGATTTGCTTCTCGATTATCATTTTAATCTGCGCTTTACACCCTCTCTAAATTTTGGAAGTAAAGAGATTCGTTTTCGGGAGTTGAATACAAACAGCATTGAAAAACAACAACTCAAATCAAACTACCTGCTTTTCCCGCTTGAGGTGAAATACTCGGCATTGCGTCTTAATAATTCCCGCCCCTATCTGCTGGTCGGTGGTGCAGGCGGTATAGACATATCCCGCAAACAGGGGGAAAGTGAATTAATTCGGTTAAATGCTGTAGACTACTATCTGGAAGTTGGCGTAGGTTGCGACTTTTACAAAGAATATTTTAAACTGATACCCGAACTAAAATTTTGTTTCGGTCTCAGAAATATGCTGCTAAAAGATCGCAAAGACCTCCTCGATACACCCGAAATAAACAAATACTCTCATGCTCTTTCAGGTGTCACTTCACGAATGATTATTCTTAGTTTTTATTTTGAATAATAGATTGATAGATGATATTCTGAATCTTAACCCGAATATCATCTTTGTCCCACACTTTGTTCCAACGATTGGGATAAACACTGTTTGACAGGAATATATAGATTAACTTATTCTCAGAATCCACCCAGAAACAGGTACCCGTATTTCCTGTATGCCCAAAGGTAGAAAGCGGGGCCCAATCGCTTGTGGGGCCGTTGCTTGGCTTCGCGGTATTGGGTCTGTCAAAGCCCAAACCTCTTCGGCTATCCGGACTTTTCATCTGTGTAAACATGCGCACGGTCTCGCTTTGAATGAGCTGTTCTCCTCCGTAATTTCCCTCATTCAGGTACATCTGACACAATTTTGCCAGATCATTTGCACTCGAAAAAAGACCCGCATTACCCTCTATCCCCCCCGAAAGGGCAGACAGCTCATCTTGCGGATAACCAACCAGCAACTGACGACGGAAAAACTGATCGTTCGCAGTAGGGGCAATTGCTGTTTTCGCAAATCGTTTGAGCGGTAAAAATCCGGTTGTAGTAGCTCCCAACTTCGCATAAAGTGCTGTGGTCAAAAAAGTATCCAGCTTCTGATCAGTCAGTTTTTCTATCATCAAACGCAACAGCATAAAATTCAGATCGCTGTAAACATATTTTTCTTTTGATCCCGACTTCGCTTTGAGAAAACGGGTAAACATTTCGCTGTAAAAGGCTTTATTGAGGTAGAAACCATCTGCCAGCTCAACCGAAAAAATATCACTTTTGACATTTGAAACCAGATCAGCGCGAAATTTTGCCTTTGCGTTAGCATACATATCTTCATCTATCTGAATGGAATAGACTGACGATTTGTGTTTACTCAACAGCGCTCCCCGGTAGCTTTTTTTATCAAACAACATCTGATAAAAGGGAATATTCGCCGGCAATCCGGATTGGTGAAACAGTGCTTCCTTGACCGTAATAGAGGCCTTCTCTGAACTTTTAAGGGCAGGAATAAACTGCCCCATTTTGTCGCGAAGCAGGTATTTTCCGTCGTCGTACAACAGCATCATAGCCGGCATCGTTGCGGCAACATTGGTTACAGACGCCAAATCATATATATCAGATTCTGTGACCGGGCGCGTGTTGGCATAATCGAAATATCCATACCCTTTATTGAAAATAACTGCACCCTCTTTGGCCACCAAAACCTGACAGCCCGGCATTGCTTTATCTGCAATTGCCTGCAATACAAGAGAATCTATCTCTGTCATACGCTTTGAATCCATACCAACCATCTCCGGATAATCGTACCCGAGACGGCAAACCTGAGTGCGAACACCCGAGCCATATGTAAACAGAGAGTCTAGCGAGACCGGCAGTTTTCCCGTGGCTGCAATGCCGCCAAAAAGCAACTGAGCTGCATAAAACTGTGTGGAAACCGTATTTTCATAAGCCATCACCACGCTTCGGGCATTTCCAACGGCCGGTGTATAGGGTTTAATTCGATAGGGTGAAAGAAAAAAATTCAGCGAAATATCTGTTTTTTTATCCAGCATAGAAACAAGGCGCAAAAACAGGTCCACCACCTCTTCGTTGTCGGTATAAATGCCGGCAATCAGCGTCGAATAACCTTTCAAACGTTTTGCCATTCGTTCCAGTTGCTCGTAATCCGTTTCACTATTCAGGGTAAACAGGTCGAACGGGGTATAATTTTGAATCGTATTCTGAAAGGTAACCTGATTCTCTCCAACATTCAGAATAGCTACTGAATTCAAAGTTGAATTGTTCAGAGGAATATGGTTGCCCCTGTTTTTCAACAGAGTAACAGACTCCTTTGTCATTTTACGGATATTGACCTCGGTGCGACGATTGTTTAAACGGGCAGCCACTCCCCGGCTATCAATTGGTTTATAGTCCGACAAGCCACAAATATATTTGTAAGACAGAATCTTACGGCATCTGCGCTCAATCTGTAAGGTAGATATTACGTTATTTTCGACAGCACTCTTCACCGCATTGTATTCTGCAACAGGAAACTGCGGACTAAGCAGAACATCCACACCCGCCTGAATGGCTTTTACACAGGCGCTTTCTCCTTTCAGATCGATAGCCCGCATCACCAGGGCATCGGTAAAAATAAGCCCCTCAAAACCCAGTTCATTCTTCAGCAAATCGGCAACTACACTGCGCGAAAGTGAAGCCGGAATGGTATCACGGTCGAATGCCGGAAGATACAGATGGCCTACCATCATACCAGCAAAACCACGTTCAATGTACTTTTTAAAGGGATATAGTTCGAGAGAATCGATGCGTGGAAGCGACAAATCGAGTACCGGCAATCCGAAATGCGAGTCGGTAGATGTATCTCCATGACCCGGAAAATGCTTCGCAACCGACAAAACGCCGGCACTCTCCAGCCCGCGCGAATAGGCCATGGCAGCCTGTGCTACCTGCTCGCGGTTCTCTCCAAACGAGCGCACATTGATGACCGGATTATTGGGGTTGTTGTTGATATCCAACACCGGCGCAAAGTTGATGTGGATACCCATCTCACGGCACTGCAAACCCACCAGTTGTCCGTATTCATATATTTGTCTGTAATCTTTTGTTGCGCCCAATGCCATGTTTTTGGGAAAACGCGGCGACCCTTCGATGCGCATCGAAAGCCCCCATTCACCATCGAGCGCTATAAAAAGAGGAATACGTGCCTGCTCCTGCAAGAAGTTGGTCAGTTTCACCTGATTGTCGACCGTGGCTTTCGAAAACAAAATACCGCCTACTTTTTGTTCTTTTACATAGCCAGCCAACTTTTCCATATTCTTTTTTGTCAGGCTGACATCGGCTGTTACCATAAAAAGTTGTCCGATTTGTTCATCCAGACTCATGGTTGACATGACTGAATCCACCCAAACTTTCATCCGTTTATCTTTCATTCCTTTCACCCACATGTTCGGCATAACAGCCCATGCCTGCGAAGCGCAAAGCAACAAGATTAAAGCAACAAATAATCCCTTATTTCTCATTATTCCTCCCATTCCAGTTCCAGTTTATCCACGATAAGCCCCAATTTGCCGGCCTGATTGATATAAACTGTTTTTCCTTCCGTATTTTTTACTTCTTTTACTTCTTTCAAAAATGTATGTGTATGACCACCAATAATCACATCAATATTTTTGCTCTTTGCGGCCAGTGTGCAATCGTCTGTTTTTTGCTCACGGGCATCATACTCAATGCCAAGATGCGACAGTACGATAACCACATCACACCCTTTGTTCTCTTTCAGTTCCGCAGCAATCCGGTTCACGGTCTCTATCGGATCAAGATAAACTATTCCTCCGAAATTTTTCTTCGAAATCAGCCCATCCGGTTTAATGCCCACTCCTATTACTCCGACTTTTATTCCATTCTTTTTGATAATGGCATACGGCTTCACAATGCCCCGCAGAGGCGAATTTGAAACATCATAATTGGCACAAAGAACCCTGAACTTCGCCTTTTTCAAAATACCGGCCAAAGCCGCCGCTCCATTGTCAAACTCGTGATTGCCCAGTGTAATGGCATCATATTTGAGCAAATTCATCATTTTCACCTCCACTTCACCTTTGAAAATGTTGTAAAAAGGTGTCCCCTGCGAAAAATCTCCTGCATCAAACAACAAAAGATTCTTTTCTTCGTGCCTCAACTCATTCAGCAACACCTCCCGACGGGCTATACCGCCCCGGTTAGCATCCCGCATGGCCTGTTTGGAAACAGGTACAATCTGACTGTGAGTGTCATTGGTATGCACAATTACCAGTCTCTTTTTTGCCTCAATCCCGGCAGTAGCCAATACAATGCAGACAATCAATCCTATTATCTTTTTCATACCTCTGCTCTTAATTTCCCGATTTCTGTTCTACCTTCACCCGGCCATCTTCCCGCGCCTCCACGGGTAAGCCTTTCGCTGTTAAATCTTTGATGTACTGCAACATCACATCGCGCAGCTTCTGTCCTGAATATTTTCTATCAATGGCATTTTTGAGAGACTCAAAGCCATCGTTGCCATCTGCCAGATAATCTATTGTAGCCACTTTGTACATCCGGGATTCATCCAGCGGCTTTCCTCCTATTGTCAACGATTTCACCTGTCCGTCTGCAATTTGCAGTGAGACATTGCTCACCCCGCCTCCACCATTCTGAGCCAGGTATGCGAAAGCCGGTTTCAGGTCAGAACCCTTTATGGTCAGTACGACCAATGCGTTATCAAACGGATATATTTCGAATATGTTTCCTGTGGTAATATTCCCTTTCGACAAAGTACTGCGCAGGCCTCCATTATTCATAAAGGCGATATCCACACTGTCTCCGGTCAAAACAGCACCGGCACTTCGCAGAGCGTCAGCTGTCAGATTGAGCAGAGGCGACTCGGGCAAACCACCAACCATACCTGACGGGGCAAAGCCAATAGTCTGACTCATCTCTTTGTCCATTTTTTGCTGATAACCCGCTATTAAAGCCACCGTTTTCGGGTTCAACCGGCTATCATACTCCTGTGTCACAGAATAGCGACTCTTTTTTACACGCAAGTTTTGCTGTGCAATTGTCGAAAAACAAACACAACAGAACAACATCAGCCCTACCGGATAGCTCAACTTTTTCATATCATATCTCTTATAATAATATCAGTATTGCAACGCATTAACCAATTTCTATCACTTCCAGATCTTTGAATTCGCCCTTATCAATGGTAAATCTCACCAATGTTCGTTTCTGATGAAAACCGTACTTACCGGCTGCACCTGGGTTGATATGCAGCAAATTGAGCGATTTATCGTACTTTACTTTCAGAATGTGAGAGTGTCCGGCAATAAACAATTTGGGTGGATTCTGAAAAATTCCGGGCATCACCTCCCGCGCATATTTCCCGGGATAACCGCCTATGTGGGTCAACCAAACATCTGCACCTTCTATCTGAAAACGCAAATCCTTCGGATACATTCGTTTCAGTTCACCACCGTCAATATTGCCAATGACAGCCCGTAGCGGCTTTAGCTCTGCCAGACGATCGGCAACCAAAACTGAGCCAATATCTCCGGCATGCCAAATTTCATCGCAATCCGCAAAGTAGTGAGCATATTTATCGTCCCACCAGCCATGAGTATCCGAAAGCAAACCAATGCGCACCATCAGAAACCATTGATTGTCTGACGAATAGCAACCAGGCGGGTCAACAACCCTTCCAGTTCATCGAGGGGCAACATGTTTGCGCCATCCGACTTCGCGTTTTTGGGATCTTCGTGCGTCTCGATAAACAATCCATCGACACCCACCGCCACGCCGGCACGAGCCACCGGCTCAATCAGGTGAGGCAATCCACCGGTGACACCCACTGTTTGATTGGGTTGCTGCAACGAGTGTGTCACATCGAGTATCACAGGATAACCAAAGCCCTGCATGGCCGGAATACCGCGGTAATCAACAATCAGATCGTAGTAGCCAAAAGTAGTTCCCCGGTCGGTAATCATCACATTCGGATTGCCGGCATCTGCCACTTTTTGTGCAGCAAATTGCATAGCTTCGGGAGACAGAAACTGTCCCTTCTTTATATTCACCACTTTACCGGTTTCGGCAGCAGCCATCAACAGGTCTGTCTGACGACATAAAAAGGCCGGAATTTGCAGCACATCCACATACTCCGCAGCCATGGCAGCCTCGTCTGCCGAGTGAATATCAGTAACCGTGGGAATGCCAAAGGTTTCGCTCACTTTGCGCAAAACTTTCAGTGCAGCTTCGTCGCCTATACCGGTAAAAGAGTCATTTCGCGATCGGTTGGCTTTTCGGTACGAGCCCTTAAACACGTATGGGATAGCCAGTTTGTCGGTAATTGTCACTATTTTTTCGGCAATGCGTAATGCCATATCCTCACCTTCGATTACACAAGGGCCTGCCAACAAAAAGAAGTTGCCTGCATCCCTGTGTCTTAGATTTAATTGTGGTAACATATTATGTTGTTTTATTATCAATAATACCTTATCCGGTTATTTACAAAAACCCAAAGCTACAAATAAAGAGAGAGATACGCAAATAAAAAAGAGGCTGAACTCATTCTGTTTCTGAGACAACCTCTTTTTGTAATATGTTCTCTGTATTTTAAACTCAGAATCGCTTCATCATATCTTCGATTTCTCTGATTTGACCGGCAAGCATCTTGTGTTTATCCAGCTTTTTGGTTTCCTGAATATAATGCGTAGCCAGCTTTTTATTGCGTTGCGACAGTGCTATTCCGGCCAAATTCAATTTGGCGACAGCCTGATCATTTTTCATTCTGAGACCTGTATTCAGAGCCTTTTTAAACAATTTTTCCGCCTTTGGCAAATTTCTTTTTTGCGATTCCATCAATGCGCTGAGGTAATAATAATAAGCCTCTTGCGATTTCACGAGGTTTTCAGGTTTTTTTACACGTGACAATGCTTTTGCAGCCGAAGCCATATCTGCTTTACGGACATAATAAAAAGCAAGAAGAATGCTTTCGTTCCGGAAATGAAGCAAAGCAGCAATACCCGATGCCAAAACAGCTAACACACCCAAAAAGATAAACCCGAAAACAAAAAGAAGCACTGCGCCGATAAACAGAAGAGATGCAATGATTAAACGAATGTATTTACTTACCATGATTGTTGATTAAATGAGTTTTTTAGTGGCACAAAATTAGCAATATTTATTCATTCTGCAAAGGCAGCAACAGCGCAAAAACAAAAAAAACCGCAATCTGTATAGTTTGCGGTTTTTAAGAGCCTTCAGAGGGATTCGAACCCACGACCCCGAGATTACAAATCACGTGCTCTGGCCAACTGAGCTATGAAGGCAGGTGGGTAAGCTTACTACATCGCGCCGCTACAACCAACGACCCTTGCTGCGATCAAGCCCTGGGGGATTAGAAGGGAGCATGCCGTATAGGACTTACCCG